>JADGQS010000014.1 GCA_017881585.1 Gemmatimonadaceae bacterium | reverse complement strand
TTCGACGCCGGCGTTCTTCCCGGCCGACAGCGTGACCGTGAAATCATCCCCGAGCCCGCGTCCCTGCAGCGCCTCGGCCGGGATGAATCCCCATTTCAGCGCGGAGGCGAGCCCCAGCAGCTTGCGCAGCCGCTCGTTCTCTTCCTCCACGCCGGTGAGCCGCTGCGAGCGCAGCGTCACGCTGTCCACGATCCTCAGCGCCGCATCGTGCGCAAGGAACGCGCGACGCGAGAGTTCGGCCTTCACTTGCATCGACGCGAGCGGTGCGACGAGTGTCGTCCTGAGCGCCGCGGCCGCCGTGTTGCGCGCCGGCGCGGGAAGGACCAGGCACACGAGGGCGGTGAGACCGCACGCCGCGGCGAGCACGAGGTCGACTCGGGGATTCGTTCGCGCGGGGCGCCGCATCGACTCTCTACGGCCTCAATATCGACTTAAGTGCTCAGCACCGACCAGTACTTCTCCTCATCGTCGAGAATGCGCCCGCAGCCGCGCACGACGCAGGTCAATGGATCCTCGTCGACGTGAATCGGCAGTCCGGTCTCCTGCGTGAGCAGCACGTCGAGCCCGCGAATCAGCGCGCCGCCGCCGGTCATCACGATGCCGCGATCGACGATGTCGCTGGCGAGTTCGGGGGGCGTGATCTCGAGCGCGCGCCGCACGGCGTCGACGATCTGCTGCACGGGCTCCTGGCATGCCTCGCGAATCTCGGCGGAGTGCACACGCACGGTTTTCGGAATGCCGGAGACGAGATCGCGTCCCTTCACTTCCATCTCGCGCTCTTCGCCGAGGGGCGCGGCGGATCCGATCTGAATCTTGATCAGCTCGGCCGTCGGCTCGCCGATCAACAGGTTGTAGCTCTTCCGCATGAACTGCACGATCGCCATGTCGAGCTCGTCGCCGCCCACGCGGATCGACGTGTCGCTCACGATTCCCGAGAGCGCAATGACGGCGATCTCGGTGGTGCCGCCGCCGATGTCGATCACCATGTTGCCCGTCGGCGTTTCGACGGGAAGGCCCACGCCGATCGCGGCGGCCATCGGCTCCGCGACCATGAAGACTTCCTTCGCGCCCGCGCCAAGCGCCGAGTCGCGCACGGCGCGCCGCTCGACTTCCGTAATCCCGGAGGGCACGCACACGATGACGCGCGGCTTCACCTTGAACACGTGGTTCTCGATGATCAGCGCGAGGAAGTAGCGCAGCATCTTCTCGGTGACGTCGAAGTCGGCGATGACGCCGTCCTTCATCGGCCGCACCGCGATGATGCCTTCGGGCGTGCGGCCGAGCATGCGCTTCGCTTCGAGGCCGACGCCCTTGATCTTCTTGGTGTCGCGATCCATCGCGACGACCGAGGGCTCGTTGAGCACGATGCCCTCGCCCTTCACGTACACGAGGGTGTTGGCCGTGCCGAGATCAACGGCGATGGCGTTGGCTGGGAAGAACGAGCCGGACTTGAAGAAAGGCCAACGCATTTATGGATTCACTCGCAAGGCGAGCGGCTCGGGATTGGCAGTTAGGAATTGTCGAGTCTTACGAGGGAAAGCTACTGAGGGCGCCTGAGGCCAGCAACGGCGACTGAGTGGGGAGTTCAGGGGCGAGTGGCGAGTTCAGTGGGAAGTGGCGAGACCAGTGGGGAGTGGCGAGGGTGAGGGGGGAGTGGGGAGAACCGAGAGGCGAGCGGGAAGTGGGGAGAACTGCGGCCGGCTCGCTGCGATGCGAGATGTGGCGAGTAGATCTCTCCACTCGCCACTCCCCGCTCGGTTCTCCCCACTTCCCACTCACCCTCGCCACTCCCCCCTGGTCTCGCCACTCACCCCTGAACTCGCCCCTTCCCTCGCCACTCCCATCTCCCTTCTTGAGCTACTTGAGGAAAGTCGCCGGCTCATGGAACTCCATTCCAAACGCCTCCGCCACGCCCCGGTACGTCACCTTCCCATCGACCACGTTGAGACCCTTCAGGAGGGCCGGGCTCTCGGCCAGCGCCTTCTTCCAGCCCTTGCTTGCCAGCGTCAGCGCGTACGGGAGCGTCGCGTTGGTGAGCGCGAGCGTCGACGTGCGCGGCACGCCGCCGGGCATGTTGGCGACACCGTAGTGAATCACGTCATCCACCACGTACGTCGGGTTCTCGTGCGTGGTCGCGTGGATCGTCTCCACGCAGCCGCCCTGGTCGATCGCGACATCCACGATCACCGAGCCCGGACGCATCGTCTTGAGGTCACCCTTGCGGACGAGCTTCGGAGCGACCGCACCTGGGATCAGCACGCCGCCGACCACGAGGTCGGCCGTCGCGATCTGATCGAGAATATTGTGGCGGTTCGAGAAGATCAGTTGAACGTTCGCGGGCATCACGTCGCTCAGGTAGCGAAGCCGCTCGAGCGACGTATCGAGAATCGTGACTTGCGCGCCCATTCCCGCCGCTATCTTCGCCGCGTTGATGCCGACTACGCCGCCGCCAAGGATCACCACCTTGGCCGGGGGAACGCCGGGAACGCCGCCGAGCAGCACGCCGCGTCCGCCGTAGAGCTTCTCGAGGTACTTGGCGCCTTCCTGCACGGCCATGCGGCCGGCGACCTCGGACATTGGCACCAACAGGGGGAGCTCGCGGTTCGGCAACTCCACGGTCTCGTACGCGATGCACACTGCGCCGGAAGCCATGTGCGCCTTCGTGAGCTTTTCGTCAGCGGCGAAGTGGAAGTAGGTGAAGATCACCTGGCCCTTCTTCATGCGTTTCCACTCGGGCGCGATCGGCTCCTTCACCTTCATGATCATGTCGGCGTCGGCCCAGGTGGCGTCGGCGCTCGGGGCGATCTTGGCGCCCACCGCGGTGTACTGGTCGTCGGTGAAGCTGCTGCCAAGGCCTGCGCCGGTTTCCACGAGGACGGAGTGGCCGGCGGCCACCAGCGATTCGGCGCCGGCGGGGACGAGGCTCACGCGATTCTCGTTGGTCTTAATTTCCTTTGGGATTCCGATTTTCATATAGTGACTCGATGCGGGATGCGGGGTCGGGATGCGAGAAGCGGGAAAGTGCAATGCGGACTGCGGGTGTTGCAAACGACGCTACTGCGAACGAACTACTGCGAACAAACTACTGCGAACGAACTACTGCGAACGAACTACTGCGGGCCCAGGCTGACCAGCGTCTGGCGCTCGGGCGGGAAGAACTCGGCACAGACTTCCTTCGTGTCTTCGACGGTGATGGCGTCGATCTTGGCCAGGACTTCGTCGATC
Source organism: Gemmatimonadaceae bacterium (assembly GCA_017881585.1). Taxonomy (GTDB): domain Bacteria; phylum Gemmatimonadota; class Gemmatimonadetes; order Gemmatimonadales; family Gemmatimonadaceae; genus Fen-1231. The sequence goes on along the minus strand of JADGQS010000014.1, from coordinate 35,047 downwards.
GGTATGTACGGCTCGCCGAACAGTTCCACGCCCGCCGCGCGGTACATCCGGCTCGATACGCTTTCCATCGACAGCGTGATCTGGCCCTTCAGCTGCCGCTTGCCCATCTGGAGCTCCGGTTCGGCGATTCCTTCCTGCGCGAGGCGTGACAGTTCCTCCCTCACGGCGGCGGTCGCCTGCTCCGCCGTCTCGGGAGCGGTCGCGACATACACGCCGTGCGTTCCCACGTGCACGTGAAAACTCTGGAAGGTATAGACGGAATACGCGAGACCGAGCTCCTCGCGGATGCGCTGGAAGAGGCGCGAACTCATGCCGCCGCCGAGCAGCGTATCGATCAGCATCAACGGATAGCGGCGCGGATCGGCGTGCGCGACCGTCGAAGAGCCGAACACCAGGTGCGTCTGCTGAGAATCGCGTTCGATGTGACGGTCGGTCGCCGGAGCCGTCACCGGAGACGGTACGGCCAGGCGGCTGTCGTCGCCCCGAGGAAGGTCGTTCCAGCCGGTGCGCTCGAGCTCGGCGAGCAGGTCGTCGTGCTCGATGTTGCCGCTCGCGGCGACGACGATCTGCGACGGGTGGTACGCACGCTCGTGCAGCGCGCGCACCGTCTCGACCTGCATCGACCCGACGCTCTCTCTCGTTCCGAGGATCGAGTAGCCGTACGGATGCTCGCCCCAGAGCGCCTCGTTGTGCAGCTCGAACACAATGTCGTCCGGCGAGTCCTCGACCATCGCGATTTCCTCGAGCACCACCTTCCGCTCGAGATTCAGGTCCTCGGCGCGGAGCGACGGCCGGAAGACGAGATCGGCGATCACGTCCGCCGCTTCGGCCAGATGCTCGTCGAGCACCCGGGCCTGGAAACAGGTGTGCTCGCGCGCGGTGTAGGCGTCGAGCGAACCGCCGAGCGACTCGAGCGCCGATGCGATGGCTTTCGCGCTCCGGTTCCTCGTGCCCTTGAACACGAGGTGCTCGAGCATGTGCGATACACCCATCTCCTCACGCCGCTCGTGCATCGACGCCGCGCGGACCCAGGCGCCGATAGCAATCGACCGCACTCCCGGATACGGTTCCGAGAGTACGGTCAATCCATTGGGCAGTACGGTGCGTTCGACTCCCTTCTCTGTCACGTGCGGCGCGAGGAGGGCGGTGCTTTCAGCCATTCAGCCCCTTTAGCGTCCGCGGCCGCCGCGCCCACCGCGTCCACCACTGCGACCGCCCCGATCGCCGCCTTCGCGACGCGGGCGCTCTTCACTGCCGCCGGTCGATTCGCCGGCAGGAGCCCCCGAGGGAGCGCCCGAGGGAGCGCCGCCGGCGGCGTCGGCGTACGCCGGCTCCACAGCCGCGCCATCCGAGCCCGGCTTCGGAATGAGTGCCTTCATCGAGAGGCGGAGGCGCCCACGCTCGTCGCGCTCGATCACCTTCACCCTCACGCGATCGCCCTTCTTCACGACGTCTTCGGTCTTCTCCGTGCGGCCGTGCTGCAGCTCGGAGATGTGCACGAGGCCTTCCGAGCCCGGCATGATCTCGACGAATGCGCCGAACGCGGTCGTGCTCTTCACCGGGCCTTCGTAAATCGCGCCGACTTCCGGCTCGACGGTGATGGCCTGCACCATCTGCTTCGCCCGCTCCATGGAGTCCTGTCCGACCGCTGCGATCGTGACGAGACCCGTGTCGTCGACCGTGATTTCCGCGCCGCTCTCTTCCTGAATGCCGCGGATATTCTTGCCCTTCGGTCCGATGAGCTCGCCGATCTTCTCCGGGTTGATCTGCACGGTGATGATGCGCGGCGCGTACGGCGACATCTCCGGACGAGCGGCGGGAAGCGCCTTATCCATCTCGCCGAGGATGTGCAGGCGGCCTTCCTTCGCCTGGTGCAGTGCCTCGGTCATGATCTTCAGGTCGAGCCCGTGGATCTTGATGTCCATCTGGATCGACGTGATGCCGTCCTTCGTGCCGGCAACCTTGAAGTCCATGTCGCCGAGATGGTCTTCCGTGCCGAGGATATCGGTGAGGATCGCGTACTTCTTTCCTTCCTTGATGAGCCCCATCGCGACGCCGGCCACCGCGGCCTTCAGCGGGATGCCCGCGTCGAAGCACGAGAGCGAGCCGCCGCACACCGAGGCCATCGAACTCGAGCCGTTGGACTCGAGCACGTCGCTCACGATGCGGATGGTGTACGGGAACTCTGTGAACGGCGGGAGCACGGCCTGAAGCGCGCGCTCGGCGAGGTTGCCGTGGCCGATCTCGCGGCGGCTGGTGCCGCGCATCGGACGGACCTCACCGGTGCAGAACGGCGGGAAGTTGTAGTGGAGCATGAACGACTTCGTCGTCTCGTTCTTCTCGTCGATCGAGTCCAGTCGCTGCACGTCGTTCGCGGTGCCGAGCGTCGCGGCGACGAGCGCCTGCGTCTGGCCGCGCGTGAAGAGCACGGAACCGTGCGCACGCGGAAGGAGGCCCATGTCGATCGAGATGGCGCGCACTTCGTTCGGCTTGCGGCCGTCGACGCGGAGGCCGGTGTCGAGCACCTGGGCGCGCAGCGATTCGTATTCGATGTCGCCGAGGACCGCGCCGATGAAACCGTGCTGCTCCACGGCAAGTTGGGCCTTGAGCTTCGTCTTCGTCGCTTCCTTGACGGCCTCGACGGCCTGGATGCGCGTGTGCTTGTCCTTCTGGTTGATCGCCGCGAGGATCTGGTCCTTCGCCTCGGCGTTCACGAGATCGACGATGTCCTGCGGCATCGCGGCCTTCTTCCACGCCATCTTGTCCGCGCGGCCCTTGGCGAGCAGCTCTTCCTGCATCGCGATGAGTTCCTTGATGCCGCGCTGCGCGATGCCGAGCGCCTCGACGACTTCCTCTTCCTGGATCTCGATGGCGCCGCCTTCGACCATCATGATCGAGTCCTGCGAGCCGGCGACGACGAGGTCCAAGTCGGAGACCTCGATCGCCTGGATCGTGGGGTTGAGCACCCAGTGCGGCGTTCCGTCCTCACCCGACACGCGGCCGACGCGAACGCCGGCGATCGGTCCCGCGAACGGGATGCGCGAGACGTTCAGCGCGAACGACGTCGCGACGAGCGCGAGGACGTCGGCCTTGTTCTCCTGGTCGGCGGAGATGACGTAAATGAAGACCTGGACTTCGTTCTTGAAGCCCTCGGGGAAGAGCGGGCGGATCGAGCGGTCGATGATGCGGCACGAGAGGATCTCCTCGTCGCGCGGGCGTCCTTCACGCTTGATGAAGCCGCCCGGGATCTTGCCGGCGGCGTAGGTCTTCTCTTTGTACTCGACGGTCAGCGGGAAGAACGGGAGCGTCGATTCCTTGTCGCCGACGGTGACGGCGGCGAGGACCATCGTGTCGCCGAATTGCACGAGGCAGGAACCGGCGGCCTGCTTGGCCATGCGGCCCGTCTCGATGATCAGTGGCCGGCCGGCGAACGTGCGCTCGATGCGATGCATCATACGTGAAATTGCCTCAGGAGAAACACAAAACGCGCGGGCCGCATTGTGCGTCCGCGCGAGTCATGAAATGCGTTGCGAGATTAGTAGCGCAGGCCAAGATCGGAGATGATCTTCCGATAGCCTTCGACGTCTGTGCGCTTCAGATAGTCCAAGTGACGGCGGCGCTTGCCGACCATCTTGAGGAGACCCCGGCGCCCATGGTGGTCCTTGGCGTGCTGGCGGAAATGATCGGTCAAGAAATTGATCCGTTCCGTGAGCACCCCGATCTGGACCTGCGAGGAGCCGGTGTCGGTGGCGTGCTTGCGATTCTTCTCGATCGCGGGGGTCTTTACGAAAGCCATTGTTGGGAATCCTAAGTTCTTTGCGGTCAGTTTGTTATAGCATACGAACTTATCTACTCTCCCCACTGAAATCAACCCTTCGAGCGACGAGAAATGAGAGGGGAGTTAGGGGCGAGTGGCGAGACCAGACGAGAGTGGCGAGGGTGAGTGGGAAGTGGGGAGAACCGAGGCTGGAGCGGGGAGTTCGAAGTAGAGGCGAGAGACGAGACTCGCAGAGAAGTGGCGCGGGCTCCCCACTCGCCGCTCGCCACTCAGTTCTCCCCACTTGCCACTCACCCTTGCCACTCCCCACTGGTCTTGCCCCTCCCCACTGGTCTTGCCCCTCGCCCCCGCAGTTATGAGAAGAGTGAGGTCACCAATCCCTTCAGATCATTGAACATCACTATGAGGAACAACGCCCCGATCGCCACCAAACCCACCCTCATGAAATTCTCCCGCGTCCGATCGCTGAACGCACTCCCCTTCACCCCTTCCGCGATCGTGATCAGCACCTGACCGCCGTCCAGAATCGGCACCGGCAGGAGGTTCAGCACCGCCAGGTTGATGCTCAGGAACGCGATCAGCGTGAACAACGATTCCAGCCCCGTCCTGGCGGCGGCGACCGACGTGCGGGCGATCGCGATCGGGCCGCCGAGCTGCTTCACACTGACCGTCCCGCGGAAGAGCCCGCCGAGGACGTCGAGTACCGAGCCGCTCATCTGCCAGGTCGCGTGCCAGCCGGCCGAAATCGACTCACCGACGGACATGGACGAGCGCACCGCGCGCTTGCCGATGTTGTCGGGGCCGAGCGCCCCGGCGCCGATCTTGCCGACACGCCGGATCGTGCCCGTCGTTGGATCCTTCACGTCGATTACTTCAGGCACAACCGTGATCGTCAGCCGCTGCGCGCCGCGCGCGATCTCGAAGCGAGCCTCGTGACCCGTGTCCGCGCCCACCTTCGCGACGAGCTGCGTCCACCCCCTCACCGGAACGCCGTCCACCGAGATCACGCTGTCGCCGCGCTGCAGGCCCGCCTTCTCCGCCGGCTTTCCCGCCACGAGCGTGTCGATGACGGTCGGCGCATCACGCCTGCCGTACACGGCGAATATTCCCGTCGCGACGAAGATCGTGAGCACGGCATTCATGGTCACGCCCGCGAGCAGGATCACCACGCGCGCATACGTCGGCTTCGACTCGAACCAGCGGTCCGCCGGAACCGGCTTCGGTCCGTGCGGGATCATCGCTTCCGGATCCCAGTCCGGATCGAGTTCGGCGCCCTCCTTCACCACCTCGTTGCCGCCCTCGAGCATCGCCGCCGTTTCGTCGTTGCGCGATGCCATGCGCACGTAGCCGCCGATCGGGAGCATCGAGATCACGTACTCGGTCTCGGATCCCTTGCGGCGCCACTTGAGGAGCGGCTTTCCCCAGCCGAGCGAGAACCTCGGCGCGTACACGCCGAATGCCTTCGCGGCGAGGAAGTGCCCGAACTCGTGCACGAACACCACGAGCCCGAGGACGACGAGCGGCGCTATCCAGTACAGCATCAGTTGCGCTCCGCGCGAGCCGAGACATGCGCACGCGCGGCCGCATCCGCCGCGAGCAGCGACACTTTATCCCTACCGCTCATGGAGCCGAGCTGCGCGAGCGCCGCGTCGATGCTCGCCGCGATATCGGCAAATTGCATTTTCCCCTCGAGAAAGAGCGCGACCGCCTGCTCGTTGGCCGCGTTGAACACTGCCGGAGCGGCGCCGCCCGAGCGCGCAGCCTCGAGTCCGAGACGCAGCGCCGGAAAATCGGCGAGCCGCACCGGCTCGAACGTCAGCGGCGAATGCGCCACCGGGTCGAATCGCGGTACCCCGTCGTCGCGAACGCGTTCGGGATGCGTCAGCGCATAGAGGACGGGAAGCTCCATCGACGGCACGCCCATCTGCGCGAGCACGCTGCCGTCCACGAATTCCACCATCGAGTGCACGACGCTCTGCGGATGCACGACGACTTCGATGCTCTCGTATGGCAGGCCGAACAGGAAGTGCGCCTCGATCACTTCGAGCGCCTTGTTCGCGAGCGTCGCGCTGTCGACGGTGATCTTGCGCCCCATCGACCAGGTCGGATGCCGCAGCGCGTCCGCGAGCGTCGCGCCGCCGATGGCCGCGGGCGTCCAGGTGCGGAACGGACCGCCGCTCGCGGTGATGATCAGGCGCCGCACATCGTTGCGGTCGCGCCGGCCCAGGCACTGCAGGATCGCGGAGTGCTCGCTGTCCACCGGCACGATCTCGCCGCCGCCGCGCGCGCAGGCGGCCGCGGCGAGTTCACCCGCCATCACGAGCGTCTCCTTGTTCGCGAGTGCCACGCGCTTCCCCGCCTCGAGCGCGGCGAGCGTCGCGTCGAGTCCCGCCGCTCCGACCACCGCGTTGAGCACGATGTCCACGTCGTCGCGCGTCGCCGCCTCGACGAGCGCAGACGCTCCGATCCGCCAGGACGCCGGCGGCTTCTTGCCGTTCGGGCTCACGAGCCCCACGTACGATGGCTGGGTCGCGGCCTCTTGCGAGGCGAGCAGGGCGGAGTTCGCGAAGGCCGTCAGTGCCACAACGTGGAATCGTCCCGGCTGCCTCGCGATCACACGGAGTGCCGTCGTGCCGATCGAGCCCGTGGAACCGAGTACCGCCACGCCGCGGCTGCGGCCTGCCTCGCGGGTCATCGTGGAACCGGAATCAGCAGCCAGCCCAGCAGCACGTAGGAGATGGGAAGGGTGAAGAGCAGCGAGTCGATGCGATCGAGCATGCCGCCGTGGCCCGGGATGAGATGCGAGCTGTCCTTGACGCCCGCCTCACGCTTGAGCATGGACTCGACGAGATCCCCCACTTGTCCCGCGACGCTCACGAGAACGCCGAAGAGGATCGCGCCCTGCAGCAGCATGCCGAGCTGCGCCTGCGGGCGCAGCGTGTACCGCTCGTAGAACACCGCGATCAGGACCGCGAGCACGAGTCCTCCCACCGCGCCCGCGACCGTCTTTCCCGGACTCACCGCCGGCATCAGCTTGCGCCCGCCGATCATTCGTCCGAACACGTAGCCGCCGATGTCGGTGCCCCATGTGAGGACGAACGGGAGCGCGACGAGGGCGGTGCCCGCCGCCGTGCCGATCGCGTACGGGTGATAGCGCAGCGCGAACGCGAACGACATCATGCCGCCGGTATAGAACACGCCGAGCAGCGTGATCCCCACGACCTCGAGCGGCTTGCCTTGCGATCCGCGCACCCACAGGGCGACGGTGAGCAGCTCGAGGATCAGCAGCATCACGATGCCCACGTTCGGCACCCAGAGGCCGAGCTGCCTCGCGTAGACGAACAGCGGGATTGCCGCGCTGAAGATCACGCCGTGGCCCCACAACGGAACGCTGCCGGCGCCGATCGCGAGCCGGTAGAACTCGTACGCGGCGATTGCGCTGGCGACGGAGATGAAAATCGCGAGCGGCGCGCCGCCGAGCCACATGAGCCAGATGACCGTCGGCACCCCCACGACGGAGAACGCTAGGCGCTTCCAGAATTCTGACACGTTTCTCTTTGGGTTCCGGCGAAGAGGGCGGGTGCGAAATCAGGCCGAGACGCGGCCGAAGCGGCGGTCCCGGTTCTGATAATCGAGGATCGCCCCGTACAACTCGCGCCGCCTGAAGTCGGGCCAGAGCACACTCGAGATGTAGAGCTCGGTGTATGCGACCTGCCAGAGGAGGAAATTCGAGATGCGCTGCTCGCCCGACGTGCGAATGAGCAGGTCGGGATCGGGACAGTCGGCCGTGAACATCTTCTGTGAGATCGCCACCTCGTCGATCTCTTCGGGCTTCCGGCTTCCGGCTGCGACTTCAGCGGCAAGGAGCCGGGCGGCCCGAACGATCTCGGCGCGCGCGCCATACGAGATAAAGAGATTCAGGCGCAGTTTCGTGTTGTGCGCCGTCTGCTTCATCACGCGGTCCACCGCGGCGGCGGCGGCGGGCGTGAGACGCTCGAGCTCGCCCAGCATGCGGACCTGCACGCCCTGCGCGTCGAGTTCGTCCGCCTCGCGCTGGATGTACTCCTCGAGGAGCGACATCAGCGCGGACACTTCGCCGGCCGGACGCTGCCAGTTCTCCTGCGAGAACGCGAACAGCGAGAGCACCTCGAGGCCGACTTCGATCGCGCCCTCGACCACTTCGCGCACCGACTTCATCCCGCTGCGGTGTCCGAGCGGACGGGGCAGCATGCGGTCGCGCGCCCAGCGTCCGTTCCCGTCCATGATGATCGCCACATGGCGCGGAACCGCGCCGTTGACGCGGATCTGCGAGAGGAGGTCGGCCGGGGCGGAGGCGGCCATCACACCTCCATGATTTCTGCTTCCTTGACCTTCATCAGGGCGTCGATCTTGCCGATGAATTCGTCGTGGGCCTTCTGAAGGTCCTTCTCCGCGTGCTTCACGTCGTCTTCCGACGTGCCGGCGAGTTTCTTGAGCGTCTCACGGGCGGATGTTCGCGCGTGCCGGATCGCGATGTGCCCGTCCTCGGCGTACTTGTGGACGACCTTCGCGAGCTCCTTGCGGCGCTGCTCGTTCATCGACGGAAGCGGGACGCGGACGATCGCACCCTGCACCGACGGATCGAGGCCGAGTCCGGATTCGCGGATCGCCTTCTCGATCGCCTTGATCTGCGTCTTGTCGAACGGCGTGACGACGAGCAGGCGCGGCTCGGGCGCGGAGACGTTGGCGACCTGGTTGAAGGCCATCAGCGATCCGTACATCTCGACCTTCACGGAATCGAGCATGCTTGGCGAGGCCTTGCCCGAGCGCACCGAGGCGAACTCGCGTTTCACGGCCTCGATGCCCTTGTCCATCTGCGCGCGACAGTCCTTCAGGATGATCGGAATGCTCATGAGACGAGGGTCCCCACCCGTTCGCCCCGGATCGCCTTTATCACGGCGCCGGGCGTATTGATGTTCAGCACAATCAGCGGCAGCGAGTTTTCCTTGCAGAGCGTGATCGCCGTCTGGTCCATCACGCCGAGTTCCTCGAGCATCACGTCTCGATAGCTGATGCGTTCGTACATTTTCGCGTCGGGCGATTTCTTCGGGTCGGCGGAGTACACGCCGTTGACGCTCGTCGCCTTGATGATCAGGTCCGCCTTCATCTGGATGCCGCGCAGCACCGCCGCGGTGTCCGTGCTGAAGTACGGGTTGCCGGTGCCGGCCGCGAAGATCACGGCGCGCCCCTTCTCGAGATGGCGCATGGCGCGGCGGCGGATGTACGGCTCGGCGAGTTCCTCCATCCGGATGGCCGTCATCACCCTGGTGTCGAGCCCCTCGCGCTCCAGGATGTCCTGGAACGCGAGGGCATTGATGACCGTGCCGAGCATGCCCATATAGTCGGCGCTCACGCGGTCGAGCCCCATCTTCGAGAGCTGCGAGCCGCGCACGATGTTTCCGCCGCCGATCACGAGGCCGATCTGCGCGCCGGTGTCGACGATCTTCTTGATTTCCTTCGCGTACTTCGTGATCGAGTCGAAGTCGAAGCCCGTGCGATGATCGCCGGCAAGCGCCTCACCGGAGAGCTTGAGCAGCACCCGGGGATACTTGAGCGCCTTCTTGGCGGATCTGCCTGCGGTCGACCCGGGCATGGGCGTGCGGCCTCAGCCCTCGCCCATCTGGAAGCGCACGAAGCGGCGGACATCGGCGCCCGGCGTCTCCTTCACGAGCTGGCCGATCGTCTTCGAATCGTCGCGAACCCAGGGCTGTTCGAGGAGCGTGATCTCCTTGAAGAACTTGTCGAGGCGACCGGCGACCATCTTCTCGACGATCGCCTCCGGCTTCCCGCTCTCCTTGGCCTGCGCCACGAAGATCGCCTTCTCGCGCGCGACGAGATCCTGGTTGACCTCCTCTTTGCGCACGGCCACGGCGATGGTCGGCACGCCCGCGGCAACATGCTCGGCCACGGAGTTGCCGAGCGCGACCGCGGCGGGTCCCTTCGCCCCCGTGATTTCCGCGAGCACCGCCACCTTGCCGTTGTGGTGCAGGTACGATCCGATGGTGCCGGTCGTCGTGATGCGCGCCACCCGACGGAGCGTGACGTTCTCGCCCGTCTTCGCCGCGGCAGCCTTCACCACCTGGGCGAGCGTCAGCGACTTGTCGTGCGACCACTGCTTGTTCAGCAGCGCGTGATCGGCGCCGACTTCCGCGACGCCGTCGAGCGTGGTGTCCCTGCCGATGTGCGCCGCGACGAGCTTCGCGAGCGCCACGAACTCTTCATTGCGCGCGACGAAGTCCGTCTCGGAATTCAGCTCGATGATGACACCGAGCATGCGATCGTCGCTCACCCACGTGACGATCTGTCCCTCGGAGGCGGCGCGGTCCGCGCGCTTCTCGGCCTTCATCATTCCCCTGGTGCGGAGGACGTCGATGGCCTTCTCCTGGTCCCCGCCGGCTTCTTCGAGAGCCTTCTTGCAATCGCCCATGCCTGCGCCCGTGCGGGCGCGAAGGGCGGCGACGTCTTTCGCTGTGATCATTGTGGCACTCATGGTTATTCGGCGACCTCTCCCTCGGGGACTTCTAGAGCCGCTTCACCTTCGACCACCGTCCCGTCCTTGATCCGGAGGGCGATCGCTTCGGGCTTCGCGTGGCGGCGGCGCGGGCGGCGCTTCTTGGCGTTCTTGTCTTCCGCGCCCGCCGGCTCGGTGCCGCGGTCCGATGAATACGTGTAGCCTCCTTCCTCTTCGCCTTCTTCACGAACCGGCGACTCACGGCGCGCCTCGATGATCGTGTCGGCGATCGCCGCCGTGATCAGCTCCACCGAGCGAATCGCGTCGTCGTTGCCCGCGATCGGAACGGTGATCAGGTCCGGATCGGAGTTGGTGTCGCAGATGGCGATCATCGGGATGCCGAGCTTGTTCGCCTCGTCGACCGCGATCTTTTCCTTCTTGGCATCGACAACGAAAAGAAGGCCCGGCACGCGCGACATATTCTTGATGCCCGAAAGATTCTTCGCGAGCTTGTCGCGCTGGCGCCCCATCATGAGCTGTTCTTTCTTGGTGTAGTTCTCGAAATCGCCGCCAGCCTCGCTTCCGGCCTCGAGCTCCTTCAGGCGGCGAATCTGTTTCTTGGCCGTGCCGAAGTTCGTGAGCAGGCCGCCGAGCCAGCGCTCGGTGACGTACATCGCGCCCGAGCGCTCGGCTTCCTGCAGGACGATCTGCGAGAGCTGCCGCTTGGTGCAGACGAACAGAACGTTCTCGCCGCGTGCGATGACCTCGCGCGCGAGCTTCTGTGCGATTTCGATCTGCCGAAGGGTCTTCTGCAGGTCGATGATGTGGATGCCGTTGCGTTCCGCGAAGATGAAACGGCGCATCTTCGGGTTCCAGCGGCGGGTCTGGTGGCCGAAGTGGACTCCGGCCTTGAGGAGATCGTCAATTGTGGGCTGAGACATTTTCTAACAGATCCTCTGTGGGTTAGGCGGCGGTCCACTTCATCGTCTCGCGCGACCACGCCCGAAGGCACGGCACCCGCTTGAGGCTCGGTGGACCTGAATGATTGAACGACGGAACTACAACGGCGATGCTAGATGCTGGATGTTAGATGCTAGAAACTAGATGCTGGATGTGAGAAGGGAGGTAGGACTGAACGTCTAGCATCCAACAACTCCCATCCAGCATCTGCTTTCCCAACATCTCCCATCCTATCGCTTGCTGAACTGGAACCGCTTGCGTGCCTTCGGACGGCCCGGCTTCTTGCGCTCGACGGCGCGTGCGTCGCGCGTGAGCAGTCCGAGATCCCGCAACTTGGGGCGATGCGCCTCGTCCATCTTGACGAGCGCGCGGGCGACCGCGAGACGGAGCGCACCGGCCTGTCCGGTGGATCCGCCGCCGTCGATGTTCGCCTTTACGTCGAAGCGGCCGAGCGTGTCGGTCGCGGTGAACGGCTGCTGAATCGCGGAGACGAGCGAGGGACGCGGGAAATAATCGCCGAGCGTGCGTCCATTGACGTCCCACTTGCCCGAACCGGGCATGATGTACACGCGGCAGACGGCTTCCTTGCGGCGGCCGATCGTGTGAATCGTCGTGTCGGCCATGTTACTTCGCCTCTCTCTTCTTGAAGGTCAGCACGGTGGGCTTCTGCGCGACGTGCGGATGTTCGGCACCCGGATAGACACGCAGCTTGAGCCGCAGCGTGCCGCGGCCGAGCGCGTTCTTGGGGAGCATGCCGAACACTGCCTTCTCGATGATGCGCTCGGGGTGCTTCGCGAGCACGGTGGCGTAGGGCGTGAGCTTGTCGTGCCCCATGTAGCCGGAGTGCGTGAAGTACGTCTTCTGCTCGGCCTTGCGGCCCGTCACACGCACTTTCGATGCGTTGATGACGATGACGCTGTCGCCGGTATCCATGTGGGGAGTGAACGTCGGCTTGTGCTTTCCGCGAATGATCTTTGCCACTTCAGTCGCGAGCCTGCCGAGAACCATGCCGTCCGCATCCACAATGAACCACTTGTGTTCGATGTCGGAGGGTCGTGCGGAGAACGTGCTCATGCCGGAAATAGGACTGATGCGAGTGCAGCGCCTCACCGGTGCGGATTGCAACCCGGGTCTCGGCCGCCATTCAAGGCGTTTTAGGACAGTCTGTAAAGGTATCCGGACAGAGGGCGAGAGTCAATCGGCGCAATGGGTTACGCAGCGAGAGATGAAAGGAAAAGCGAGTAATCGGTCGTTGGTCATTGGTTCTTGGTTATTGGCCTATCACCAACGACTAACTACCAATGACCGATTACTCGCTTTCAAACTCCACCAGGAGCGCCCCCTTCTCGACCGCCTGCCCAACGGAGACGTGCACCGCCTTCACTCGCCCAGCCGCGGGCGCTCGCAACTCGTTCTCCATCTTCATGGCCTCCATCGCCGCAACTCCCTGCCCCGCTTGTACTTGGTCTCCGGGTTTCACGTCAATTCTGACCATGAGCCCCGGCATCGGCGCCCGCACCGGCTGAGGTCCAGCGGGCCCGGCGGCCGCCGCAGAGAGGTCGCGAATGGCGCGCGTCCTCTCGTCCAGCGCCTCCACCGGATACCGTCGCCCGTCGATTCGCAGCAGGTACGTCCCACGCGGCCCATCGCGCCGTGCCGTGACCCGATGCACGGCATCGCCGATGGTGACGAGCCGCACGGGCGTGCCTTCCACATCGCGGAGCCGCGCGTGTTCGGCCGGACCGCCGTCGACGGAGACCTGATCCCCATCGACGGTCACCTCGATCCTCCGCCCCGCGATCTCCACGATGTATTTCATGCGGTCACCGGAACCAGTTCGCACACCGTCTCCACGTGTGCCGTCTGCGGAAACATGTCGAACGCCGTCAGTCTCGCGATGGTCCATCCCGGAAGCCGCGAGAGGTCGCGGGCGAGCGTGGCCGGATCACAGCTCACATAGACGATCGCGCGAGGCGCCGTCGCAATACTCCCCAGCGCGGAGGTCACGCGCGCATCGACACCGGTGCGCGGCGGATTCAGGATCACGACGTCCGCCGGGAGCGTATTCCGGATCGCGTCCTCGACGCGCGCCGTCACCGCGCGCGATCCCGCGGGCAGTCGCGACGCCGCCCACGCGCTCGCCTCCGCATCGAGTTCGATCGCGACCACGTGAACGCCGCGCACCGCGAGCGCGAGCGCCACATCGCCGGCGCCCGAGTACGCATCGACCACGGTCGCCGGCGCGTGCGCCATCACGGCGTCGACCACGAATGTCTCGAGCGTGACCGCCACTTCAGGATTCACCTGCGCGAACGACGCTCCGGGCTCGCGCTTCTCGCGCCGGTCGCCGAGCAGGCGGCGCGCGCCGTTCTCCGGCATCCACCAGAGCGCCGCGAGTGAAGGAACCGCCTCGAAGAACGTCTCGTGCGAGTCCCAGTCCCGTCCGCCCTCGAGTACGAACGCCGCGCGATTCGTGGAATCGCCAAGCAGGCGCACCGCGCCGCGCAACTGCAGCGCCTGCGGAAAATGCGCCGACGCCGCGAGGATCTCGCGCCAGACGGCCATCAATCGTTCGTCGGAAATCCGGCAGTCCTTCAGGAGGAACACGTGCGAGGGATCGTCGAACGCGTGCAGTCCGCACATCCAGCGCTCGCCGGTGCGGCGAAGGGCGAGCGTAAGCTTGCGGCGATACCGCCACACGTTCGCGCCCGCGTGAATCTCCGGCGGCGGCACGTCGCGCTTGCCGATGCGGCGAAGCGTGTCGGAGATGATCCGCCGCTTCGCCTCGCGCTGGGCCGGCACGGAGAGGTGCTGCAGCTGGCAGCCTCCGCAGCGATCACCCTCATAGTGCACGCACTCGGCCGCCACACGACCGGGCCCGGCGCGCTCGATGCGTTCCAGGATGCCGCGCGCCAGCCGGCCCTTCACCGTGACGCCCGCAACCACACGATCGCCAACCGCGGTGCGCGGCACGAAGACGACGAGCCCGTCGCTGCGCGCGACGCCATCGCCGCCCGAGGCGATCGATTCGATCTCGAGCGTGAGCCGGTCGGTCATCGGTTGCGGAGCGATTCGAGCCGGGCGAGTCGAGCCCAGCCTGACAGCGGGGACATCGATGCCGGGCCGCCGTTTGCAGCCGCATCAGCGCCGGCGGACGCGCGGGACCCGCCCGCGCCCGAACCGGCGGAGCCCGACAGCCGGCCCATCCGCTCCGCGTCCGCGATCAGCGCGGCCGCGATCGCCGCCGAGTGCAGCTCGGTCGCGGTCGGAGCGATGCCGAGCAGCGAAGGCAATCGTCGCTCCAGCCACTGGATGTCGATCGCGCCGGCGCGGAACTCGTCGTCCTCCATCACGCGAAGATGGAATTCGCGGCTCGTCTCGATCCCATCAATCGTGAGTTCCAGCAGCGCGCGGTGCATCCGCTGCACCGCCTGCGCCCTCGACGCGCCCCACACGATGAGCTTCGCGAGCATCGGATCGTAGAACAGGCCGACTTCGCTCCCCATCTCCACGCCGGCGTCCCAGCGCACGCCGGGCCCTCCCGGCACGTGCAGGTAGTTGATACGCCCGATCGACGGCAGGAATCCGTTCGCCGCGTCTTCGCTCGTGATGCGGCACTCCATCGCCCACCCGCGCGGCTCGATGTGCGGCGGGAACGGCACTTTCTCACCCGAGGCCACACGGATCTGCCACTGCACGAGATCGATCCCGGTGACGAGCTCCGTGACCGGATGCTCCACCTGAATCCTCGTGTTCATCTCGAGGAAGTAGAAGCTGCCATCACGCGCGAGCAGGAATTCGCACGTGCCTGCGTTCGTGTAACCGGCAGCCTTCGCGAATCGCACGGCCGCTTCGCCCATCCTGTTTCGAAGCTCCGATGAGACGGCCGGGCTGGGCGCCTCCTCGATCATCTTCTGGTGCCGTCGCTGCACGGAGCATTCGCGCTCGCCGAGCGAGATCATCGTGCCGTGCTGATCGCCGAGCACCTGGATCTCCACGTGACGCGGACCTTCGATGTACTTCTCGACGTACACGGCGTCGTCGCCGAAGGCGTTCTTCGCCTCGCGCTTCGCGGCGTCGAGCGCTCCCGCGATTTCCGTCTCGGCGTGCACGACGCGCATTCCCTTCCCGCCGCCGCCGGCCGCCGCCTTCAGCAGCACGGGATAGCCGAATCGCTTGGCGATCGCGGCCGCCTCCTGCGCGTCGCGCAGCGCCTCCGTAGTGCCGGGCACCACCGGCACGCCGTTCGCGACGGCGAGCGTACGCGCGGCGGTCTTCGAACCGACCGCGGCAATCGCTTCAGCCGGGGGCCCGATCCACACGAGCCCCGCGTCGCGAACGGCGCGCGCGAACCAGTCGCGTTCGGAGAGAAATCCGTATCCAGGATGGATCGCGTCGGCTCCGACGCGCTTCGCCGCTTCGATGATGGCGTTGCCGAGCAGGTAGCTCTCGCTCGACGGCGGCGGCCCGATCCGGACCGCTTCATCGGCCTCACGCACGTGCGGCGCGTGCGCATCGGCGTCGGAGTAGATGGCAACCGAAGTGACGCCGAGTTCCTGACATGCCCGCACGACCCGCAGGGCGATCTCGCCCCGGTTTGCGATCAGGATCTTCTTCAGCATCAAGTCAGAGCGGGATGTTCCCGTGCTTCTTCGGCGGGTTCTTCGCCCGCTTGCCCTGCAGCGACCCGAGCGCCGCGATCAGGCGTGGACGCGTGTCGCGCGGGTCGATGATGTCGTCCACATACCCATGCGCAGCCGCCACGTACGGGTTCGCGAACTTCTCGGTGTATTCGGCGACGCGCGCGTCGGTGGCTTTCGCGGGATCGTCGCTCTCCGCGATCTCCTTCTTGAACAGGATCTCGACGGCGCCTTTCGGACCCATCACGGCGATCTCCGCGGTGGGCCAGGCGATGTTGAAGTCGCCGCGAATGTGCTTCGAGCTCATGACGTCGTACGCGCCGCCGTAGGCCTTGCGCGTGATCACGGTGAGCTTCGGCACCGTCGCTTCGCAGTACGCATAGAGCAGCTTCGCGCCGTGCTTGATGATGCCGCCGTGCTCCTGCGCGAGCCCGGGAAGAAAGCCGGGCACGTCCTCGAACGTCACGAGCGGAATGTTGAACGCGTCGCAGAAGCGAATGAACCGCGCCGCCTTCACGCTCGCGCTGATGTCGAGCACACCGGCGAGCACCGCCGGCTGGTTGGCGACGAGGCCGACGCTGTGCCCGCCCAAGTGCGCGAAGCCGACGATGATGTTCGCGGCGAACTCCTTCTGCACCTCGAGGAACTCGCCGTCGTCAATGACGCGGCGCAGCACGTCGTGCATGTCGTATGGCTTGTTCGGGCTGTCGGGGACGACGTCGAGCAGCGCTTCTTCGCGGCGGTCGTGCGGATCGGTTCCGGCGCCGCGAGGCGGCGTGTCCACATTGTTCGACGGAAGGTAGCGAAACAAGGACCGAATCCCATGGAGGCACTCGAGCTCCGTTCCGCAGGTGAAGTGCGAGACGCCGCTCACCTCGCCGTGCGTCTCGGCGCCGCCGAGCTGCTCCATCGTGACGTCCTCGTGCGTCACCGTCTTCACGACGTTCGGGCCCGTCACGAACATGAACGACGTGCCGCGCACCATGAACGTGAAGTCGGTGATCGCCGGCGAGTACACGGCGCCGCCCGCGCACGGGCCGAGGATCGCCGAGATCTGCGGAACGACGCCCGACGCCAGAGTATTGCGCAGGAAGATGTCGGCGTACCCGCCCAGCGAGACCACGCCCTCCTGGATGCGGGCGCCGCCGGAATCGTTGAGCCCGATCACCGGCGCGCCGTTTTCCATAGCGAGGTCCATCACCTTGCAGATCTTCTTCGCGTGCGTCTCGCTGAGCGACCCGCCGAAGACCGTGAAGTCCTGCGAGAAGACGTAGACCAGGCGGCCGTCGACGCGGCCGAAGCCGGTGACCACGCCGTCGCCGTACGGGCGCTCCCTCTCGGTCCCGAAGTCGGTCGAGCGGTGCGTGACGAAACGGTCGAGTTCGGTGAACGTTCCTTCATCGAGAAGAACGTCGAGCCGTTCGCGGGCGGAGAGCTTGCCCTTGGCGTGCTGGGCCGCGAGGCGCTTGGCGCCTCCGCCGAGCTCGGATTCGGCGCGGCGTTTCTCCAGGAGATCGAGTTTCTCGCGCATGGACATGGAGTGGAAACTAGGGTGCGGACGAGGGTTCCGGAACGATCGCGGTCAGCCCGGCGGCTTGCACAGCACCCGCGTGCCATTGTCGACGGCTGCCCTCATCGCGTCCCATGCCTGCTTGAGTCCGTCGCCTGTGCCCGCCGCCGAGCCCACGCCGCGCGCTATGAGGCTCGCCGACGAACCGAGCGCCGCATCCGCCCGCTTGACCTCGGCGCAGTCTCGCGTCTTGCCGGCCACTACGAGTTCACTCCTGGCCAGTTGCAGCATCCCCGCCGCGGCATAGTTGCGCGAGTCCTCGCGCGACTCGATGCTGTCGGCGAGGAGAAGGAAGTTCACGGCGACGCGCTGCAACGCCAGCGAGGTGTCTCCCGCCGAGCGAAGCACCCGCGCGCCGCGCCCGATCGCATAGCTGCGCAGCATCTCGACGCCGTCGCCGCTGCGCGGCGCGCGGCGCAACACCGCCAAGGCGCTATCCGGCAACTGTTCCTCGAACCACAGTTCGGCCATCTGCAGGTATCCCTGCGCCAGCCCGGGGTCGGCTCGCACGGCCGCCGCGGTGGCGGCGATCGCCTCGCGCCGTCTGCCGGCGTCGCGTGCGTTCTTCGCGGCGATCACGTAGAACTCCGGCTCCGAGGGAAAGCGCATGATGCCGCGCGGCAACGCCGCACCGCTCTCGCCGCCGATCAGCGCGACGTACTGCGCGTACACGCGGGCGTCGCCCGGATAGCGTTTCACGGAGCGCGCGCTCACGGCCAGCGCACCGATCGAGTCGCCGCTCTGCCGCAGGGCATCCACGTAGCGCACGGCGTAACTCGAGTCGTCGCGGAACTCGGCGTCGTCGGCCGTGTCGAGGGAATCGCCGAGCGCGGCCGTCTCCTTCCACGACGACATCGCGTACCAGGCGCGGAAGCGGAGCCGTTGCAGGCGCGGCTCCTTCCCGTCGAGGGCGCTGAGACGCCGCGTGACGTCGAGGGCGGACGACGGGCGGGGCAGCTGCAAGAGTGCCTCCACCGTGCGCACGCCCAGGTCGATGCTGTCGGCGCGCAGGTCGGTGACTCGCAGCCACGCGCGTTCCGCGTCGGCCGGACGGTTCTCGGCCTGGAGCGCGGACGCTCTCGCCACCGTTGCAAGGATGTTGAGCGAATCGAGTCCGAGGATTTGGTCGGCCACCCGGAGGACGGAGTCCGCGCGCTCGCCAAGCCAGAGCAAGCCGGCGAGCAGGCAGGTCCGGGCGAACGTGCTCGCCGGGTACGCCTTCACCCCATCCTCGGCGAAACGAATGGCATTCGCCTGCTTCCCTTCATGCATGGCGTTTTCGCACCGGCGCAGCGAGCTCAGCTGCTGCCTCGCCTTCGTGACCTCACCGGCGAGCTTTTCGGCGGCCTCGGCCGCTGTCGCCGCGCGAACCACGGGCAACGGCTGGTGCTGACCCCAGTCGCGCGTAAGCCTGAGCCCAGCGACGACGGTTACTTCGCCAGCGCGGGCGGTCACCGTGCCGAAGAGCACCTCGTCGACGCGCATGAAACGCGCGGTCTCGAACAGCTCGCGGTCGCCGAGCGGCTTGTCGTACGCGAGGTCCGACAGATTGAACGCCCGCTCCACGAAGTAGGGGTCGAGCACCTGCATCTCCCGCTTGTTGCCCATCCGGGCGATGCGTGCCCTGGCCTCGTCGCCCACGCGGCGGGCAACCTTGGGATCGCCGACTGGCCGGAGCGTGGCCACCATGACCATCTGTCGCGTGAACTCCTGCGCCTGCGCCGTCGCCGCGCCCGCGATGGCCAATATCAGCAGGCACAGTCCGCGCGCGGCCCCCGCGAGGAGTCTTGGGAGCGGGAGTGACAGAGGACGATGAACGCGCGTCGACATGGAGTGGAACCTAGGACGCACATGCCGGTTCCGCACGTCTTCAGGGGGCGGTGCCGAGATCGAAGCCGACATCGTCGAGCAGAATCGTCCCCGCAGGCCCGCGATCGAAACGGAATCTGATCGCGCGAACAGCCGACGCATCGAATCCCGGCAGCCGTTTCGCGAACAACGCGAGCGGAATCGTGTAATGCGAGAGAATGTCGTCGTGGTCCTTCGACGGCGGGTTCAGGCGCTTGGCGATGTAGTCGTACTTCCAGATCCGCGCGGTGAGCGGCGGACGGATCGGCGCGACATCCGAGAGCGGCAGTGACGCCACGCGACCGTCGGCGAGGACCAGTTCGACGGTGAGGTCGAGCGGAAGCGAGTCGGCTTTTGCCGCGGCGGCCTTGGCGGAATCGCTGAGGACGGGCGGCGCCGCCGCGGGCGCCGAGGTGGGATTCGCATGCGTCGTGTCTTCGTGCAGCGGTGGTGTCGCAGTGTCCGCCGGCGAAAGCGGTCGCGGCTTGACACCGTAGTTCGCGAGATCGAACACCACCGATGATGTCGCGGAAAGATTCCACGCCCGTGCGAGCGAATCGGGCAGCGAGAGCGTGTAGCTCGCACGCGCCGTGTCGCTCGCGCTGCGCGCGGCGGTCCAGCCGAGCATCGCGACGTTGTTGTCGAACGGCTGGAATCCGCGGCTGCGCATTTTCAGTCCGACTTCCTTCCAGGTCGCGAGGCGCGAGCCGGAGATCCTCACGCCGCGCGCCGAACCGGTGGTGACGTCGATGTCCTCCTCGTAGTCGGCGATGATGCGCTCGGTGGGCGCCTCGAATCGCGAGAGGTAGGTCGTCTTCGGCAGCCAAGTCCCCACCGCGCGATGGTCGCGGAACATCGGCAGGTACTCGCGCTTGTCGCGGAGCGTCAGGTCCAGGAATCCCGTGATGAACACTTTCGCGATCTGGCGCTGCTCGTCGCCCTCGAGCAGGAGGTCCTTCGCGAGCAGCCAGCCGGAATCGCCGACGTCGTTGTTCCCCCACGTCGTGTTGAACTGACCGTGATTCGCGCGATAGATGTAGAGCGCGGCCTTCACCCACGACGAACCTTCGGTGAATCGCACGCGATCGTATGCGCGCATGCCCATCATCGTCTGCACGTCGCCGTCGTGCGCGCCGTGGAGGACGAAATAATTCACGTTCTCGATCGGGTTGAGCCGGTCCGTGGGCTTGTACGTGCCATCGACGGGCGCGATCGCGATGATGGTTCTGATGTTGAACCCGAAGTTCATCGTCACGCGCGCGTCGTCGGGATAGCGCGGGAGATGATTGAATGACGCGGCGAGCTGCACCGCCTCCCCGCCGCGCGAGTGCCCGATCAGCGCGATGCGCGCCATGTCGACTTTCCCGAAGAACGGATTCCCCGGTTCCGCACTCCACTGTTTCCACGCGGCGAGATGCTGCAGCAGCACCCATCCGCGCACGTCGTTCTCGCCGCGCAGCCCGCCGTTCAGGAAATTCTCGTCCACCGACGCGAGGATGTAGCCGCGGCTCGCGAGCTGTTCGCCGAGATATGCGTAGCCCGGGTCGGAGAACTTCTTCATGTCGTGATTGCCGTGCACGATCAGCACGAGCGGAAACGGACCCGCTCCGTCGGGATACCAGACGCGGGCGTTGAGCGGGAGGCGTTTGACGTCGAAGCCCCAGTACTTCCACCGCTCGGCGAGCGCCTTCTTGTCGCCGCCGCGCAGGAACGGGGTCGCGTTCACCGGGCGTGTCTTGAGCGAAACCGAATCGCGGTACACTGCACGGTTCTTGTCCGTGCCGCTGCCGTAGTACAGGAACTTCGTGCCGTACGGACCGCGATCGCCCGTGCTCGGCCCCGCGATCGTCGTGTGCGCGAGTTGCGTGTCGGAGTCGTCGCGAATCAGCAGTGACGGAGCGCGGCACGCGGCGAGCAGCGCCAAACAACAGGCAACGAGCGACGCGGGAGGGGCGATCCGGCGAAGAGCGAAGAGCGACGCGTGAGGGGCGATCTGGCGAAGAGCGACGGGCGAGAAGCGAGGAGACCTGCTCCTCGCCCGTCGCACGTCGCTCTTCGCCAAGTCGCCCCTCACCCGTCGCTCGTCGCCATTGCGTAGCCGTCGCTCGTCGCCATTGCGTAGCCGTCGCTCGTCGTCGCCGTTCCTTAGCCTTCGGTCGTTTCCGCCTCGGCCAGCGCCGCCGCGATGACTTCCGGCGGCACGTCGGCCGCAGTGGCTTCCCCATCTTCCGTGAAGACCTTCGACGGCGTCTCCGGACGGGGCGGTTGCTCCTCCGGAATTCCCGTGACCGCGAGCACGATGCGACGGTGGATTGGATCGACCTCGAGCACGCGCACGTCGAGGTTCATCGTCTCCCACGCGACATCGGCCGGGCTCTGGATCGGCTTGCCGGTCACGTTGAGCTGCGAGATCGGCACGAAGCCCTCGATGTCGTTGCCGACGTCGACGACCACGCCCTTGTCCATCAGGCGGACGACCTTGCCGCGCAGTTCCGTGCCGACCGGATAGTTCTCGCCGATCTTGAGCCACGGATCTTCCTCGGCCTGCTTCAGCCCGAGCGAGATGCGCTTGTTGTCGCTGTCGATGTTCAGGATCACCACGTCCACATCGTCACCCTTCTTGACGACTTCCGACGGGTGCTGCACGCGTTTGGTCCAGCTCATGTCGGAGATGTGGATGAGGCCGTCGATGCCCGGCTCGATCTCGACGAACGCGCCGAACGAGGTCAGGTTGCGGACCTTGCCGTTGATGCGCGTGCCCACCGGGTACTTGAGCGGCAGCACCATCCACGGATCCTGCTCGGTCTGTTTCATGCCGAGCGAGATCTTCTCCTCGGTCGGATCGACCTTGAGCACCACCGCCTCGATCGCCTCGCCGATGCTCACGAGCTTCGACGGGTGGCGGACGTTGCGCGTCCAGCTCATCTCGCTGATGTGCACGAGGCCTTCGATGCCCGGCTCGAGCTCAATGAACGCGCCGTAGTTGGTGATCGAGACCACCTTGCCTGAGACGCGCGTGCCTACGGGATACTTCGCGGCTACATCTTTCCACGGGTAGCTTTGGAGCTGCTTCAGCCCGAGCGAAATGCGCTCGCGTTCCCAATCGATGTCGAGCACCTTGACCTCGAGCTCCGCGCCGATCGCGACCATCTCGCTCGGGTGCTGGATGCGGCCCCACGACATGTCGGTGATGTGCAGCAGGCCGTCGACGCCGCCTAAATCGATAAATGCGCCGAAGTCCGTGATGTTCTTCACGACGCCCTTCCGCACCTGGTCCTTCTCGAGCTCCTTCATCAACTTCTCGCGCTTGCCGGCGCGCTCGGTCTCGAGGATCACGCGGCGCGAGACGACGATGTTGCGGCGGCGCTTGTTGAGCTTGATGATCTTGAACTCGTATTTCTGGCCGAGGAGTTCGTCGATGTTCGGCACGCGGCGGAGCGCGATCTGCGAGCCGGGAAGGAACGCGTCGACGCCCATGAGGTCGACGACGACGCCGCCCTTGATCTTCTTGACGAGCGTGCCTTCGACGGGCTGGTCGGACTCGTATGCGACGCGGATGCGTTCCCACACGCGCATGAAGTCGGCCTTCTTCTTCGAAAGGACGACCGAGCCTTCCTGGTCTTCGAGGTGCTCGAGGAGCACTTCGACTTCGTCACCCGGCTTGAGGTCGGGGAGGTCCTTGAACTCTTCGAGCGGGATCGTGCCTTCGGACTTGAATCCGATGTCGAGCACGACGAGGTTGTCGCGGATCTCGAGCACCTTCGACTTGACGATCTCGCCTTCTTCGATCGACGCGAGGGTGCCGTTGTACATATCCATCATCTGCTCGTACTCGTCGGACGTGTACTCGTCCTCCTCGTAGAGCTCGGGACGGCGATTGGCGAGCGGGCGCAGTTGCGCCTTCTGCAGGTCGCGCTTCTCGCGTTGCGAGAGCGGCGAGACGCCGGCGATGTCGGGTGCTTCGATGGTGTTCGTGTCGGGGGTCATGAACTGCTCCTGAATCGCGGAGGGGATCGGCTCGCCGCGACGGCGAGGATACGGGGTGAACCAACAGTGGTCCCGGCCGAAATACCGGAGCCATTTAACATAGTGGGTTGTAGGGGGTTGGTCAATCTCTCGACTGCATCTCTCGACTGCATCTCTCGACTGCATCTCTCGACTGCAGATTTGAGAGGGAAGTGGCGAGACGAGGGGCGAGTGGCGAGACCAGTGGGGAGTGGCGAGGGTGAGGGGGAAGTGGGGAGAACTGAGAGGGGAGTGGGGAGTTCTGAGACAAGTGGCGAGAGATGCGACCTGCTCAGAAGTGGTGAGAGACCTCCCCACTTCCTACTCGCCACTCGGTTCTCCCCACTCCCCACTCACCCTCGCCACTTCCCCCTGGTCTCGCCACTCGCCCCTCAACTCGCCCCTCGCCCCTGCCGTTCACTCGTGAGCGAGCGCCGCCTGCGCCGCCGCCAGCCTCGCGATCGGCACCCGGAACGGCGAGCACGAGACGTAATCCAGCCCGATCTCGTGGAAGAACTTGACCGACTGCGGCTCGCCCCCGTGCTCGCCGCAGACTCCCATCTTCAGTGTCCCTCGCACGCGGCGACCCTTCTCCACGGCCATCGCGATCAGCTGCCCCACTCCCTCCTGGTCGAGCACACGGAACGGGTCCTCGGGGAGGATCCCCTTCTCCACATACATGGGGAGAAACCGTCCCGCATCGTCGCGGGAGAGGCCGAGCGTCGTCTGCGTGAGGTCGTTCGTGCCGAATGAAAAGAAATCGGCGCGTTCGGCGATACGTTCGGCGGTCAGCGCGGCGCGCGGCAACTCGATCATCGTGCCCACGAGGTACGGCACGTCCGTCCCCATGCCCGAGAATACGTCTCGCGCCACGGCGTCCACGAGACGCCGCTGGTGGTCGAACTCCTTCACCGTCGCGACGAGCGGAATCATGACCTCGGGAATCACGACAATTCCGCGCCGGTTCACCTGCGCGGCGGCCTCGAAGATCGCGCGCGCCTGCATTTCCGTGATCTCGGGATACGTGATGCCGAGCCGGCATCCGCGGTGCCCGAGCATCGGGTTCGTCTCGCGGAGCGAGTCCACCAGCCGGTTCAACTCGGGGCGCGTGATGCCGAGCGTGCGCGCGAGCAGCTTGGTCTCCTCGCCGCCATGCGGCAGGAACTCGTGGAGCGGCGGATCGAGCAGCCGGATCGTGACGGGACAGCCGGCCATCGCCTCGAAGATTCCCTCGAAGTCGGAGCGCTGCATGGGGAGCAGCTTCTCGAGTGCGCGGCGGCGTCCGGGTTCGTCGTGCGCGAGGATCATCTCGCGCATCGGCGTGATGCGCTCGCCCTCGAAGAACATGTGCTCGGTGCGGCAGAGCCCGATGCCTTCCGCGCCGAAGCTGCGCGCCATGCGGGCGTCGTTCGGGGTGTCCGCGTTCGCGCGCACCCGCAGCCGGCGCGCGTCATCCGCCCACGAGAGGAGTTCGTCGTACGAGCGGAACACCGGTGCGTCATTGGCCGGGAGCGTCCCGCCGATCACGCGCATGACCTCGCTCGGCACGGTGGGCAGGTCGCCGGGAAAGACCTGTCCGGTTCCGCCGTCGAGCGTGATCCACTCCCCTTCCTCGATCGTGGTGTCGCCCACCGTGAAGCGGCGATGGCCGACGTCGACATCCATCGTGTGGCATCCGACGATCGCGCACTTTCCCATGCCGCGGGCGACGACGGCGGCGTGGCTCGTCATGCCGCCGCGAGCCGTCAAGACGGCGCGCGCGGCCACGATGCCGTGAAAGTCTTCCGGCGTGGTCTCCTCGCGCACGAGAATGACTCGGTCGCCGAGCGCGGCGCGGCGCTCGGCCTCGTCGGCGTCGAACACGACCATCCCGCTGGCCGCGCCCGGGCTCGCCGGCAACCCTTCACAGAGTGACTTCGCTGCCGAGTCCGGATCGAGAACCGGATGAAGCAACTGGTCGAGTTGCGCGGGATGGACGCGGAGCACGGCCTCCTCGCGCGTGATGAGCCCCTCGCCGACCATCTCATGGGCGATCCTCACCGCGGCGGCCACGGTGCGCTTGCCGGCGCGCGTCTGCAGCATGTACAGCTTGCCACGCTCGACCGTGAACTCGAGATCCTGCATGTCGCGCAAGTGATTCTCGAGCAGCTTCTGCACACGAATCAGTTCTCCGAACGCCGCCGGCAGCTTGGTCTCCATTTCCGCGATGGGGAGCGGCGTGCGGGTACCTGCGACCACATCCTCGCCCTGCGCGTTCACGAGGAACTCCCCGTAGAAGCGCCGCTCGCCGGTTGATGGGTTTCGCGTGAATGCCACGCCCGTGCCGGAATCGTCACCGAGATTCCCGAACACCATGGCCATCACGTTCACCGCGGTACCCGGAGTCTCGGGAATCCGGTTCACCCGGCGATAGTCGACCGCCCGCTTGATCATCCACGATCGCCAGACGGCCTCGATGGCGCCCCAGAGCTGCTCCGTCGGATCCATCGGCAAGTCATGCCCGGTCGTGTGCCGAACCAGGGCCTTGTATTCGGCGACGAGCCCTCGCAACGCGTCGACCGGAATTTCGGCGTCGCTGTTTGCGCCGCACAGCATGCGCTTGTTGGCGAGGAGCGACTCGAACCGGTGCGTGGGCACGCCAAGCACGACGTCGCCGTACATCTGCAGGAACCGGCGGTACGAATCGAACGCGAAGCGCGGATTCATGCTCTGCGCCGAGAGACCTTCCACCGCCTCATCGTTGAGGCCGAGGTTGAGGATCGTCTCCATCATGCCCGGCATCGAGACACGCGCACCGGAGCGGACGGAAACGAGCAGCGGATTCTTCGCATCACCGAACCGGCGTCCCGCGGCGGCCTCGAGCCGGCGCAGCGCCGCATCGACCTCGGCCCGCAGCGACGGCGGAAAACTGCCCTCGCGAAGGAACGTGTCGCAGAGCGAGGTGGCGAGCGTGAAGCCGGGCGGCACCGGTATCCCCATGTTCGTCATCTCATGGAGATTCCCGCCCTTTCCGCCGAGCAGGTCGCGCCATTCCTGCGAACCTTCGGCGGTCCCGTTTCCAAAGAAAAAAACCGACTGCGTCATTGCGGCTCCTGATAGATCAGATTTCACCCGGGCCGTCGTTCACCGGGATACCCGTGCCCGGACCGCCATCTCGACGATCCGCTCCACCTGCTCTTCCTGCGTGAGATGCGTCGTGTCTATCACCACCGCGTCGGGCGCCTGCTGTATCTGCGCCGCATCCTTCGCGTCGCGCTGCGTCAGCGCCTCCGTTTCCGCGGCGATTTCTTCGTCCAGCGGCGTCCTGTCCAAGCGCTGCAGCAGCCGGCGGCGCGCGCGCTCCCTGGGGCTCGCCACGAGAAAGATCTTGAGCTGCGCCGCCGGGAACACCGCCGTGCCCATGTCGCGTCCGTCCACCACGATCGCGCCTTCACGCGCGCAGCGGCGCATCTGCCCGTTCACCCACGACCGCACCGGCTGCATCTTCGCGACGAGACTCACGAGCATGGTGACCGCGGCTTCGTGCAGCTCCCGCCCCAGCGGCGAGTCGTCCAGCCTGACTTCGAAACTCGCATCATGCCTGGGCATCGTCACGCGTTCGGCAGCCGACAGCACCGACTCGGGAGTCCACTGTTCCGGCGCACCGTCCAGCGTCAGCCGCGCCACCGTCGCCGCCCGGTAGAGCGCCCCCGAATCGGCGTGATGGATCCCGAGCCGCTCCGCCACGCGCTTCGCGGTCGACGATTTCCCCGATGCCGCAGGGCCGTCGATGGCGATGACGAATTCGTGCTCAGCGGCTGACACGCGCGAGGTCGCTCCAGAAACCGGGGTACGAAACGCTCACACAATCTCGATCATCGAGCTCGATCGCGTTGCCATCCAGCGCGCCGAGCACGCCGAACGCCATCGCGATGCGATGATCGCCGTGCGTGCGCACGCGACCACGGTACGGCCGGTCGCTGCCGCGCACCACGAATCCATCCGGCAGTTCCTCCGCGTCGGCGCCGATCGCCTTCAGGTTCTGCACGACGACCGCGATGCGATCGCTCTCCTTCACGCGCAGCTCTGCGGCGCCGGTCACCCGCGTCTCGCCCTCCGCCCGCGCCGCGACGCACGCGATCACCGGCAGCTCGTCGATCAGCGACGGCACGACGCCGGGCTCGATCGTGACCCCGCGCAGCAGGCGCGGACTCACGACGAGCCGGGCGACCGGCTCGCCGCCGTCTTCGTGCGCATCCTCGTATCCGATGAGCGCGCCCATGTCGGAGAGCACCGTGAAGGCACCCGTTCGCGACGGGTTCGCGCACACGTGCTCCATGCGCAGTGTGCCACCGCCGGCCATCGCGGCGAGCGCCACGAAGAACGCGGCAGACGACGGATCGCCGGGCACGTCCGTGTCGGCCGCATCGAGGCGTGCCGCGGGAACCAGCGTGACGACCGTTCCCTCGCTCCGCACGTCCACTCCCCGCGCGCGAAGCATTCGCTCCGTGTGATCCCGCGTCGCGGCCGGCTCGTGCACTTCGACCGGCACGTCGGCCACGAGGCCGGCGAGGAGGATCGCGCTCTTCACCTGGGCGCTCGCCGTCTCGCTGAACCAGGTCACGCCGCGCAGCTGCCCGCCGTGCACGGTCATGGGCAGGCCATCGCCGACGGAGAACTCGAACGAGGCGCCCATCGCCTCCAGCGGCCTCGCGACGCGCTTCATGGGCCGCTTGCTCAGGCTCGCGTCGCCGGTCACCCGGGAATCGAAGGGAATCGCCGCGAGCACGCCCGTCATCAGGCGGGCCGTCGTGCCGCTGTTGCCGCAATCGAGATCCCCCGCGCTCTCGCGCAATCCCCGAAGGCCGCGGCCCCGCACGGTGAACTCGGCCGGCGTGACCTCGGGAATCGACGCGCCGAGCGCGCGCAGCACGCCCGCGGTCGAGTTGACGTCGGCCGAGCACAGCAGGCCGCGCACGCGGGACTCTCCCTTGCCGAGCGCGGCGAGCATCAAGGCTCGGTGCGATATCGATTTATCGCCCGGCACGCGCAGAACGCCGTCGACCTTCATCAACTCTGCACTAGCGAAGCCAAGCCTCGAGCGCCGTCGCGAGATCGGTCTTCTCGTCCCGGTACTTCACGATCACGGGCGTCTGGAGCGAGAGCCCCTCGCCCGCACCCCATCCGCCTTTCACCGCGCGCGCTCCGGGAACGACCACGGCGCCGGGCGGAATCTCGAGCGGCGCCTCGCCCCTCGCGCGGTAGACGCTCTCGCGAACGAGATCGTAGACCGGCGTGCCGCGCGTGAGCACGACGCCGGCGGCGAGCACCGCTCGCGCCCGCACCACGGTGCCCTCGTAGACGCCGCAGTTCCCGCCGACGATCACGTCGTCCTCGATGATCACCGGCGACGCGTTGACCGGCTCGAGCACGCCGCCGATCTGCGCGGCGGCACTGATGTGGCAGCGCGCGCCGAGCTGCGCGCACGATCCCACCAGGGCGTGAGAATCGATCATCGTGCCCGCGCCGATGTACGAGCCGACGTTCACGAACATCGGCGGCATGCAGACGACACCGGGCGCGACGTAGACGCCCCGCCGGATCGTCGAGCCGCCCGGCACGATCCGCACGCCGTGCTCGAGACCGAAGCGCTGCGGTGGAATGGTGTCCTTGTCCACGAACGAGAACGCGTCGCCGCCCGGTGACAAATCCGCCAGCTTGCCGAAACGGAACGCGACGAGAATCCCGCGCTTCACCCATGGCACGGCGCGCCAGGTGCCGTCGTCTCCCCGCACAGCCGAACGCACCGTGCCCGACTCGAGCAGCTCGAGCAGCTGGTTGACGACGCGCCCCGCGTCGCGCGGCGTCTCCGTCCCTTGGGGGAGCGCGAACAGTTCGTCCAGACGCGCCTCGAGCGCGGCGACCCCGATTCCGGCGAGGCTCACGTGGCGAGTGCTCCGGCCTCGACGAGGCTCGCGCGCAGTTTCGCGTCGTGTTTCGCGTCCATCGGCACGAGCGGCAGCCGCAGCCGGTTCTGGATCCGGCCCATCATCGCGAGCGCGGCCTTCACGGGAATCGGGTTCGACTCACAGAACGCCGTCTGCATGAACGCGTGCAACTGGAGGTGCAGCGCACGGGCGGCTTCCATCTCTCCCTCGAGCGCGCGGCGGCAGAGGTCGGCCATGTTGCGCGGCACCGCGTTCGACACGACGGACACCACCCCCTGCCCGCCCGCGGCGATGACGCCGAGCGTGATGGAGTCATCGCCCGAGAGCACGCTGAAGCCCTTGGGCGCGTGGCGGATCACCTCGGAGATCTGCGCCGGATTGCCCGACGCTTCCTTCACCGCCACGATGTTCGGATGCTCCGCGAGCGCGAGCGTCGTCTCGGCTTCGATGTTGCTCGCGGTGCGGCCGGGAACGTTGTACACGACGACCGGAAGCGGCGACGCGTCCGCGATCGCGCGGAAGTGCGCGAGGATCCCGCGCTGAGGCGGCTTGCTGTACATCGGAGAGACGTGCAGCAGGTGTGTCGCGCCGGTGCTTCCCATCGCCTTCGACGTTTCGATGGCGACGCGCGTGTCGTTCCCGCCGGCGCCCGCGATCACGGGCACGCGGCCGGCGGCGCGCTCGGCGCACAGCCGTACCACGCCAACGCGTTCCTCGAGCGTCATGGTCGCAGCCTCGCCGGTGGAACCCACCGGCACGAGTCCGTGAATCCGTTCCACGAGCTGCCAGTCGACGAGTTTCGCGAACGCATCGGAATCGACGGCGCCGCTCGCGTCGAACGGCGTGACGAGTGCGGTGAAGCAGCCGGTCAGCATGGTCTGTGTCATTCGGAGGTCCCGAGCATGTGGTCGAGCGTGAAGACGCCGTGCCGGCCCACGAGCCAGCGTGCCGCGGTGAGGGCGCCCGTCGCGAACACCCGGCGGTCGCGGGCGACGTGCTCGAGCCGGATCTGCTCGAACGCGCCGTCGAAGATGACGGCGTGCGTCCCGGGCACGCTGCCGATGCGCACGCTGGTGATCGGCAGCGGCTTGCCGGTCGCCTTTTCGGCACGGTCGGCGAGCGCGCGAGCGGTGCCCGACGGCGCGTCGAGCTTCTGCATGTGGTGCGTCTCGACGAGATGCGCGTCGAAGCCGGCGTTCGCGTCGGACACGAGACGGGCGGCGTACTCGACGATGCGCGCGAACAGGTATACGCCGATCGAAAAGTTCGGCGCCCAGAGCAGCGCGCCATTCTTCCCGCGCACTTCCTCCTCAACCTCGGCGCGCGCGCTGTCCCATCCGGTCGTGCCGCAGACCACGGGACAGCCCGCCGCGACGCACCCGCGCACGTTGGCCGCCGCGAACTGCGGCGTGGTGAACTCCACGGCGACGTCGGCGCCGCCGAGCAGCGGCTTCGTGATGCCCTGCGGCAGGACCTGCCGCTCGCCGAGCAGTGCGACGACTTCGAAGCCCTGCTCCGCGGCGAGCGAGGCGATCGCCTGGCCCATCTTGCCGTCGCCGATCACCGCGAGGCGAAGCTGCTCGATCTTCGTCATGGGGCCGCCGCCGGGAAGAACTCCGCGTGCAGCCGCCGAATCACCGGTTTCAGTTCGTCGCCGTCCACGATCAGCGTAAGGTTGATGCCCGTCGCGCTCAGCGAGACCATGTGCAGGCGCACATCGCCGATGGCCGTGAGCGCCCGTGCCATCGCCGGGCTGCTCTCCCCGAGTCCCGCCCCGACGACCGCGACGATCGCGCGCCCCCGCTCCACACCGACGTCGCCGAACTCGCGCAGCTGGCCGACCACGGCGTCAAGATGCTGATCGTCGTCCACGGTGAGCGACACCGAAACCTCGGAGGTCGCCACCACGTCCACGGAGGTGCGATTGCGCTCGAACACCTCGAAGATGGCGCGCAGGGCTCCGGGCGTCGCGAGCATCCGCGCGCTGCGGACCTTGACGATCACGACGTTCGCCTTTCCCGCGATGGCACGCACGGGAAGCCGCGGCGCATCGAACGTGATGCGCGTACCCTTCCCTGCGGGGTTCAGCGAGTTGAACACGAACACGGGAATCCCGCGCCGCACCGCGGGCGCGATCGTATTCGGGTGCAGCACCTTCGCGCCGAAGCTCGCCAGCTCCGCCGCCTCGTCGAACCGGATGTGCTCGATCAGCCTGGCATCGTCCACCACGCGTGGATCGGCCGTGAGCATTCCGTCGACGTCGGTCCAGATCTCGATGGCATCGGCCTCGAGCGCGGCGCCGAGCAGCGACGCGCTGTAGTCCGAGCCTCCCCGCCCGAGCGTGGTCGTGACGCCCTGGACGGTCGCGCCGAGATAGCCGCCGAGCACCGGCACCTTCCCGGCGCGTACGAGGGGCGCGAGGTGATCGCGGCACGCGGCCGCGATGGAATCGGGAAGCGGCTCCGCGCGCCCGAACGACGCGTTGGTGATCATCACCTGGCGCGAGTCGACGAGGACCGCGTCGACGCCCGCGCGAATGAATGCCGCCGTGATGATCGGCGCCGAGAGCTGTTCGCCGATCGACGAGATCGCGTCGAGCGACCGCTCCGTGACGTGCCCGAGCACCGAGAGCGCCTCGGCGAGGTGCGCGAGCACGTCGAACAGCACGCTCTCGTCCCCGGCAATCTCGCGGGCGGCGGCGTCGTCGCCCAGGAGTTCGGCCACGACCGCCATGTGCTTCTCGCGCAGTGCTTCCACCGTCGCGATGGCGGCGACGAGATGACCGCTCGCGGCCTGTTCGGCGACCGCGAGCAGCGCGTTCGTCGTTCCCGCGAGGGCGGAGACCACCACCACGGGCTGCTGCGCGACGCGCCCGCGGACGATCTCCGCCGTCCGGCGTATCGCTGCGGCATCGGCGACGGAGGTCCCGCCGAACTTGCAGACGATCATGAGGACGTCATCTCAGCCGCGCGCGCCGCGAGGAATCACGCCGGCCTTCACGAGTACTTCAGCGTTGAGGATCGAACCCCCTGCGGCTCCCCGAATCGTGTTGTGTCCCATGGCAACCATGCGAAGGTGCAGGATCGAATCCTCACGGACGCGCCCGACCGAGACGGTCATCCCGCGGCCGTCGGCCACGTCGCGCCGCGGCTGCGGCCGGTCCGGCTCGTCGCGATAGCGGAGCGGAATGTCGGGCGCGGAGGGCAGCCCGCGCACTTCGGACGCACCGCGCCACTCGCGAATGGCCGCGATTGCTTCTTCTGCACTGGGCCTCTTCTCGAACGCCATCGACAGGCACACCGTGTGTCCATTCTCCACCGCCACGCGATTCGCGTGCGCGCTCACGACGAACGGCGCCGGCTCGATGGCCGTCCCTACGAGGCGTCCGAGCATCTTCTGCATCTCGCGCTCGATCTTCGGCTCTTCATCGCCGATATAGGGGATGACGTTGCCGAGGATGTCGAGCGAGGGAACGCCGGGATAGCCCGCGCCGGAGATCGCCTGCATCGTGGCGACGAACACCGACTTCAATCCGAACCGCTCGTGCAGCGGCGCCATCGCCATCGCGGTGACGGTGGCGGCGCAATTCGCGTTCGTGACGATCGCGCCGGTCCATCCGCGCGTTGCGCGCTGAGCGGCGATGAGCCCGAGATGCGGCGCGTTGACTTCGGGTATCACGAGCGGAACGTCCGGTTCCATGCGGAAGTTCTTGGCGTTGCTCAGCACCATGCGGCCGGCGCGCGCGAACGCGGGCTCGAGCTCGCCGGCTGCGCCTGCATCGAGTGCGGAGAACACCACCGGAGACGAGAGCTGCGCGGGATCGCACGGCTTGACCGTGAGCGCCGCGACATCGGCCGGCAGGTTTCCCTCGATCCAGCGCGTCGCTTCCGCATAGCGCTTCCCGGCGGATCGTTCGCTCGCCGCGACTTCTGCGACGCGGAACCACGGATGGCCGTCGAGCAGGCGAATGAACGTCTGTCCGACGGCGCCGGTGGCACCGAGGATGGCGACGGGGATGCGTTCGGCAGTGCTCATGCTTTTATCAACCACGAATCAACCCTGGATCAGTGAGCGCACGAGTCGCTCGTAGTGGCCCACACTCGCCCGCAGCTCGTCCACCGCGACGAACTCCTCGGTCGTGTGCGCGACGTGAATGGAGCCGGGGCCGAACAGCAGCGGTGTGCCCCAGTTGGTGAGGAGGGGCACGTCGGTCGCGAACGCCACGGGCTTCGCCTCGAATCCGGGCACCGTGTGAAAATGCTGTGCGGGCGTGTACGAGCCGTACTCGATTTCCGCGCGTCCGGCGGCCCAGGTACCAATGGCTTTCTTCACGGGCGCCGGGTCCCCCACGAGCCGGATCATCATCTCCGCCTCGCAGAGACCGGGGATGATGTTCGCCTCCGTGCCTCCGCGAATCAGGCCGATGTTGATCGTGGTATCGCCGAGCACCTTGTCGCGCGGCAGCTCGAGCGTCTCGAGCTCGGGGAGCAGCCGGAGCATCGGCGCGATGGCCGATTCACCGAGGTGCGGATACGCGGAGTGCGCCTCGCGGCCGCGCGTTCGCGCGATGAACCGCAGCGCGCCCTTGCTGCCAGACGCGAGAATGCTCTCGGTCGGCTCGCCGTTGATCAGGAACTTGCTCGTGGCGGGGAGCTGGTTCGCGATGCGCGCGCCGTCGGAGCCGCGTTCTTCGCCGACCACGAACAACAGATCCACGCGCTCTTCGCCGGCCGCTGCGAGACGATCGGCGGCCGTGAGCATCGCCGCCGCGATTCCCTTCGCGTCGCACGCGCCGCGGCCGAAAAGCTTGCCGCCCTGCGAGCGGGGAGGCACGTACGGCGGCACCGTGTCGAGGTGCGTCGAAAGCGTGACACCCCCGCCCTGCCGCGACGCCCACACGTTTCCACGGCCGGGCGTGACTTCCTGGACGGTGACGTTCCAGCCGCGCGCGACGAGCCAGCGCGCGACGAACTCCACGGCGCGTCCCTCGTCGCGCGTGGTGGAAGGGATGGCGAGCAATTCAGCGGCGAGCGCGACGACGTCGGCAGACATGCGTGAAAACTAGCGACGCGAGGGCGAACTACGAAGCGGCCCGGCCGTTCCTACGGGTTCAGCGGCTTGCCTATCGCGAATCCCGCAACCGTTGCGGCGACGCATATGACGCAACTCAGCACCACGTACGCCGTGGCCCTGGCCCATTCACCGCCCTGGATCAGTCCGAGAGTTTCGAGCGTGAAGGTCGAGAACGTCGTGAACCCTCCGCAGAACCCGATCATGAGCGTCGCGCGGAGCGGCAACTCGGTCTGGCTGTGGAGGAAGAACCGGGCAAGCACGCCTATCAGGAGACAACCCGCGACGTTCACGGCGAACGTTCCAATCGGGAAATCCGGATGGAAGGCGCCCTGCACCGCGCGGCCAAAGAGGTAACGCGTGACACTTCCGGCTGCGCCACCCAGGGCGATCAGGAGCAGAATCATCGAGCCTCGGGAAATCGGGTACAAAAAGACTCCTGTCGACCCATGAAGGTCCGACAGGAGTCATCAGCGGATTGACGGCACCGCGATTTTGGCGAACTCCATCGCCGACTTGTCCTTCAATCGTAGCTGCGGCCCGGCTCGACCGCCAGAGGTCTCCCTATTTCAGCGCGCCGCGAGGCGCGTTGCCGCGGGGAACTTCCGCACGATGGCCTGCACCGCGTCCCGCAGGTGCTGCTGGTAGTCGGCCGGGTCTGCCGATGTCACCGCCTGGCCGCGCCCGCGCCAGATCAGTTCCTTCGTTTGCGCGTTGATCACGTCGATGATGACCGTGCCCTCCGTGTAGGGCGTGAGC
>JADGQS010000075.1 GCA_017881585.1 Gemmatimonadaceae bacterium | reverse complement strand
CCGACGGCCGCGTTGAGCCATCCCAATCCTCCGCCGCGGAGCCGTTCGTCGGTCATCTGGGCGGCAAAGGAGCGCTGTACGCCATCAGTAAGCGCGGGGAAAAAGCCGAGCAGCAGGAAACCGAGGAGGAGTGTCCATATCGACTGCGCAAAGGCAAGGATGGCGTAGCTCAAGACCAGGAACAGATAGCCGATGAATATCGTCGTTCGAGCGCCGATGCGATCGCTCATCTTCCCGGCCGAGAACGAGAGCCCGGCGTAGGAAATGTTGTACACCATGTAAAACAGCGGGATGTCGGCAATCACCAACCCGATCGATTCGGTCTTGAGAAGCATGACCGCGACGGGGAGACTTCCGATCGACAAGACAAACACCGACAAGAGAAAGAGCTTGAATTGCGGCGAGAGTTCCTTGAAGGACGAGACAAGACCCGCTCGTGTGTGCGCGCCGGACGCGACGACATCTGAAATGGAAAACAGGGTCAGGAGTGCAAGAATCCCGATGACGAAAGCCGTCAGGAAGACAACGTCGAATCGCTGCGGAAAACGGCTCAGGAGCACGTACGCGACGAGAGGACCGAGGATCGCTCCGGTTGTGTCCATGGCGCGATGGTAACCAAACGATCGTCCGAGCTCTTCGCGCGGCGTCGAAAGCGAGATGATCGCATCGCGCGGCGAATCTCGAAAGCCTTTGCCCACTCGATCTACGAACCGCAGGCCAAGCGCGCCGCCGACGGTCGAGACGAAGATGTAAAAGGGCCGCGTGACGACCGACAGGGCGTATCCCGCTACCACCAGCGGTTTGCGCTTTTGAAATCGATCCGAAAGACTGCCGGAATAGACTTTGAAGAGATTTGATGCCGCTTCCGCGATGCCGTCAACGAGTCCGAGCGACCCGGCGCCAGCCTTGAGCACCGAAGTGAAAAAGGCAGGAAAGACTGAAAAGACCATCTCGGAAGAGAAGTCATTGAAAAAGCTCGTCAGCCCGAGAAAAAATATGTTTTTCGGAAGGCCAAGGATTCGTTCTTTCATGGTCACTGGTTTATCTGTCCGATTTCATATTTTCTCCGCTTCGCTCCCCTACTCCCACCGAAACACCCGCGACGAAACCGCGATGCATACCACGAACACCACGGCCAGCGCCGCGATCGGCACGAACAGCCCGGAGAACGTGATCATCGGAGCGGAAGGGATCGAGGCCGAGCACGGCGATCGAGCCGCGGTCGGGCGTGCGAATGCCGGAGACCTGGATGACCTGTCTTCTCACTTCATGGCGATTGGCACTTCATCGGATCGCTCGCTTCGATTGGACGGGCGACGGGGACTCCCCTACGCCGCGTCAGTAGAATATCGGCCACCAATCGCGGGGCGCGCAACGTATTTTGCCGATATGACAAACTCTCTCATCAGGGCTCAGGGCGGCGCGCGCGCCCTTATGGTCGCGCTGACGGCCATCGCCATTACCGCGTGCACACCAGCTGCGAAGACCGAAACCAAGCTCGCGGCGGTGGACTCGAGCCGGCAGATGCCGATGTCCATGCCGATGAACCAGTCCATGCCGATGGGTCAAATGACGGGCGGGTGCCCGCTCGGCCTCAAGACGCTCTCGCTCACGCCGTCACAGAAGGCGACGTTCGATTCCGTTCGCACCGAGCATCGCGCCGTGATGCAGCGCGACATGCAGGCGGCGTTCGCCAGGGCGCGCGCGGTCCTCACCGACGCTCAGCGCGCCACATTCGACACCGCAAGCGCGACGCACCTGGCGCGGATGGCGACGATGATGAGCTCCGGCGGGTGCTCGTAACCGGCGACGAGCGACGGGCGTAAAACAGCGATGGGCGACGGGTGAGGGCGCATCGCCGTTTGCCTTATGCGAACAGCCCTTCCACCGAGAGATAGCGCTCACCCGTGTCGTAGCAGAACGTCAGCACGCGACCGGCGTTGGGCGTCTTCCGCAGGTGCTGCGCAACGGCGGCCAGTGAAGCCCCCGACGAAATACCGACGAAGAGCCCTTCTTCGCGAGCCGCCCGCTGGGCGAAGGTGAACGCGTCTTCCTCGGTCACCGCGAGCGTGCCGTCGAGCGTGGCTTTGTGCAGGTTCGCCGGAATGAAGCCGGTGCCGATACCCTGAAGCTTGTGCGGCTCGTGCGTGCCGCCGGCGATCACGGTCGACTTGGCCGGCTCCACCGCGAACGTCTTCATCTTCGCCCATTTCTTCTTGAGCACTTCGCTCACACCCGTGATGTGTCCGCCGGTGCCGACGCCGGTGATCAGCACGTCGATCCCCTCGGGAAAGTCGTGCAGGATTTCCTCGGCCGTGGTGCGCGCATGCACTTCGATGTTCGCGGGATTCTCGAACTGCTGCGGCATCCACGCGCCCGGCGTCGCCGACACGATTTCCGCGGCCTTGGCGATCGAGGCCTTGATCCCCTCGGCCCGCGGCGTCAGCACCAACTCGGCACCGTACGCGGTCATCCCGCGGCGGCGCTCGACCGACATCGAGTCGGGCATCACGAGAATGCAGCGGTATCCTTTCACCGCCGCGACCATCGCCAGGCCGATCCCCGTGTTGCCGGACGTCGGCTCGACGATGGTGGAACCGGGCTTGAGGATGCCGCGGCGTTCGGCGTCTTCAATCATCGCCACCGCGATGCGATCCTTGATGCTTGCGCTGGGATTGGCGCGCTCGAGCTTGACCCACACTTCGGCCCCGGGCGCGACGGTGGCATAGAGCCGGCTCAGCCGGATGTGCGGTGTGTTGCCGATGGTGCCGAGGATGTTGGCAAATCGCATGGTGCCCTGCTCCTTTCGATCGATGACGGTGGCGTTTGACCTGACAACTCAATCTACTTCTTCGATCAGTGGACGATCACCACCCCCGTCATCCCCGCGTGAATCGTGCACTGGTAGTTGAACGTGCCCGCGGTCGTGAAGGTGGCCCCGGCGGAGCCGGACGACGTGGTCGGGATGTCGGCGGGTGCGCCCACCGCGACGTTGAACGTCACGTTGTGCTGCGTGGCGAAGTTCCAGGTGACGATCCCTCCCGCCGCGATGTCGACTGAACTTGGCGAGAACGTGTTGCTGAGCGTCGCGTTGACGCTCGCACTGCTCGCGAACGCACTCGTCACGGTCACCACGCTCGACGGCGATCCCACGGTAACTCCGCCCGCCGTGGCCGACACGGTGATGTTGGTGGTACCCAGGGCAACGCCGGTGACGAGCCCCGTGTTGCTGATGGTTGCCTTGGCCGGCACGGACGAGTTCCACGTGAGCGTGGCCGCGATCGCACTGCCGTTCTGATCCTTCGGCGCCGCGGTGAACTGCGATGTCCCGGCGACGGCGACTGAGCTCGACCCGGCACTGATGGTCACGCTCGTGAGCACCGGCGCGACGACTGTGATGAGGACGTTCGCCGTGACGGTCACGCCGCCGGCGGTTGCGGTGGCGGTGATCGTCGCGGACCCCCCCGCGACTCCCGTCACCTGGCCGCTGCTGCTCACGGCGGCGGTACCGGACGCGGACGAACTCCACGTGACGGTGGCGGCGATCGACGCGCCGAACTGGTCTTTCGCACTCGCGGCGAGCTGAGTCGTCGCGTTCGTTGCGATGGACGTCGAGGGCGCGGTGATCGTGACCGTGGTGAGCACCGGTGCCGGCGTGACCGTGACCGAAGCCGTCCCCGTGACAACCGTCGTGCCCGAAGTCGCCGTCGCCGAGATCGTGGCGGCGCCGGCCGACTGGCCCGTCACGAGACCCGACGGGCTGACGAACGCAATTGTCGGCGCGGACGACGCCCACGAGAGCGCGGCAGAGAATGCGTTGCCGCTCTGGTCGCGCGGCGTCGCGACGAACTGCAGCGTCTGGCCGGCCACCACCGACTGTGCGGGCGACGTGACGCCGACCGAGGTCAGCACCGAAGCCGCGGGCGCCGTTTTGTCGCCGCCCCCGGAGCAGCCGGCAAAGGCAAGCGCTATTCCGACGATCGACAACACCGAACGCGCGGAGATCGTGGACCCGTGAATAGTTTGCATGTGATCCATTGGAGTGATGAGGGCGTCGATCGGGGATGCGGAGCGAGGCGGCAACGAGCGCAGCTGTGCCTCTTTAGTACTACTCGCCGAACTCGGTTCTCATCACAAACCGTGAAATCGCAGTCCGCCGAACCGACCGGCGGAGGATGGGCGCGATGGCACTGGAACGGGAGACTCGCTCGCCGTCGCATCGGCTCGACCATAGCTTACCGTGGCCGCACCCCCGGAGCCGACCAGATGAACGCCCGCCCTGCCGTATCGCTCGCCGCGCTGCTCGCCCTCGCCGGCTGCATCCACGCATCGCACGCCGCCCAGCCGGCGCTCTCGCCCAACGCCCGCGCCCTCCGCTTCGCGAAACTCGTCGACGGCGACGGGCGCATCACTAACGACGCGACCATCATCGTCGACGGCGACCGCATCGTGAGCGTCGGGTCCGGCGACGGCGTGGTGCCGAGCGGCGTCGCGGTCGTCGACCTGCGCAAATACACGGCGATCCCAGGCATGATCGACGTGCACACGCACATGACCTATTGGTGGGATCACGCCCCGGGCACCAAGCCCTTCGGCCCCGGCGGCACGCGCCGGACCCCGGCGGAAGTCGCAACCGTCGCGATGGAAAATGCGCACCTCACGCTCGAGACCGGCGTCACGACCGTTCGGGATCTCGGCGCGTCGGGTTACGCCGACATCCTGATGCGCGACCGGATCAATCGCGGCGAGGCCGTGGGGCCAAGGATGTTCGTCGCGGGCTACGGCTTGGGGAAGGCGACACCGCGCCCAGCCACCGCCCCTCCGGCTCCCGCCCCTCCGGCGTCCGCGGCTCCGGCTTCCGCGCCTCCGGCCTGGCTTCGCGGCCGCATCAGCTCCCTCGCCGACATCCCGCTCGCCGTCAAGACCCAGGTCGACAGCGGCGCCGACGTCATCAAGATGTATGGGTCCACCGGCACGGGAGCCGATACGAGCACCACGCAGACCTTCAGCTACGAAGAGATGAAAGCCGCGGTCGACGCCGCCCACGCGCTCGGCAAACGCATCGCCATCCACTCATACGGAGCGAGCGGCGGCCGCGACGCCGTGCGCGCCGGCACGAACACGCTCGAACACTCCGTGGATCTCGATGACGCCACGCTCGCGCAGATGGCGCGGCAGGGCACCGTCTACGTGCCGACGATCGACCACAATCGGTACTACGCCGACTACCGCGCCGACTATGGCTACACCGACGAGCAGGCGCGCGGCCTCGACGCGTATCGCGCGCGCAACATCGAGACCGCGCGCCGCGCCATCAAGGCCGGCGTGAAGCTTGCGATGGGTTCCGACGCCGTGCACATGATGTTCGGCCAGAACACGCGCGAGCTCGGGTTCTTGGTGCAGGCCGGCATGACGCCGCTCGACGCGCTCGGAGCGGCGACGGTGAACGGCGCCGAAATCCTCGGCCTCGCCGACCGCATCGGCCGCGTGGCGCCGGGCTACTTCGCCGACATCGTCGCCGTCGACGGCGATCCTGCAACGGACATCAACGCCGTAGTGAACGGCGTGAGGTGGGTGATGAAGGGCGGCGCGGTCGTCGTCGACAAGCGTCCGACGCCCTGACGCGTAGTCGAGCGGTCGACCGGCACGGCGCCATCACCTCATGGCACGATGTTCTTGTTCTCGCCGAGCACGTACTTCGCGAACCAGTCGTACTCGCGTGTCATCTTGTCGAGCTGGTGGCGCGGCTCCATCAGGCCGTGGGGCTCGCGCGGGAAGAAGACGAGCTCGACCGGCACGTTGTTCTTCTTGAGGCCGAGGTAGAGTTCCTGCGACTGGCCGATCGGCACGCGCTGGTCGGCCTGCCCGTGCTGGATCAGCGTCGGGGTCCTGGCCTGCTTGATGTACGTCATCGCCGACCGTGCGGTGTACTGCGCGGCATCGTTCCACGGCTCGGCTTCGAAGTAGCCGTCGATGGTGCGCGGGATGTCGTTGGTGCCGTACATCGACGCCATGTCGGTGAGGCCGGCTCCGACCATCACCGCCTTGAAGCGGTTGGTCTGCGTGAGCGTCCAGGCCGTCATGTAGCCGCCGTAGCTCCAGCCGCTCTGCGCGAGCTTCGTGGAGTCGGCGATCCCCTTCGCGATCATGTTGTCGATGCCTGTCTGGATGTCGCGATAGTCACCGGCGCCCCAGTCCTTGATGTTCGCGCGGAGGAACTTCTCACCGTAACTCGACGAGCCGCGCGGATTCGGGAAGAACACGGCCCATCCCCGCCCGGCCCACACGTGCGCCGCGTCGGTCCAGCCGCCGGGGAAGTTCTCCATCCACGAGCCGGCGGGCCCGCCGTGAATCTCGGCGACCATCGGGTAGCGCTTCCCCGGCTGGTAATCCACCGGATAGACGAGGATTCCCTCGACATCCATGCCGTCTTTGGATTTCCAGTGCACGATTTCGCTCTTGCCGAGTGCGAGCGAGCGGAGCTGCGGATTGTGGTCGGTGACGCGCGTCAGGGCTGAAGCGTTGGCGACCGTGGCGACGTGGACATCGGATGTGTGTTGAAGATCCTGGAAGGTCACTGCGAACGAGGAACGATCGCGCGAGAAGGTCGCGTTCGAGATCACGCCCTTCGCCGCCGTGAGCTGCTTCGGCGTGCCGCCGGCACTCGCGACCGAGAAGAGCTGCGTCGTCGTCCGCACGGGCGAGGTGAAGTAGATAGTCGCGCCGTCGTTCGACCAGGTCGCTGCGCCGGGCTGATAGAGGAAGCCTGGAGCGACCATCCGCGGCGTGCCGCCGTCGGCGCTGACGACGGCGAGCTGCAGCAGCCCGACGGCCGTCGGCTTGCCGGGCCGCGTGAGGTATGCGATCGACGTGCCGTCGGGCGACCAGCGCGGCGCGGCGTCGGGGCCTTCGTTCTCAACGAGCTTCTTCGGCGTGCCGCCTTCGCTCGAGACGGTAAAGATGTCGCTCACCGTGCCGTCGTCGGCCTTGGGTGTGGGGTTCGTGACGTAGGCGATGCGCGATCCATCGGGGGACCATTGCGGGTCGCTGGCTTGAAAGGCGCCGTTGACGACGATCGTGACCTTCTTGGTGGCCACGTCGATCGTCGAGAGCTGCGTGAAGCGGAACTGCTGGTCGATCACGACTGCGTCGTCCTTGTCCTTCTGCTTCTTCTCTTCGTCGGCCGTGAGGTCGCGCTGAGCGACGAATGCGATGCGCTTTCCGTCGGGCGACCATTGGAAGGAGCCGATGCCGCTCTTGGAGCTGGTGAGCGCATCCGCTTCACCGCCGGACGGTGAGATGAGATAGATCTGCGGCTTCTCATCGCGTGCGGAGATGAAGGCGATCCACTTGCCGTCGGGCGACCAGCGCGGCGACGTGTCGGCCTTCTTGCTCGTGGTGAGGCGCACCGGATCGCCGCCCGCCGCGGCAACTATGTAGATGTCGGGATCGGCGGCGTCGGCCGTCATGTCGGCGTGCGAGACGACGTACGCCACCCATCGGCCATCCGGGGAGAGCTGCGGATCGGACACCGCCTTCAGGGCGATCACGTCGTCGAAGGTCATCCGCTTGGGAGACTGCGCGCGGGCGGGATTGACGGCGAAGAAGAACATCGCGGCGATGGCGAAACGCGAGACCGAGCGGAGAGGGCGCATTGGAGAGGACCGAGGATCGAAGATGGAGGCCGGAAGCCGGAAGCCGGAAGCCGGAAGCCGGAAGCCGGAAGCCGGAAGCCGGACGGTGCAACGCCAGAAAACATATCCGCGTCGCGGCACGGCCGCGAGCGTATCACGCAGCGGTGGGGGGCGAACGCGAAATGCCGACGGCAACATCCCGTCGGCATTTCGTGTTCGCGCACCCGTACTTGGCTTGGTCGGAGCTACGACTATTTGCTGGAGACCGCGCGATCGGGACTCGCATCCGACTCCGCGACCGGCTCCATGCCGTGATGCTCCAAGTGACTCGTCGCGGCGAGGTCGGCATGCTGCTTTGCGAGGAACGCGTGTCCGGCGGCACACTGGGCCTCGTGCGCGGCCTTCTTGTGATCGCCGGAACCATACGCGTTCTCCGCGGCGCGATGATGTCGGGTGGCGCTCTCGTGGTGGTACGCGGCACGACCGTGGTGTTCTGATGGACTCTGCGACATCTCGACCTCGTGGAGCGGGAGAGTGCGGCAACGCGGGCTATTGGCCGTAGTGTCGCACACGGCGCGCGGGGCCGGAATCGGCCGAAGGTGTTACGCAGGAAGAGGGATTGGCGGCGCGGGCTTTCGGGGCTAAGCGAACGGTGAGCGCAATCGCGACGGCGCCGGGATTCCTGGCGACACTCGAGTACAATCGGTCGATCGGCTGCAGCAGCACTTGCTCCATTCAGGACG
The DNA here is from genome assembly GCA_017881585.1 of Gemmatimonadaceae bacterium. Classification (GTDB taxonomy): domain Bacteria; phylum Gemmatimonadota; class Gemmatimonadetes; order Gemmatimonadales; family Gemmatimonadaceae; genus Fen-1231. Next base: position 4,588 of record JADGQS010000075.1, on the reverse strand, counting down.
ACGGAATAGTCTCGTTGAGTAGCTGCTCCCCTGTCAACGCCGGCGCCCCGATCAAACTACTCGCATGAGCTTTCCGATCCTCGGGCTGCACCACGTGACGGCTACCGTCGACGACGCGCAGGCGGAGATCGAAGAGGCGCTTCCGCCGGTTCGATACTGAGATGGAACCTCACGCCGATCAACCCGTCGTGCACGCCGGCGCTCCGCTCGACGGTGCCGACGCCGTCATGATAATGGTGCACGGCCGCAACGCCGGACCGAACGCCATTCTCTCACTCTGCGCCGCCATCCGCCGCCCGCGCGTCGCCTGCGTCGCCCCCGCGGCCGCCGGCGGGAGCTGGTATCCGTTCAGCTTCATGGCATCGCGAGCGCAGAACGAGCCGGGACTGAGCTCCGGGCTCGCCGTGATCGAGTCGCTCGTTGACGATCTCATCGAGCACGGCCATCCGGCGCACAAGATCGTCCTGCTCGGCTTTTCGCAGGGCGCCTGTCTCGCTTCCGAGTTCGCGATCCGCCACCCGCGGCGCTACGGCGGCGTGCTCGTGTTGAGCGGCGGACTGATCGGTCCGCCGGGCACGACCTGGGATGACGTCACCACTTCACTCCGCGGCACGCCGGTGTTTCTCGGATGCAGCGACGTGGACGGTCACATTCCGAAGGAGCGCGTGATCGAGAGCGACGGCGTGTTCAGGCGGCTCGGTGCGCGCGTCAAACGCACGCTCTACCCGGGGATGGGCCACCTCGTGAACGATGACGAGATCGTCGAAGTGCAGGCCGTGCTCGACGAGGCGCTGGCCGCGCCCTGACCGCTACGGCTGGACCCTCGCCGCGAACCAGCGGTCGTACCACGCCATGCTCCGCTCGATCAGGTCCGCGACGTGCTGCGTTTCGCGCACGCCGTGCCCCTCGCGCGGATAGCGGACCATGTTCGTCTCCACGCCCACGTCCTTGAGCGCGATGTAGAACTGCTCGTCCTCGGCGATCGGCACATCGTTGTCGTTCTCCCCGTGGACGAACAGCGTCGGCGTCTTCACGCGATTCGCGTAGCGGAGCGCGCTCCGCGCCCAGAGCGTGTCCATCAGCGCTCCCTCGGTGGGATAGCGGCCGAACTCGACCGCGAGATAGTCGTGGTAGTACGACATGTAATTGAAGCTGACGAGATTGGAAATCCCCGCGATCGGGATCGCGGCCTTGAAGCGGTTCGTCCGCGTGATGATCCAGTCGGTGAGCTGGCCGCCGTAACTTCCGCCCTCGATCCCCATGCGCGCTCCGTCGATCCATGGCCACCGCGCCAGCGCCGCGTCGACTCCGGCGATGACGTCCTCGGCCTCCTGGCCATCCTGATCCTTGAAGATCGCGTCGGTGAATTTCTGTCCGTACCCGGTCGAGCCGCGGTAGTTCACCATCAGCACCGCGTAGCCGTGGGCGGCGAAGACCTGCGCCTTGCCGTTGAAGTCCGGTCCCTGCTGCCCGTGCGGGCCGCCGTGAATCTCGACGATCAGCGGGTGCCGCGACGTGCTCGTCCTGCCGAGCGGGAGCGTGAGGAACGCCTGCACGCTGAGACCGTCGCGCGACTTGAACGTCAGCGATTCGACGGCGGCAATCGTGTGCGCGCGAAGGAGCTCCGCGTTCAGCGCGAGGAGCTGCCGGCTCGCGCCTCCCGGCTCCATGAGGTGCAGCGTCGCGGGCTCGGCCGGCGTCGTGAACGCGAAGGCGATCGCGCCGGCTCCGTCCACCGACCACGACCCGACCGCTCCGTTCCCGACGAGCAGCGCCGGACGAGTGCCGTCGAGGGGGATGCGATAGAGCTGCGAGAATCCGTGAGAGCTCACCACGCTGTAGAGCGCCTTGCCATCTGGCGCCCACCTGGGCGCTCCCTGCCGGTCGTCGATCGCGGCGCCGATTTCCCGCCGATTCGTGCCGTCCGCGTTCGCGACCCAGACGTGCGTGTCCTCCATCGTCGTCTCGGACGACGTGAGCTCACGCTTCGTGCCGAGGTACGCGATCATCTTGCCGTCGGGCGACCAGACCGGCTGGTATTCGACCGAGCGCGAGCCGATGATCGTTCGAATCGCGCCCGACTCGACGTTCACCGCGAAGATGTCGTAGTTGAAGTCGCGATCGGGATCGGGCGCTGGATTAGACGCGTACGCGATCTCCCTTCCCGACGGCGACCAGTCGATCGAGTGCTCGTTGCGGTTGCCCGTGGTGAGCTGCCGCACGCGGCCGGTGGCGACCTCGACCACGAAGATGTGCAGGCGGCGGTTGTCGTTGAATCGCGTGAGCCCCTCGCTGGCCGTCGGCTTGTACGCGTAGCGCGTGATCACCATCGGGTCGCCGTTGGCGCTCGCCTCGGGACCCGGCGTACTCGACACGAACGCGAGGCGAAGGCCGTCCGGCGACCACGACAGCGCCGCGCCGGCGCCGGGATTCACGGAGTTGGTCCCGTGCGTCGTCGCGAGCAGGCGCGCCTCCGATCCATCGGCCCTTGCGACCGCGACGCCGCTGCTGTCGCCGACCTTGCCGAAGAACGCAATCCACTTTCCGTCGGGCGACCAGCGCGGACTCGACGCGCCGTTGCCGTCGCGGCCGAGCCGGGTTGCGGCTCCGCTCGCGATGTCGCGGATCCAGATCTCGGAGTACGGGTGCCCGGGCCGGTCGTTGCGCGTGACGGCGTAGGCGATCCGTGCGCCACTCGGCGCAATGTGAACGTCTCCCAGGCCGCGGAGCTTGGCGAGATCGGCGGTCGCGAGCCCGCGAGCGTCCTGCGCGGCGAGCGCGGGAGCGAATGCCAGCAGGGCGGACAGCGCGAGGCGACGCAACACCAGTTTAGTCAGCACTTCTCATCCTCGTCCATGTTCAGGGCGAAGCTTACTTAGCCGAGAAAGACGTTCGGCGCAATGTCGCCGCCTGGAGGTCACCTTCGAGAGCGCCGCGGCCGCGCTGCGGTTTATCTTGGAATTGCTCACATCCTCAACGCCAGAGAGGTTTCGGTGCGCCGGTGATCTACGTCGTAGTATTCCTTGCCGGGCTGGCCGTCGATCTCGTTCCCATCGTTTCACCACCCGCCTGGACGGTGATGCTGTGGCTGCTGGTGAGGTTCGACCTGGATCCGTGGATCGTGATCCTCGCCGGCGTCCCCGGATCGGCGCTCGGCCGCTACATCTTCAGCCTGTATGTGGTGAAGATCTCGGACAAGATTATCAAGCGGCAGAAGCACGAGGAGCTGCGGTTTCTCGGCAAGAAACTCGGCCGGAGGCTGTGGCCGAGCTGGCTCTTTGTTTTTCTCTATACGCTGAGCCCGCTCTCGACCACGGCGCTCTTCACCGCCGCCGGAATGGCGAAGGTGCGGGCGGTGCGCACGATTCCGCCCTTCTTCGTCGGCAAGTTCATCAGCGACGCCGCGATGATCTTCACCGGACGCTACGCCGTCGGAAGCTGGAGTGACCTCGTGGACGGCACCTTCTCGGCGAAGGGCATCTCACTCATGGTGCTCGGCCTGGCGATCATCGGCGGCTTTCTCTTCATTAACTGGTTCGCGCTGCTCGAGCGCAAGAAGCTCGAGTTCAACTTCAGCATCTGGAAGTAGGTGCCGGCAGTCGACGAGACACGCGCTTGACACGCGCCGGTGTGTTCCATTATCTATCGCGCACGATGATTCGCTCCCGCCAGACCTCCTCCTCCGCCATCGCGTGCTGTCAGGCGATGTCCATGTGCTGCATGTCGCAGCGCGGGAAGGACACGTCCGGCGGTTAGAGTGTTGATCGAGCTCTAAGAACCCGAAGATCGTTTCCGACCCGCAACGGCGCTGCCGAGCGGGTCGTTGTCGTTTCTACACCCTGCTCTGCCGCGCCTCCCGGGGTCACACATCCCACACACCACACGAGGAGAGCAGCATGAGTACGCAGGCCAAGCGCGCCTATCGGTACGAGACGTTGCAGGTCCACGCCGGCCAGCAGCCGGCGCCCGGCACCAACGCCCGCGCCGTCCCGATCTACCAGACGACGTCGTACACGTTCGATGACGCCGACCACGGCGCGCGGCTCTTCGCGCTCCAGCAGTTCGGCAACATCTACACGCGCATCATGAACCCCACCACCGACGTCTTCGAACAGCGCATCGCGGCGCTCGAAGGCGGCGTCGCGGCGGTCGCCACGGCCAGCGGGCAGGCCGCGCAGTTCCTCGCGATCAGCACGATCGCCGGCGCGGGCGACAACATCGTCAGCAGCGGCTCACTGTACGGCGGCACCTACAACCAATTCAAGGTCGCGCTGCCGCGGCTTGGCATTCAGGTGAAGTTCGTCGACGGCGACGAGGCCGATGCCTTCTACCGCGCCATCGACGATCGCACCAAGGCCATCTACGTCGAGACGATCGGCAATCCGCGCTTCAACGTGCCCGACTTCGAGGCGCTCGCCGCGGTCGCGCACGAGCACGGCATCCCGCTCATCGTCGACAACACGTTCGGCGCAGCCGGGTTCCTCGCGCGCCCCATCGACTTCGGCGCCGACATCGTCGTCGCCAGCGCCACCAAGTGGATCGGCGGCCACGGCACCTCGATCGGCGGCATCATCGTCGACGCCGGACG
>JADGQS010000074.1 GCA_017881585.1 Gemmatimonadaceae bacterium | reverse complement strand
AGCAGCGGCCCCACCTCCGGATCCCGCCCGCGAAACGCCCGATAGAGCACAGCGACATCGTTGGTCCCGCCCCGCGAGAGAATCATGTCCCGGAACCGCTGCCCGTTCGCGCGACTGAGACCGCCGTGCTCCATGAACCACGCGTACGCATCATCGTCGAGCACCTCGCTCCACATATAGGCGTAGTAGTTCGCGTTGTAGCCGCCGCTCCAGATGTGCGCGAAATACGTGCTCCGGTAGCGGGGCGGAATCAGCGCGATCTCCACTTTGAAGCGCTTCAGCGCCGCCGTCTCGAACGCGTCGGCGTCCGCCTGCTTCTCGCCGGGCGGCAGCGTATGCCATGCCATGTCGAGCAGCATCGCCTGTACGAGTTCGCCCGTTGAGAAACCCTGGTTGAACGTGCGCGCCTTCTTGAGCTTGTCGAGCAGGTCCGCCGGCATCGGCTTTCCCGTCTGGTAGTGCTTCGCGTAGTTCGCGAGCACGCTGGGGTACAGCGCCCAGTGCTCGTTGAACTGCGACGGGAACTCGACGAAGTCCGTCGGCACGTTCGTGCCCGTGAGCCGCGGATACTCGACGTGCGTGAGCATCGCGTGCAGTGCGTGGCCGAACTCGTGGAACATCGTGGTGACATCGTCGAACGTCAGGAGGGCGGGCTGGCCGGCACCCGGCTTCGCGAAGTTCGCGACGTTGTAGATCACCGGCTTCGTCTTCAGCAGTCCCGTGCCATCGACGAAACTGTTCTCCCACGCGCCGCCGATCTTGTTGTCGCGCTTGAAATAGTCGCAGTACCAGAGCGCCATCGACGATCCGTCCGCGTCGAACACCTCGAACACGCGCACGTCGGGGTGATAGACGGGAAGGTCCTTGCGTTCCTTGAACGTCAGCCCGTAGAGCTCGTGCGCCGCGAAGAACACGCCGTCGTGCAGCACGCGGTCGAGTTCGAAATAGGGCTTGAGCTGCGATTCATCGAGCGCGTACTGCGCCTTCCGCACCTGCTCGGCGTAATACTGCCAATCCCATGGCTCGAGCGTGAAACCGCCTTTCTGCTGGTCCACGAGCGCCTGCATCGCCTTCGCCTCGCCACTCGCCTTGTTCGTGATGGCGGGAACCATGTCCGTCAGCAGCTTGATCGCGTGATCGGGCGTCTTCGCCATCTGGTCGTCGAGGACGTACGCGGCGATGTTCGGGAAGCCGAGGAGCTTGGCGCGATCCGCGCGGAGCTGCGCGAGGCGCAGGATGAGTGCTCTCGTATCGTTGGTGTCGCCGTGCTCGGTGCGCGTCGTGGATGCGCGGAACAGCTTCTCGCGTGTCGCCCGGTTGCTCAGCGAGGCCTGGTAGGGCTGCTGCGTGGTATTCTGCAGCGGGAGCACCCATTTGCCGTCGAGCTTGCGCGCCTTCGCTGCGTCGGCGGCGGCGCCGATTTCGCCGTCACTCATCCCGGCCAGCTCTCCCTTGTCCGAAATGACGAGGCCGCCCGCCTTCGTGGCCGCGAGCAGGTGGTTCTGGAAATCCGTACTGAGCTTCGACTCCTCTTCGTTCAGCGCGCGGAGCTTCGTCTTGTCGGCGTCGGCGAGCAGCGCGCCCGCGCGCACGAAATCCTTGTAGTAGCGTTCGACCAGGAATGCCTGCACGCTGTCCAGCTTGAGCGACGTGCGCGTGTCGTAGAGCGCCTTGATCCGCACGAACAGCGCCGCGTTCAGGTGGATGGCGTCCGCGTGCGCCGCGAGCTTCGGCGCGATCTCCGACTGCAACTTCTGCAGCGTGTCGTTCGTGTTCGCCTGCGTGAGCGCCTGGAACACGTAGTTCGTGCGCGTGAGCAGCAGGCCGGTCTTCTCGAGGGCGACGATGGTGTTTTCGAACGTCGGCACCGCGGAGTCCGCCGCGATCTTGCCGACCTCGGCGATCTGCACCCGCATGCCCTCGTCGAACGCGGGCCGGTAGTCCTCGTTGTGGATCTTGTCGAACGGCGGCGCCTGGTAGAGCAGGGGGCTCGCGTTCGCGAACGGATTGGAGGGCGTGAAGGTTTTTTCCATGGCCGATTTGGAATTGCTGCACGCGGTCAGGACGAATCCGAGCGCGAGTCGCAGCGCCAGCGTGAAATGACGACGGTCGAGCATCACGGAATCCTCTGCGGAAGACGTGTGACTGCGAACGTTCAGATTTTCGGGAGCGTGATGCCGGTCTGCGACTGATACTTGCCCTTCTTGTCCTTGTAGCTCACTTCCGGCGGCTCGTCGCCCTCGAAGAACAGCACCTGCGCGATTCCCTCGTTGGCGTAGATCTTCGCCGGCAGCGGCGTGGTATTCGAGATCTCGAGCGTCACGTGTCCTTCCCACTCGGGCTCGAGCGGCGTCACGTTCGTGATGATGCCGCAGCGCGCATAGGTCGACTTGCCCACCGTGATCGTCATGACGTTTCGCGGAATCCGGAAGTACTCGACCGAACGCGAGAGTGCGAACGAATTCGGCGGCACGATGCACACGTCGCCCTCGAACTCCACGAACGATTTCGGGTCGAAGTGTTTGGGGTCGACGATGGAACTCAGCACGTTCGTGAAGATCTTGAACTCGCGGGCGACCCGCATGTCGTAGCCGTACGAGCTCACGCCGTAGGAGATCACGCCTGACCGGACCTGGCTGGACTCGAACGGTTCGATCATGGCGTGTTCCCTGGCCATCTTGGTGATCCAGCGGTCGTTCTTGATGCTCATTTCTCGCGGCAGGCTTGAGTGTGGAGACGTTCGAGTTCGCTCGCGATGAATGTACCGCGGCGGGCCACTTGCTCGCCACGAGCCTGCTACCGACAGTTCACGGCTGTCGGTTTCGGGACCCAAGGCGGTGAGTATCCGGCGGTCGGTTGTTGGTTGTCAGATGAGGCGTCAATCGTTGGAGCCGCTACAGCGTGCGTCATGGTTGATCGACGGGACCGCCGTGCGCGCCGAATTCCAGGCCCGGACGTCGCCCAAGCGACCGGTCCCGTCGCAGTTCTCTCGCAACCAATGACTGATGACCGTTTACTCACACCCTTTGTTGTGATAACTGTCAACCCAGTACAGCAGGGCAGTTCGCGGTCCCCCTCGCGAAGATCCGTTCGCGGTCCGTTGACACCATTCTCACCCCTCCGGTAAGTTTGGAGTGTTCGTGAAATCTTTCACGAGCAACTATTAGACATGGATCGCAACTACTTCCCAGTCCTCATTCTCCTCGGGTTCGTCGCCGCCAACGCAGCGCTGATGCTCGTGCTCTCGCACTTCACGCTGCGGGCGCACCCGACGCCGGAAAAACAGGTTGCCTACGAATCCGGAATCCCGCCCCTCGGCGATGCCCGCGAGCGGTTCTCCGTCAAGTTCTACATGGTCGCGATGCTATTCATCGTGTTCGACATCGAGACCGTGTTCATGATCCCGTGGGCCGTCTACTACCGCCAGCTCTCGTGCGCCGTGCCGCTCGTGAACGGCGCCTGTCCGGCGGCACAGGTCCAGTTCTTCGGTCTCGGCGAGATGCTCGTCTTCATGCTCATCCTGCTCGTGGGATACCTGTACGTCTGGAAGAAGGGAGCGCTGCAATGGGATTGAGCAAGCCGGACGCCGGAGGGCCGGACGCCGAAGGGCCGGACGCCGAAGGGCCGGACGCCGGAAGACCGGCCATCGTTTCGGTTGAACCGACTGGTGGGGAGGGCTGGATCACCACCCGCCTCGACTTCCTGGTGAATTGGGGACGCTCGAATTCCCTGTGGCCGATGCCTTTCGGCACCGCCTGCTGCGCGATCGAGTTCATGGCCGCCGCGGCGAGCAAGTTCGACCTCGCGCGCTTCGGCATGGAACGCATGAGCTTCTCGCCGCGCCAGAGCGACATGCTCATCTGCGCGGGCCGGGTGCCGTTCAAGCTCGCGCCGGTGCTTCGCCGCATCTGGCAGCAGATGCCGCAGCCCAAGTGGGCGATCTCGATGGGCGCGTGCGCGTCGACCGGCGGGATGTTCGACAACTACGCCGTGGTGCAGGGCATCGACACCATCATACCCGTCGACGTCTACGTGCCGGGCTGTCCGCCGCGACCCGAAGGGCTGATCTACGGCATCATGATGCTCCAGAAGAAGATCATGACCGAGCGCATGTCGAACAAATCGCTGCGCAACGAGATGGAGCCGGATCCGACGTCCAAGCTCTACATCCCGGCCGCGCGCATCGACGAAATCTCGGAGCCATTCGGGAATTCGGTGCACCAGACGAGATCGGCGCCGTGAGCAAGTTCGAAATCGTGAGACCCGGCTCGGGTAACCTGGAAAAACCCGTGACGCCAAAGAACGTGCCGAACCGCGGCGGCGAAGCCAACCCATCCGGCACCGCCTTGAAAGAGCAGTTTTCAACAGCGGTGCTCCGTATCGACGTGGTGAATGGCGAGACCACTGTGCTCGTCGAGACCTCGAAGGTCCTCGACATCGTGCGCTGGCTGCACGACGACGCCACGCAATCGTACGAATATCTCTCCGACGTCACCGCGGTGGAGCATCGCGACCTCTCGATGCCGATCGAGGTCGTCTGGCATCTGCGCTCCATCAAGTTCCGCCGGTTCCTCCGGCTCAAGACCCAGCTCACGAAGGGCGCGAAGCTCGAGGTCCCGAGTGTGTGGCCCGTGTACAAGGGCGCCGATTGGCTCGAGCGCGAGTGCTACGACATGTTCGGCATCACCTTCGCCGGCCACTACGACCTGCGCCGCATCCTCATGTGGGAGCAGTACAAGGAAGGATTCCCGCTCCGCAAGGATTTCCCCCTGCGCGGCCGGTTCAGCCGCTCCGAGCAGCTCCGCCAGGCGCTCGACGCCAATCCCGAGGCGAAGTACTCGATGGAAGAGCTGAACGTCGCCGACACCTTCGAGGAGCTCCCGCTCGACATGCGCGCCCGCATCGCGTCGGGCGAGAAGACGGGAGAGTAGTCGTGGCCACCAAACGCACGATCGAAGTCGAACTCTCGACCAGCGGCCTCACGAAGGAGGGCCGCCCGCAGCGCATTCCGCTCGTCACCAAGGGTACCCTTGGCGGGGACACCGGTGTCGCACTCGCCGAACCGCCGTCGCTGGAGCTCGAGGGCGAGCACATGCTCATCAACATCGGCCCGCAGCATCCCGCCACGCACGGCGTCCTGCGGCTGGTGCTCGAGCTCGACGGCGAGACCGTCGTCCGCTGTATTCCGCACGTCGGCTACCTGCACTGCGGATTCGAGAAGATCGGCGAGTACCGCCAGTACAACCAGATCATTCCGTGGACCGATCGCGAGGATTACCTCAACTCGATCGGCAACAACGTGGCGTTCGCGCTCGGCGCGGAGCGCCTCTTCGGAATCGAGATCACCGAGCGCTGCAAGGTGCTCCGCGTGATCGCGATGGAGCTCTCGCGCATCGCGTCGCACCTCGTATGGCTCGGCACGACCTGCATCGACATCGGCGCGTTCACGCCGTTCCTCTGGTCGTTCCAGGAGCGCGAGAACATCTACAACATGCTCGAAGGCTGGGTCGGCGCACGCCTCACGACGAGCGCGACGCGCGTCGGCGGCATGGCCGCCGACATCCCGGACAAGTGGCTCGAAGGGCTCCGCGGGTTCATCAGCACGTTCCCGAAGACGATCTATGAGTGCGATCGCATGCTCACCCGGAACGCGATCTGGGTGGGGCGCACGATCGGGCTCGGCGTGATGTCGCCGGACGAGGCGCTGAACTACGGCCTGAGCGGCCCGATGCTTCGCGCGTCCGGCGTCGCGTACGACGTACGAAAGGATTTCCCGTATCTCGACTACGAGACGTACGACTTCGACGTCCCGGTCGGCACCAACGGCGACGTATACGACAGGTACCTCGTGCGCGTGGAAGAGCTTCGCCAGTCCGTGCGCATCCTCGAGCAGGCGGTCAACCGCCTTCCCGACGGGCCGGTGAACGTGGACGACCCGCGCGTGATCCTTCCGCCGAAACACAAGGCGACGAGCGAGATGGAATCGATGATCCATCACTTCAAGAACGTGATGGAAGGGCCGCGCCCGCCCGCCGGCGAATGCTACGTCGCGGTCGAGAGCCCGAAGGGAGAGAAAGGCTACTACTTCGTTTCCGACGGCACGTCGAAACCCGCACGCTGGCGCATCCGCCCGCCGAGCTTCGTGAACCTCTCGGCGATCTCGAAGATGGTCGAAGGGCACCTGCTCTCCGACGTCATCGCCATCAACGCATCGATCGACATCGTGATGGGAGAGATCGACCGATGAGCGAAGCGAAGAGGGAGAGCGCGACCGCTGCTACAGTCGAGATCGACCGCGTGAGCGAAGCGAAGAGGGAGAGCGCGACCTTGGATACAGTCGAGACCGATAGATGAGCGCCCATACCGAATCGTACGCGCCGGTTTTCGTCGGGAAACGGAAGGATGAACTCGCGGCGTTGCTCACGAGATATCCCACCAAGATGGCGGGCCTTCTCCCCGCGCTCTGGATGGTGCAGCAGGACCGCGGCTGGGTGAGCGAGCAGGCGATGACCGAGGTCGCGTCGGTGCTCGAGCTCACGCCGGCATATGTAAAGGGTGTCGTGTCCTTCTATACGATGTACCACCAGCACCCGGTGGGGCGGCATTTCATCCAGGTCTGCACCACGTCGCCCTGCCTGTGCAACGGCGCGGACAAGGTCGTCAACGCCTTTCTCGAGCATACGGGCTGCAAGGAACTCGGCATCACGTCGGCCGACGGCAAGTACACGGTCATCGAAGTGGAGTGTCTCGGCGCGTGCGGATTCTCCACTCCCGTTCAGATCAATGCGGATACGATCGAGAACGTCACGCCCGACAAGGTCCCCGTGATCCTGGCGGGACTGAAATGAGAACGAACTGACCCATGGGATATCCGCAGAAATCGCATCCGCGCGAGACGCCGGTCCTCTCCAAGCACTTTGGCGAGGGCGAGTCGCGTTCGCTCGACGGGTGGAAGAAGCGCGGCGGCTACAAGGCGCTCGAACTCGCGCTGCAGATGACGCCGGCACAAATCGTCGACATCGTGAAGGCGTCGGGACTGCGCGGCCGCGGCGGCGCGGGATTCCCCACCGGCGTGAAGTGGTCGTTCATGAAGCCGGGCGACGGCAAGCCGCACTATCTCCTGTGCAACGCCGACGAGTCCGAGCCGGGCACGTTCAAGGACCGCGAGATCATGCGCTGGACGCCGCATGCGCTCGTCGAAGGGTGCGCGATCGGCGCGTACGCGATCGGGGCGGAGACCTCCTTCATCTATATCCGCGGCGAGTTCCAGGAGCCGATCGACCGGATGGAGGCGGCGCTGAAGGAAGCGTACGCGGCCAACATCCTCGGCAAGAACGCGATGGGCACGGGCAAGACGATCAACGTCTACGTGCACAAGGGCGCGGGCGCGTACATCTGCGGCGAAGAAACGGCGTTGATGGAGTCGCTCGAGGGGAAGCGCGGGAATCCGCGCATCAAGCCGCCCTTTCCGGCGGTCTCCGGCGCGTTCGGCCAGCCCACGACGATCAACAACGTCGAGACGCTCGTGGCCGTGCCGCACATCCTGGTGAACGGCGCCGAGTGGTACAAGGCGATGTGCCTCTCGAACCCGAAGAGCACGGGCACGAAGCTGTTCTCCGTCTGCGGCAACATTTCGAAACCGGGCAACTACGAAATCGTCCTCGGTTTCCCTTTCAAGGATTTCCTGTACGATCTGTGCGGCGGGCCGACGGCGGGCCGCCGCTTCAAGGCGATCATTCCGGGCGGCGCATCCGTTCCGATCCAGACCGTCGAGGAAGCCGAAGCGACCCTGATGGATTACGAAGGCTTCGTCGCGCAGGGCACGATGCTCGGCTCCGGCGGCGTGATCGTCTTCGACGACACGCAGTCAATTCCGCGGCAGGTCGCGCGGCTGACGCGCTTCTTCGCGCACGAGAGCTGCGGACAGTGCACGCAGTGCCGCGAGGGCACGTCCTGGACCACGCGCATCCTCGATCGCATCGTCGCCGGCAACGGCACCTACGAAGATCTCGACACGCTGCTCGAGATGGCGGAGAACATGACCGGCAAGACGATCTGCGTGCTGAGCGATTCGTGCGCGGCTCCAGTGGTGAGTGGACTGCAGAAGTTCAGGCATGAGTTCGAGGCCTTGATAACCGGAAAGCGCAGTTCCACAGTAGCTGGCTCTCAGCTGGCAGCTGGCAGCTCCAAGCTGACAGCTGCAGGGACGGCGGCATGAGCGAGACACTCGTCAACCTCACGATCGAGGGCCGCCCGGTTTCGGTGCCGGCGGGCACCTCGATTCTGGAAGCGGCGAAGACCGCCGGAATCCTGATTCCACACTACTGCTATCACCCCGGGCTTCCCGTCGCCGGCGTGTGCCGCATGTGCCTCGTCGAAGTCGAGAAGGCGCCGAAGCTCGCGCCGGGATGCGCGACCGCGGTCGTCGAAGGGCAGGTGGTGCATGTGTACAGCGAGAAAGCCCTCGAGGCCCGCAAGGGAGTCCTCGAGATGCTGCTCATCAACCATCCGCTCGATTGCCCGATCTGCGACCAGTCGGGCGAGTGCGAGCTGCAGGACTACACGTTCCAGGAAGGACGCGCCGACTCGCGCTACCGCGAGGCCAAGCGATTCAATCCGGTGGAGGATTTCGGCGGCGACGTGATGTACGTGCCGAACCGCTGCATCCTCTGCACGCGCTGCGTCCGCTTCATGGACGACATTCACGACGCGCCCGTCCTCGCCGTGAGCGAGCGTGGCGATCGCGCCTACATCGGCAAGGCGCCCGACGTCGACCTCACGCAGCCGTGGGCGGCAAACGTGGTAGATCTGTGCCCCGTTGGCGCCCTGTTGTCCAAAGACTTCCTGAACAAAGCGCGCGCGTGGGAGCTCGACCGCACGGCGAGCGTGTGCACAGGCTGTTCGCAGGGCTGCAACGTCACGCTCGAGCTGCGCGACCAGCAGGTCGTCCGCATTCGCCCGCGCGGCAACGCCGACGTCAACAAGTTCTTCATGTGCGATCACGGGCGGCTCGACTACCGCTGGATGAACCGGCCGGACCGGATCGAAGTGCCGATGGCCGGCGGAGAGACGGTGGACTGGGAGATCGCGCTCGACGCCGCCGCCAAGGCGCTCAAGGGCAAGCGCGCGTACGTCGTCGCGAACGCATCGCTGTCGAACGAGGCGCTCTATCTGCTCAAGCGTCTCGTCTCGAAAACGGGAGGCTCCGGAAACTTCCGGGTGGAGCAGGGCACGGAGGCGCCGCTCCCCGGCGTGCCGGATCTTTCGCTGCGCGCGGATCGCGCCGCGAACGGCACCGGCGCCGAGCGGCTCGGCTTCTCGCGCAGCCGGGATCCGCTCGCGGGCCTCAAGGCCGGCGACGTGCTGATCCTGGCGGACGAAGAGCTCGACGGCCTTTCCGCCGACGCCGCCAGGAAGGCGGACGCGGTGATCGTGATCGGGACCGCCATGCCGAAAGGCCTGGCCGCTCCGGCCGTCGTGCTTCCGATCGCGAACCTCGCCGAAGAAGAGGGAACGCTCACCAATCTTCGCGGCCGCGTGCAGCGCTACCTGCAGGCGAAGGCCGCGCCGGGCCTCGCGCGTCCCGCGTGGTTCGTGCTCTCCGATCTCCTCAACGCGATCGGCGACAAGGCCGATTTCCTCGCGGCGAGCGCCGTATTCGATGCCCTCGCGAAATCGGAAAAGGCGTTCGACGGCATGTCGTACGACGCGCTCGCGCTGACCGGCATCGCGGCGCCGGGTGTGCGCACGGGAGCGTCCGCATGACGCACCTGCCGTTGTTCGCGCTCTTCCAGGTCGCCGATCCGCAACTTCCGCCGACCGAGGGAATCTTTCTGATCGGCACGGTCGTGAAGATGTTCATCGTCTTCTCGGTCTACATGGTGGGCGTCGCGATGCTCACCCTTGCGGAGCGAAAAATCTCCGCCTGGATACAGGACCGTCACGGCCCCAATCGCGTGGGATACGGCTGGCTGCAGCCCGCGGCGGACGGCCTGAAGAACATCATGAAGGAGGAGACGTATCCCGACTCGGCGAACCTGCCGCTGTTCATCCTCGCACCGGCGATCTCGTTCATTCCCGCCATGATCACCTGGGCCGTGATTCCGTTCGCGAGCCCGCTGCCCACGCCGTGGGGCCGCATCGACATGGTCGTCGCGGACCTCCCGGTCGGCTTCCTCTTCTGCCTCGCGATCTCGTCGCTCGGCGTCTACGGCATCGTGCTCGCCGGCTGGAGTTCGAACAACAAGTACGCGCTGCTCGGCGGCCTCCGCTCGAGCGCACAGATGATCAGCTACGAAATCGCCATGGGGATGTCCACGGTCTGCGTGCTGCTGCTCTCGGGCAATGTCTCGCTGAGCACCATCATCCAGCAGCAGGCCACCATGGGCTGGAACGTGCTGCTCCTCTCGATCGCGTTCTTCATCTTCCTGGTCTCGTCGTTCGCGGAAACGAACCGTCTCCCGTTCGACCTTCCGGAGGCGGAATCCGAGCTCGTCGCCGGGTACCACACCGAATACTCCGCGATGAAGTTCTCGTTCTTCTTCATCGCCGAGTACGCGAACATGGTGACCGCGAGCGCGCTCATCACGTCGCTGTTCTTCGGCGGCTGGGACATTCCGTTCACGCAGTGGGACAACCTGCCGCCGTTCACCGTGCTGAAGACCGTGCTGACGCTTGGCGTGTTCCTCACGAAGGTCCTGTTCTTCCTGTTCTTCTTCATGTGGATCCGCTGGACGGTCCCGCGGTTCCGCTACGACCAGTTGATGTCGCTCGGGTGGAAGGTGATGCTTCCGCTCGCGCTCGCGTACATCACGATCATCGCGACCGTGGTGCTCGTGCTCGACCGCGCCGGCGTCGCCCGCGGTCCCGTGTACGGTGCAATCCTGTTCGGGATGAACGTGGTGCTCGCGGTGCTGCTCTTCGTGGTCCTCGACCGCGGCCGCATCGTGAGCCCGGCGTATTCGCGTCTCGACCGCGAGGAAGTGGCGCGCCTGCGCGACATGAGCGTGCGCAATCCGGCATTGACGGAGAAGAAGGCATGACGATCGGAGTGAAGGTGATGGACCGGCCCGTCGAAGAGGTGAGCTACGTGCGCGCCACGCTCAGCGGCATGGCGCTCACGTTCAAGCACCTCGTCGATCCGCACAAGGTGACGGTGCAGTATCCCGAGGAGAAGTGGGACCTCTCGCCGCGCTGGCGCGGCACGCACCGCATGCTCACGACGGAAGACGGCAAGTCCAAGTGCGTGGCGTGCGGCCTCTGCCCGACGGTCTGCCCGGCGAACTGCATCAAGCTCGTGCCCGGAGAGGACGAGCAGGGCAACCGCTATCCGCTGGTATTCGAGATCGACGAGTTCCGGTGCATTTTCTGCGGCTACTGCCAGGAAGTCTGCCCGGAGGAGGCGATCCATCTCGGCCGCCACTACGAGAACGCCGAGTACTCGCGCGACCGGTTCGTGTACGATCTCGAGCGGCTGAGCACGCAGACGCACCCGGTGTGCGAGATGTGGGATCCTGCCGACCCGAAGGGGGAGTGAGATGGGCAACGAATTCTTCTCGCTCCTCTATTCGTTCCACTTCTATCTCTTCGGCCTCATCGCCGTCGCGGCCGCCATCGCGTTCGTGACGCGCAAGAGCCCGGTGGCTGCCGCGATGTGGCTCGTGGTCACGATGTTCTGCCTCGCCGCGCTCTACGTGATGATGGACGCGCAGTTCATCGGCGTGATGCAGGTGCTGGTGTATGCCGGCGCGATCATGGTGGTGTTCGTGTTCGTGGTCATGCTGCTCAACCTCGGCCATCCGTCCGAGCTGTCGGACATCAGCGGCAAGTGGGGGCGGCTGTTCGCCGGCTTCCTCGGACTCGCGCTGGTCGCCGAGATCCTGACGCTCACGCGGAGCCCGATGGACCTGCGGCTCGTGGTGCCGACGATTCCCGTCACGGTCACCTCGACCGGCGGCATCATCGGCGGTGTGTCGGGCCCGTTGTTCCGCGAGTACCTCCTCGCCTTCGAACTCACGAGCGTGCTGCTGCTGATCGCGATCGTCGGCGCCGTGGTGCTCGGCCGCAAGAGGAGCGCCAGCTGATGATCGCCGAAGCGCTCGCACTTTCCGCATTGCTGTTCACGATCGGCGTGGTCGGCGTGCTCACGCGCCGCAACGCGATCATCGTGTTCATGTGCGTCGAGCTCATGCTCAACGCGGTGAACCTCAGCTTCGTCGCCTTCTCGAAACTGTACGGGGCGACCGGGCAGGTCTTCGTCGTGTTCGTGATGACCGTCGCCGCGGCCGAGGCCGCGGTGGGGCTCGCGATCATCATCTCGATCTTCAGGCATCAGGAATCCGTGAATCTCAAGGACATCAACCTGTTGCGCGGCTGATGATGCTCCAGGAACCGATGCCCACCGGGCACCCGCTGGCCGACACGGTCGCGCAGTACGTGTGGCTGCTTCCCGTCCTGCCGTTGCTCGGCTTCTTGCTGAACGGCGCGCTGTCGCTCAAGGCGGCCGCGAAGCTAGGACCGAACGACCCGTCGGCGGCGGGTGAAGCCGGCGGACACGCCGGCGATCATACGGACGCGCACATCTCCCTCGACGACCACCCGGTGGTCCGTCACAAGTACGCGGGACTGGTGAGCCTGATCGGGCCCGGCGTGCTGGTCATCGCCTTCGGCCTCGCCGTCGCGATCTTCGCGGCGATGCGATCGGTGGACATGGCGCAGCCGTACGTCGAGACGCTGTTCCGGTGGATGCCGGTCAGCGACCTCAAGATCAACGCCGCGCTGCAGCTCGACCCGCTCTCGATGGTGATGGTGCTCGTCATCACCGGCGTGGGCGCGCTGATCCACATCTTCAGCGTCGGCTACATGCAGGACGATCCGGGGTATCCGCGCTATTTCGCGTACCTCAACCTGTTCGTCTTCTTCATGCTGCTGCTCGTGCTCGGCGCGAACTATCCGGTGATGTTCGTCGGATGGGAAGGCGTCGGACTCTGCTCGTACCTGCTGATCGGATTCTGGTTCAGCGACAAGGCGAACGCCGACGCGGGCAAGAAGGCCTTCATCGTGAATCGCATCGGCGACTTCGGCTTCCTGGTCGCGATGTTCCTGCTGTTCGCGAACACGGGTTCGCTCGACTTCGCCGGCATCGCCGCCA
>JADGQS010000217.1 GCA_017881585.1 Gemmatimonadaceae bacterium | reverse complement strand
CCAAGAGCCGCTGGGCGACGTCCGGTGTGATCGCTCGCTCGCCGTACAGTTGATCCTCCGGCATTCTTCCTCCAGCAGTCTGTTCCTGAGTGCCTGACAGGTACACGAGAGACAAGATACGCACCCATACACATATCAAGGATTAACTGAGACAAAAAGCAGAACGGAGGGCCGGGAAACCATCCCGGACCCTCCGTCGCGCCCGCCTGCGAAGCAATTGAATCGTATGTGCAGCCTGCTCGAGCGTCAACTCGGCGCCGATGACTCGTCACGACGAGTCGGGCGGAATGTTGGCGCCCCGAGACGGGCGAAGTATCATCCAAACGCATCGGGCAGCATCGTTCGGCTGCCGGACGGCAAGTTCATTCTCGAACCACGAGACTCTGATGACCGCCCGCAGCGCATGGCGCACACTCGTCGCGTTCCTTTTCATACCCGCGTCGCTCGCCGCCCAGACCGGATGGGTCACGACGTCCGACTCCGCGCGCCTCTACTATCGCATCATCGGCCACGCCGCCGATACGATCATCGCGATTCACGGCGGCCCCGGCATGGATCACGAATCGATCTTCGGCGATTTCAAAGTGCTCGCCGAACACCACACCGTGATCTTCTACGACCAGCGCGGCGGCGGAAAATCCACGCTTCCCGCCGACACGATGACGCTCGTAGCCAAGCGCCAGGTGCAGGACCTCGACGAGCTCCGGAAGCATTTCGGCCTCGCGCGAGTCACGCTCATGGCGCACTCGTACGGCCCGCTGCTCGCGGCGTCGTACGCGATCGCGCACCCGGACAACGTGAAGCGAATGGTGTTCTTCGGGCCAGTGCCCCCGAGGCGCGGCGACTTCTGGCAGCGCTATGCGAAGAATCTCAACGCGCGGCTCGACAGCACGCAGCGCGCGCAGATGATGAAAGCGTCGCGAATGATGACGAGTCCCACGGGCAACACGCGGCAGGGGTGCCGCGACTACTGGGCAATCGCGACGCGTCCACGTCTCGCCGAACCGGATCGCACGCTTCCGCTGCTAAAGTCGGATCTCTGTGCGACCGATCCCGCCGGCATCCGCTACGGAAACACGACGAGCAATCGCGTGATCATGAACTCGTACGGCGACTGGGACCTTCGCGCGCAGCTGCGCACGCTTCAGATCCCGACGCTCGTGGTGCACGGCGAAGAAGAGACCATCCCGATGGACCTCGTCGAAGAGTGGGTCACGTCGCTGCCGCAGGCGCGCCTGTTCAAGGTTCCGCGCGCCGCCCACTTCACGTACGCCGAGCGGCCGGAGCTGGTCTGGCCGGAGGTCGAGGCGTTCCTGGGCGGGAAGGGCAAATAGCTTTGGGCGTCGCCTCGTAAGCGAGAGCTAACTCGCGGTTAACCATCCGCTAACCGATCGCTAACCGGCCCTCACGGAGATGGGGTGTAGTGTATCGAAGCCGGCCGCGCATGCGCGCGCCGCCTTCGAACCTCCACTCACATACGGGGGCACGGACGATGCTCACCAACCTGCTGGAATCCAGGGCGAAGAAACAACGGTCGTTCGGCGGATCGTTCGTCAGTCTTGCAATGCACTCGGCGCTGATCGGACTCGCGATTCATGCCACGCTGAACGCCGGTCAGCAGCACGACGATCGCGCCACGAAGGTCGAGTTTGCCGAGGTGAAGAGAGACGTGCCGACTCCTCCCAAGGTGAGGACCCGGGTCGAAGTCGTTGCGCCGCCCAAGGGGTCGCAGATACTCACTGCACCGGTGAACATCCCCGACAGGCTCCCCGAGATCGACCTGTCGGCGAGGCCGACCAACGAACTGGATTGGATCGGGAGAGGCGTGCCGGGCGGCCGCGACAGCGGCAGTGTCGCCGTCGCGCCGGCAGAGAACCACATCTATTCCGAGTCGCAGGTCGAGAAGCCGGTGATGGCCGCGATGGGCTCGCCGGCGCCGCGTTACCCCGAAGTGCTCAGGGCCGCCGGCGTCGAAGGCGAAGTGATCGTGACGTTCGTGGTCGACACGACGGGGCGCGCCGAGCCGTCGTCAATACAGATCCTGAACGCCACGAACGATCTTTTCGGCGCCGCGGTGAGAACGGCACTCCCCGGCATGCGCTTCCTTCCCGCGGAAACGGGTGGGAAGAAGGTGAAGCAGAGGGTGCAGCAGCCGTTCGTGTTCACCATCATCAAGTAGCGGGCGGCGGATCACCGGACATCGCGGCGCGGCGCCCTCCGGTCGTACATTCGATCCGCAACGGCGCGGACGACGACGGGTCGGGCACGGCGTCGATCCTCGAGATCGCCGCCGTGATGTCGCGCGGTGAGCACCTCGACTATCACCAGGTGACCGACGAGGCGCAGTACATCAGCTATCCGGATCTCGCGCGCGTGAGCCGCATGGTGTACTCGATCGGCGTGCCGCCGGCCGTCAGTGCGCATTCGCAACGAATGTGACCGGCGTGAGCCCCGCAGCCGTAGCGCTCACGCTTTGCTGGCCGACGAGAAGGCCGAGGGTCCACGTGTTCGTCGCGACACCTGACGCGTTCGTCTGCGCAATGCTGCTTCCGAGCGAACCGCCGCCCGTGACCACGGCCCACGTCACCGTCACGTTCGGCACCGGGTTCGAGTAGGAATCGACAACCGTGACCGAGAGCGGCTTGCTCAGCAGGGTCGCGATGGCGCCCGACTGGGGGCTGCCCCCGCTGATCGAGATCGTCGCCGGCGCCGCCGCGTCGATGTTGAACGCGCTCGAGGTGGACGACGTGACGCCGCCGGAGTTCGCGACGATCGTGTACCCGGCAAAGGCCGTCGTCACGGAGAGGTTGGTGAAGGTCGCGACCCCCGCGACCGCGCTCACCGATGTAGTGCCCGCCAGTGATGTACCTCCGGGGTGCGTGCCGAGTGCGAGCGATACGTTGCCGGTGAACGAGGTGGCGACGTCGCCGCTCGCGTCCTGCGCGGTGACGACGAGTCCGAACGCGGCGCCCGCGAGGCCTCCTCCCGGCTGCGAGGTGATCACGAGCTGAGTCGCGACGCCGGCCGTTGCCGTGGCCGAGAACGTCGCGGGCGATCCCACGAGGCCGGTAGCGGTCGCCGCCACCGAGTGCCGGCCGACGATCGACCCGAGCGTCCACGATGTCGTGGCGACGCCGGCGCCGTTCGTCAGCGTCGTCGTGCCGCCGACCGATCCGCCGCCCGTCGTCACCACCGACCAGCTCACGGGAAATCCCGCGACCGGATTCCCGAACGCGTCGGTCACGGTGACACCGAGCGGCAAGACTAACGCATGCGAGATCGCGGCGGCCTGGTTGTCGCCGACGGTGATCGAAAGCACCGCGGCGGCCGCCGCCGAGATGGTGAACGGCGGAAGCGTGTCGTTCGTGAGCGTGCCGGAAGACGCCAGGAGACGGTATCCGGTGGCGGCCTTCGTGATCGAGATGCCTCCGAAACTCGCGACGCCCGCGACAGCGCTCACGGTGGTCGTGCCGTTCAGCGTCGCGCCGCCGGGATTCGCCGCGAACGTCACGGACACCGGACCACTGAACGTCGTCGCCAC
>JADGQS010000216.1 GCA_017881585.1 Gemmatimonadaceae bacterium | reverse complement strand
CGCACGGTGAAGGGAAAGACGATCATGCTCCAGCACGACGTCTCGAATCCGCGCCCGTACACCCGGCACAATCGGGTGCAGGGCACGAAAGGCGCGTTCGAGGACTATCCGCCGCGCGTGTACGTGGAGGGACAGAAGGGCGGGGAGTCGTGGGCCACTGTCGAGTCGTGGAAGGCGACGCACACGCATCCGCTCTGGGCGAACATCGGCGAGCTCGCGCGAAAGAAGGGCGGGCACGGCGGCATGGACTTCGTGATGGCGTACCGTCTGGTGCAGTGCCTGCACGACGGGCTCGTGCCCGACTACGACGTGTACGACGCCGCGGCGTGGAGCGCGCCCTTCCCGCTCACCGAGATGTCGGTGGCGAAGGGTTCGGCTCCCATGAAGTTCCCCGACTTCACGCGAGGAGAGTGGGAGAAGGCGCGCGGTTGAGCGGCTTCCACTTCGCGCCGCTCGACCTCGCGATCATCACCGCGAGCATCCTGATCTCGTTCCTCCCCGCGATCTTCTTCGCGAAGCGGGCGGGGCAGAGCACGTCCGAGTTCTTCACCTCCGGCCGCGCCGCGCCCTGGTGGCTCGTCGGCGTCTCGATGGTCGCGACGACGTTCAGCACCGACACGCCAAATCTTGTCACCAACATGGTGCGCGAGCGAGGCGTCGCCGAAAACTGGCTCTGGTGGTCGTTCCTGCTGACGGGAATGCTCACCGTGTTCTTCTACGCACGGCTCTGGCGCCGCTCGGGCGTGCTCACCGATCTCGAGTTCTACGAGATCCGTTACTCGGGCAAGGCCGCGACTTTCCTGCGCGGATTCCGCGCGGTGTACCTTGGGCTGTTCTTCAACTGCGTCATCATGGCCACCGTGAACCTCGCGGCCGCCAAGATCGCGAACGTCGTGCTCGGCTGGCCGATGGGGCGCACGCTCGCGGTGTGCGGCGTGATGACCATCTTCTTCGCGTCGGTCAGCGGGCTCTGGGGCGTGCTCGTCACCGACTCGATCCAGTTCATGATCACGATGAGCGGGACGTTCGCGGTGACCTGGTTTGCGCTCAAGCAGCCGGCGGTCGGCGGAATGTCGGGCCTGCTCACGAAGATCCCCGCGCGAACGCTCGCCCTCCTGCCGGATTTCGGCGACTGGTCCGTCGCGCTCGCGGTGTTCGTGATTCCGCTCACCGTGCAGTGGTGGTCGGTCTGGTATCCCGGTGCCGAGCCCGGAGGCGGGAGCTACATCGCACAGCGGATGCTCGCGTCGCGCTCCGAGAAGGACGCCGTGACCGGCACTCTGCTGTTCAACGTGATGCACTACGCGCTGCGGCCGTGGCCCTGGATTCTCACCGCGCTCGCGTCCACGCTCGTCTTCCCGACGCTGCACGACATCGCGGTCGCGTTTCCGTATGTGGATTCGTCGCTGATCGGCAACGACGTCGCGTATCCCGCGATGATGCGCTTTCTCCCGGCGGGATTCCTCGGACTGGTGGTGGCGGGCACGCTTGCCGCATACCGCTCGACCATCGAGACGCATCTCAACTGGGGCACGTCGTATCTGGTGCACGATTTCTACCGGCGCTTCTTGAGAACGGGTGAGACCGAGAAGCATTACGTGCTCGTGGGGCGGCTGACGACGGCGGGCCTCATGATCTGCGCCGGGTTCCTCACCTACGCGCTCGGAACGGCGAAGGAAGCGTTCGACCTGATCTTGTCCGTCGGCGCAGGAACGGGGCTGATCTACCTGCTCCGCTGGTTCTGGTGGCGCGTGAACGCGTGGAGCGAGATCGCGGCGATGGCCAGCTCGTTCATCGTTGCGATCGGGTTTTTCATAGCGCGCAAGAACGGGCTCGACGTGGCATCGCACATCTCGCTGCTCGTCACTGTCGGCGTCACGACGGTGGTATGGGTGGCCGCCACCCTGCTCGCGCCTCCAACAGACCGCGCGACGCTCATACGCTTCTACGAGCTCGTGCGCCCGTCGGGCGCGGGATGGGCTGCGGTGCGCGCAGAATCGGGCAAGCAACCCGCACCGGACTCGCTCGCACAGGGCGTGCTCGGCTGGGTCTGCGGCTGCTCTTTCGTCTACTCGGCGCTCTTCGGCACCGGCTCGCTCCTCTACGGCCGCATGCCGCAGTTCTATGCGTGGCTCGCCGTGTTCGTGATCAGCGGGCTCGGCATGTGGCGCACCCTGCGCGGGTTCTGGCCGGTGGCCAAATGAGCGGGCAGCGCGCCGAAACGCGGGAGTATTTCGTACCCGGCCGTGTTGAACTCGTCGGGAAACATGTGGACTACGCCGGCGGCCGCTCGCTCACGATTGCGACGGAACTCGCGATACACGCGCGTGCCACGACGATCGACAAGCCGGTCATTCGCCTCCGCCGCGCGGCGGGTGAGGTTGCCATGGACGTCTCGCTCTCGCCGAACACCACGGCCACCGGCCTTCGCTCGAGCGCGTACGTCACCGCCGTGGCGCGCCGATTCGCGCGCGACTTTCCGCAGGCGGGGAGGGGCGTCGCCGTCGAGCTGCAGAGCAACCTTCCCACATCGGCGGGACTGAGCAGCTCCACCGCACTCGTCGTCACGCTCGCGATGGCGTTCGTCGACGCGAACGATCTCGCGAACGACGAACACTGGCGCGCCGCGGTTCCCACGCCGATCGCGTTCGCCGAGTACGTCGCGGCTATCGAGACCGGCGAGGCGTTTGGCGACTTTCCCATTGACGGCGGCGTCGGTGTCCGTGGCGGCGCGCAGGATCATGTGGCGATCGTATGCGCTGAGGAAGGAACGGCCGGTCAGTTTCGCTATCTCCCCGCGCAGCTCGAGCGCCGCATTGCGTGGCCCGATGAGATGATGATCGCCATCGGAGTGAGCGGCGTGCATGCGACGAAGACCGGGAACGCGAAGGCCGCGTACAATCGTCTCGCAGATGCGATGCGGCCGGAAGCCGGATCGAGGATGGAAGATGGAAGATCGAAGACCGAGGTGCTGTCGCCGGAGGTGATCGAGCGCCGCGAACAGTTTCGTGAGGAGACGGAGGTGATCGTCCCCGGCGTGGGCGACGCGATTCGCGACCGCGACTGGAACGCGCTCGGCGCGCTCGTCGATCGGTCGCAGTCACTCGCCGAGTTGGTGCTGCGCAATCAAGTTCCGGAGACAATCCATCTCGCCCACGAAGCTCGCGCGCAGGGCGCCATCGCGGCATCGGCATTCGGCGCAGGATTCGGCGGCGCGGTGTGGGCGATGATTCCGCGGGACGACGCGGACCGCTTCATGGCCGCGTGGCGTGCCGGCTACGAGCGCGCGTTTCCAGGCCGCAGAGCGCGCGCGAAGTGGTCACTCACGCGCCCGGCGGGTCCGGCGCGCCGCGTGTCGTGACAGAAGTGTGCTCGCCCGGTCGGGCTCGAGGAACTCGCTGCGGCGGGCTACGCTCGTAACGCTTCGAGCCGCGCGCGTTCGCGCGCGAATCTCTCGCTACTCGCTAACCCCGCCTCCGCGAGTCCCTCGAGCCCTCCCGCCCGAACAGCGAGTCGCTATCGGGTGATCGCGATGACCGCAG
>JADGQS010000215.1 GCA_017881585.1 Gemmatimonadaceae bacterium | reverse complement strand
CGCTCGCGGATTCCGGCGCCACCGGCCTGTTCGCGCGACTCGGGTGGGATGACGGGAAGACCGAGAGCTTCGTCTTCACCGAAGTCGACCAGCACCTGAGTCTCGGCGTGCAAGTCGCCGGAACGCGGTGGGCCCGGCACGACGATCGCTTCGGCTTCGCGTTCTTCGCGCACGGCCTTTCCGACGTGCATCGCGAGTACCTCGCGGCCGGCGGCCTCGGCTTCCTGCTGGGTGATGGCAAGATCAACTATGGCTCTGAATGTGGCATGGAGACATACTACCGGGTGCAACTCGGCCGGTGGGTCCAGCTCAGTCCCGATGTCCAGTACATCTGGAATCCCGGCTACAACCGCGACCGCGGCCCGGCGACGATCGTCGGGTTCCGTTTCAACGCCCGCTACTGAGCCACGCCGACATGTACTGGATCAGCAAGCTCATCCACAAGCTCTCGCGCCTGAAGCGGCGCTGGCTGATCCTGCTCGCGGTGATCGGGCCCGGCGTGATCACGATGGTGGCCGACAACGACGCGGGAGGGATCTCCACCTACGCGCAGACCGGCGCGAAGACCGGATTCAATCTCCTGTGGGCGTTCATCATCCTCGTGCCGATGGCGTACTTCATCCAGGAGATGACGGTCCGGCTGGGCGCCGTTACGAAGCGCGGTCACGCCGAAGCGATCTTCGACGGCTTCGGACCCGTGTGGGGCTGGTTCTCCATCTTCGATCTGGTGCTGATCAACTGGCTGACGCTCGTGACCGAATACATCGGCATGACGCAGGCGGCGAGACTGTTCGGCGTTCCCGAGTGGATGACGTTCGTAGGCGTCACGGCGCTCCTCATGCTGATCGTGATCACGGGCAAGTACTGGACGTTCGAACGGATCACGCTGTTCTTCTGCATCTTCAACTTCGTCTACATCCCCGCCGCGTTCTGGGCGATGAAGACCGGGAACGTGCACGGCGGCTGGCCGATCGTCGGGCGCGGATTCTATGCGCCGAACTTCAAATTCGGCGCGGCGCTCGGACCCGCGGCGGTGCTTACGCTGATCATGGCCAACATCGGCACGACCATCACGCCCTGGCAGATCTTCTTCCAGCAGTCGGCCGTGGTGGACAAGGGGATGGACATCAAGGACATCAAGTACGGCAAGATCGATACGTTCGTGGGTGCGTTGGTGACCTGCATCGTGGCCGCGTTCATCATCGTCGCGACGGCGGCGATGTTCTACTACCATCCGGGTGGACAGGTCGTCGTCGAATCCGCGGCGGAGACCGCGGCGAAGATGCCGGACATGGTGCCCGGAGAGCGATGGGGGGTGTGGGCCAAGGGGCTCTTCGCGATCGGGCTGTTCGACGCGGGGCTGCTGGGTGCCCTCTGCATCTCGCTCGCGACGAGCTGGGCGCTCGGCGAAGTCTTCGGCTGGGCGCACTCGCTCAACAAGAGCGTCAGGGAGGCGCCGTGGTTCTACGTTGCCTACCTGCTGATCCTGCTGTCATCGGGTGTCGTCTCGCTCGTCGCGACCACGCGCGTGCAGGACGCGATCACCATCTTCGTGCAGGTCGTGGCCGTGACGCTCTTGCCGGCGGCGCTCGTGTTCCTGATCCTGCTGCTGAACGACAAGCCGCTCATGGGCGAACACGTGAACACCCGCGGCCAGAACATCGCGAACTGGTCGATCACCGTGTTCGTGATCATCGTGTCGACGGCGTTCGGGCTCTCGGTGCTGTTTCCACATCTCTTCGGGTCGGGAGGGCCTTGAGCCGATGACCGCCTCGTCCACTCCGCTCGCGCCGGTTCCCGCCGGCACCGAGCATCAGTTCGTCTTCGTCTCCGAATTGCTCGACCGGCGCGTCTGCGTGACCCGCGCGGAACTGAAGATCGGAAAGTTGACCGATCTCGTCTTCAGTCTTGCCGAGCCGTTCCCCGAGGCCGTGGGCATCTTCATCGGCCACGGTTGGGGAAATCCGAGCGAGTTCGTGCCATGGAGCCGGGTCGTGCGCACGGAAGCGAACGCCATCATCGTGATGCCGCCGGAGAGCGGTGATCGCTACGCGCCGTTCGTCGACCAGCCCGGGTGGATTCTCCTGAACGAGCATCTGATCGGCCGGACGATTCTCGACATGGACGGCCGGCGCGTCGAAGTGGTGAACGACGTCCAGCTCGTGCAAAGCCACGGGCGGCTGATCATCGCGCACGTCGACGTGTCGCTCAACGGCTTCCTTCGGAAGTGGGGGCTCGGCTTCGTGCGATTGGGCGGGGACCGGCTCATCTCGTGGAAGTATGTCCAGCCGCTCTCCATCGAAGACGTGACGACGTCGGACAAAGTGTCGCTCTCGCTCACTCGAACGCAGATGCACGAGTTGCCGAGCGAGGATCTCGCGGACGCGCTCGAGGAGCTGCCGGGACTCGAGCAGGAAGCGATGTTCTCGGTGCTCGACGCCGAGAAGGCCGCCGAGACGCTGCTGGAGACTGAGCCCCGCGCGCAGCGGCAGATCGTGGCGGACTTGCAGCCGGACCGCGCGAAGTCGATCCTGTCGGAGATGACGGTCGCGCAGATCGCCGACCTGCTCGCGGCGCTGCCTTGGGACGACCGCATCGACTTGCTGTCGCTGCTGGAGAAGGAGCCGGCGGAACGCGTGCGCCAGATCCTCGGGACGAGCGAAGCGACGGCTGGTTCGCTCGTCTCGCAGGAGTTCGTGGCGATGCCCGCGCGAACGACGGCAGCGGAGGCGCTCTCGAGGCTCCGCGCGAGCGCGCCGGACCATCAGGCCGTCACGTACATCTATATCGTGACCGAGCCGGATGGGGTGCTGCTGGGAGTCGTGGATCTGCGACACTTGGTGTTGGCGGCCGAAACGACGACGCTGGAGGAGTTGATGGTTTCACCTCCCGTGGCCGCGGATTCCGAAGTGGTCAAGGAAGACCTCGTGGACCTGTTTGCGAAATACCAGTTCAAGTTGCTGCCGGTGGTCGACGCCCACGACCACATCATCGGCGTAATCGGGTACAAGGACATCATGCGATGAGCAAGGTCGGACGGTGGGCCGGGGAAGCGCGCGGGAGGCACCATGCCGCGGATTGAGATGACGCGTGGCGTGCGGATCGCGCTGCTTGTGCTGCGCGTCTACCTCGTGGGAATGCTGCTGTTGATCCTGGTGAAGTTCCTGCGGATCTTCGACTAGCGCGGGCCTCGCGGAGGCGACGTCCGCCCCTGCGTTTCATCGGGCGCGAGTTCGCGCGCTACCTTTCTCCGCATGCCCGCCGCACGAAAAACGATTCTCGTGGTGGACGACGAACCTCAGATTCGCCGCGTCGTGAAACACGCACTCGGCGACGACGGCACGCGCGTGCTCGAAGCCGCCACCGCGCGCGAGGGCCTCGACGTCGCCGCAGCGGAGCGCCCCGATCTCATCGTGCTCGACCTCGGGCTCCCGGACGGTTCCGGTGAAGAGATCTGCCGGCAGCTGCGCAGCTGGACCGACGTGCCGATCCTCGTGCTCTCCGCACGTCACTCGGACTCGGAGAAGGTCGCGCTCTTCGACGCCGGCG
>JADGQS010000013.1 GCA_017881585.1 Gemmatimonadaceae bacterium | reverse complement strand
GGCAGCGGCGCGCGTTCCTGGACCGGCGTTCCCGTGAACGTCGAGCCCGTCGTGCCCGTGAGCTCCACCGTACAGTACGTCCCGATCATGGAGAGATCGCCCGGCACGATGACCGTCTTGAAATCGCGCGAGCGCGCCTGGAGGAGATCCCCGCCCTTCCGCGCCTCCTTCTCGATCAGCACCTCCCGGCGCTCGCCGAGCCGCTTCATGTTCCGTTCCCGTGCGATGCCGCGCACCGTGGCCTTCAGCGTTTCAAAACGGGCATCGATCACGTCGTCGGGCACCAGCAGCTCCGCGGGAAAACGCGTCGCCGGCGTGCCGTCGCGCATCGAGAACTTGAACATGTATGCATCGTCGAAGCCGATTTCCTGCGCCGCCGTGATGGTCTCGTCGAACTCCTCGTCCGTCTCGCCCGGGAATCCGACGATGATATCGGTGGTGAGTCCGAGCCCCGGGATCGCCGCGCGCAGGCGCGCCGCGCACGCGAAGTATTCCTCGCGCGTGTAGCGACGCAGCATGCGCTTGAGCGTGCGGCTCGATCCGCTCTGCATCGGCAGGTGCACGTGCTCGCACACGGTGTCGGTTTCGGCCATCGCGGCGATGACGCGATCGCTGAAGTCGTTCGGATGCGGGCTCGTGTACCTCACGCGCCGGATGCCGGGAACCGCTCCGACCGCGCGCAGCAGGTCCGCGAAATCGTGCGTGCCGTCCGTGTACGAGTTCACCGTCTGTCCGAGCAGGACGACCTCGGTCAGCCCCTGCGCAACGACCTCCTGCGTTTCGCGCACGACGTCCGCGAGCTGGCGGCTGCGCTCCGGGCCGCGGGTGTACGGCACGATGCAGTACGTGCAGCGGTAGTCGCAGCCGCGCTGCACCGGAATCCACGCCTTCACACCCTCGAAACGGCGCGCCTGGAAATCTTCGTAGTGTTCCTCGAGATCGAAGTCGGTGGCCGTGAACCGCTCCCCCCGGCGCGCGCCGTCGATGAGGTGCGGAAGGGCGCGATACGCGTCGGGCCCGACGACGAGCGACACGCGCGAGTTGGACTCGAGCAGCTTCGGCCCCAGCCGCTGCGCCATGCAGCCGGTGACGCCGAGGATCGTGTCCTTCTTCATGAACCGGCGCAGCTCGCCCAGACGCCCGATCACGCGCTGCTCCGCGTTCTCGCGGATGGCGCACGTGTTCACGAGGATGACGTCGGCGCCTTCGGGCCCGTCCACACTCTCGTATCCCTCGGCCGTGAGCTTTCCGAGCATCAGCTCGGAATCGCTCACGTTCATCTGGCAGCCGTAGGTTTCGATGTAGATGGTGGGCAATTCAGTCGGAGTGCGAGTAGTGGGAGAGGTGAGTAATCAGTTTACCCGCGCGATCAACCTTCCTTCGGCAGCGAGTGAGAGCCGTCCCTCGAACCTCGATCGCCGCGCCATCGACCCATCTTCGAGCGCGACCGCAAGATAGTCCTCGGTGAGTCCCTCCCGCCGAACGCCGTCGCCGACGACAACCACATCCGCCGTGCCGCCCACCCGCGACACGCGATATGCCGCCGCCTTCTCGTCCGCCAGCGCGCGCAGTTCCGCGGCCCGATCTCTCGATCTCGCCGCCGGCAGCTGCGCATCCAGGCGTTCCGCCGCCGTCCCCGGCCTCGCCGAGTATGGGAACACGTGCAGATACGTGAACGGCAACGCCCTCACCATCGCCATCGTCGCCGCATGATCGTCATCGGTCTCACCGGGGAACCCCGTGATGACGTCCGCACCGAGCGCGAAGGTGGACGAACGACCGGCGAGCTCCCACGCCGCTCTCGCGTAGCCCCGAGCGCTGTACCAGTGCCGCCCCATCCGCTTCAGGACGCGATCGCTTCCCGACTGCAGCGGCGCGTGAAGGTGCGGCGCCACGCGCGCGGGATCGGAGGTGAGCAGCTCGCCAAGGACCGCATCGACCTCCGTCGCCTCCACCGAGCTGAGCCGGAACCGCACGCGCGGCACTTCGTCCACCAGTCTCCCGAGCAGCACACCCAGCGAGGAGCCGCACTCGGTCCCGTAGGAGCCGATATGAACCCCGGTGATCACGATCTCCGGATGCTCGGAGGCGAGCGCGCCCGCCTCGCGCACCAGCTCGTCCACCGGACGGGAGCGATTGGCGCCGCGAGCGAGCGTCGTCGAGCAGAAAGTGCAGTGTTCGTCGCACCCGTCCTGTATGCGGAGCAGCGCGCGCGAACCCGTTTGCAGTGTCGGACGGAGCCGTGCCAGCGACGGGTCGATCCCCAGCGCCATCGCGA
Organism: Gemmatimonadaceae bacterium; assembly: GCA_017881585.1. Taxonomy (GTDB): domain Bacteria; phylum Gemmatimonadota; class Gemmatimonadetes; order Gemmatimonadales; family Gemmatimonadaceae; genus Fen-1231. Next base: position 36,489 of record JADGQS010000013.1, on the reverse strand, counting down.
GGGCGGACAGGTCCGCGCCCGCGATCACATCGCTCACGCCGGGCAGCGCGGCGATCGTCCCGTCGTCGCGCGCCGAGGCGCAGCCGATCACGACGGACCGGATGCCGGCATTGTCCTTCGCCGCGCGGCGAACCGCCTGCCGAAGATCCGCCTCGGCGGCCGACGTCACCGCGCATGAGTTGAACAGCGCGACATCCGCATCGTCGGGCGATCCGACGATCACGCCGCCCGCCGCCTCGATCATCGCGCGCGCCGCTTCCGTGTCGTACTGGTTCGCGCGGCAGCCGAACGTGCGCAGGTACGCTCTCATGATCTGGCGGCCGCGGGCACGCTGTACTCTCCGGTCCGATTCAGCGCGCGAGGCGGCTCGGCCGGCGTGAGCGGCAACTGCACATAGAACGTGCTCCCCTCGCCTTCCGCGCTCTTCACCCAGATTCGCCCGCCGTGCGACTCGACCGCGAGGCGGCAGAAGGTGAGGCCGAGCCCGGAGCTGCGCACGCGGGGCGCGTTCGCCGCGCGCACACGTTCGAACTTCCGAAAGATGATTTCCTGGTACTCACTGGGGATTCCCGGGCCGTCGTCCGCGACGGTGAACAGGATTCCATTGGCGTCGGCGCGCGCCGCGAGCGCGAGATGCACCGGGCCGGCCGTGTGCGTCAGCGCGTTCTGCACCAGGTTCGAGAGCACGCGCTTGAGCAGCACCTTGTCGGCACGGAACACGGGCGCGTCGTCGGCCACGTCCACCGTGGCCGTCGCGCCCTCCTGCTTGAAGCGAAGCCCCCAGTCGTACACGATCTCGGCGAGCAGCGCCGCCGGCGCGATCGGTTCCGGCTGCAGCGTGATCGTCTGCTCCTCGATGCGCGCGACCTCGAGCAGGTCCTCGATGAGCGCGAGCAGGTCCTCGGCCTTCCCTTCCGCATCGGAGAGCGCGCGGGCCTGCGGCGGCGTCAGCGCGCCGAAGTCGCCATCGCGCGCCATCTCGAGCGTCGCGAGCACGGACGTGAGCGGCGTCTTGAGATCGTGCACGATCATCTTCATGAGATCGTCGCGCACTTTCTGCAGCTCGCGCAGCCGCTTGAGGCCCTCCTCGAGCGCGTCGGTCGCGCCCTTGAGCTTGAGCAGCGCCCGCACCCGCGCATTGAGGACGAGACGATGATGCGGCTTGGTGAGGAAATCGTCGCCGCCGGCCTCGATCGCCCTCACGCGGTCGGCCGTGTCGCCGAGCGCGGTCACGAAGATGACCGGGATCCGCGCCGTGCGCGCGTCGCGCTTCAGGCGGCGGCAGACCTCGAATCCCGCGCCGCGATCGGCCACGCCAAGGTCGCCGGCTGGCATCGAGACGTCGAGGATCACGAGATCAGGACGCCGCTCGAGACACGACGCGAGCGCCGACGGCCCGTCGCGAGCCACCACCGTGTGGAATCCGAGCGTCTCGAGCTGGTCGACGAGCAGCTCGACGTTCGCCTCCACATCGTCCGCGACGAGGATCAGCGGCAGAGACCCGGCAACTGCGGCCATAGGCGGCTCCGCTCCTCCCAAGAAAGAACCTCGTGCTCAGTACGGCTTGATGGCGATCCCGAGACTGAAAATCCAGCCGGTCTCGGAAAGGCCGACGTTCGCGCTCCGCAGCGCGTGCGCGATGCTCAGGTCGAGCGCGGCGCGTCCCGACGACAGCGGAATGCCGACACCACCGGTGAACTCGGTCTCGCTCACCTGCTGCGCGCCGACGCCGAAAGGCAGCTGCCGCGCGCGATATCCGAGGCGGACGGCAATCGGGATGGCGCCGATCCTGGGGCCGCCGGTCTCGAGTCCCGCCGAGAATTCGGTCGCGTCGAACACACTCAGCCCCGCACTGCCGAGCCCGCGCATCGCGCTCCACTTCTCGATGCCGTAGCGCGCGGAGAGAATCGTTCCAGTGATCCCGTCGTACGCGCCGGAAAAGCTGATGCGGTTGGGAACGTTCGCGTCGCCGACCGTCGTGGAGTCTCCCTCATGCACGTGCATGGAGAACCCGTAACGTCCGGAGACGCCGAGATTGATATGGTCGATCGGCGTCGCGATCAGCCCGAAGGAAACCGCGGAGCCGCTGTAGTTGAACGTGCTCGTCTGGGCGAATGCGCCGAACGACGTCGAATCCGACGGAAACGCGCGGCCGAACACGATGTGATTCTGCCCGGGGAACACGTGTATCGCTGCGCCCACCGTCAGCCTGCTGGAGAACGTCCAGCTCATCGCGGCGCGGATGTCGGAGATTCCGCCGGAACTCACCGCCGTGACCGTGGACGGCACTCTCAGGGTGCCGACCACCTGCGTGTCCTGGTACGTGTTCGTCCACGTGCGGTCGAGAAAGCTCGCGTACGAAAGGCTGAACCGGGCCTGTCCCATCTTCCCGCTGATGAGGAAGAGCGGAAAGCGCGCCGTGACCGTGCTGGTATTCAGGCCGGTGCCGGTGACCCACCGGAACTCCGGGTCGTACTGCAGGTACACCGTCGCGCGCGAACCCACGAGCAGCGCGGCGGGATTGATCGGCGAGTTGGCATCGAAGTCAGCGAGCGATCCGCCGGTTCCGAGCGCGCGCGTGCTGATCTCGCCGCCCGGATAGCCGAATCCCTGAAGGCTGAGCGCGCCCTGTGCGTATAGCGCCGGTGCGGCGAAACAGAGCGCCGAGGCGACGGCGAAACGCGAGAGGAATCGCATCAGGGCACCCCGAAAGTGATGCTCGGTACGTAGGAGATTCTCATCGCCGGACGCAGCGCAGGCGCGCTCGAGCTGTTGAAGAAGCTCGCCTGGAACGGCAGCACGTTCTCCGGCGACGCGCGCAGCACCAGCGCCCGCGGCGGCGGATACAGCAGCACGTCCTGCGTCCTCCACGAGCGCAGAAGCAGGAACATATTAAGGGTCTTCTGCCCGGAGTCGCGCGGCGAGATCAGCAGCGAGTCGCTCACGTCCAGCCCTGGGGCGGAGATGATGTTCGAGGCCCGGCGGAGGTCGGTGATCTGCGGGCCGGCGAGCACCACCTCGGCGTGGATCGTCATCGTATCGCGCAGGTCGCCGTACGGAATTGGCCGCTGGGTCAGGATCAGGGTCGCCCGCACGATCGTCGAGGAATCGACGATGTGCGAAGGAATGTTGAATCGGAGATACGCGCGCCGGCCCGGATTTCCGCCCACGTTCATCGTGTTCGTGAACTGCGGAATCGCGTTCTTCGCGACGATCGAGTAGTTGGTCAGGCCCGAGCGAATGCCATCGTCGAAGGCGGCGGCGGGGTAATTGGAGAGCGGGCTCACGCTGATCTTCGCCACCGTGGTGTCCGGTGATCCCTTGTAGATGAGCACCGCGCCCGCCGTAGCGACCGTCGAGCCGACCCGGATCCATGCCGGTCCGTCGCCATCAACTCGCAGGCCGATGCGCATGCGCCCGCGGTTCTTGATCTTCGAGAGGACCGCGGAGTCCGAGACCGGAACGTTCAGCGTCTCCGGGAGGAACGCCCTCGCCACCGTGATCCCGCCGATGCGGCGATTCGGCGAGAACCTGGCGTTCACGGGCGCCGACAGTGAGTCGGTCTCGACCGTGTCGTCCACGTCGTACAGCTCGAACCGGATCTGGTTCGGGATCCTCGCGCGCACCGTGTCGAGAATGATGCGCAGGAATGCGGAGTCCACCTGCGTGATCGCGCGCGTCGTGTCGTTCGTCGGCGTGACCGACGTCGTGATCGTGTCGAAGCGGATGACGGCGCGAACTTCGAGCGTGTCACCGCGCGTCGCGAGCAGCAGCTCCTGCTCGGTGCCGAGCTCCGGAAATCCGACGAACGTGCTGTCGAACACGAGCACCGGCGTGATCGTCGTGTCGAGCACCGTGAGCGTCTGCAACGGACACAGCTTCGGACAGCCGGCTCCGCCATCGAGCGACTCGGCACAGGCACCGGCTCCCGCAGCCAGCATCACCGCGAGAACGGGGAGAAGGCGACGATTCATGTATGATGCAGGGACTGAGGCGTGAACGGATGCGGCAGCAGGTCGGCGAGCGACCAGCGCGCCTCCGCGCCCGAGGTGGTGTAGCTCGCGACCCGCAGGTTCGGCGCGAACTCCATCAGCGCCTGGCGGCACATGCCGCACGGCGACGTGGGTTCGTCGGCGTCGGTCACGATCGCCAGATGCGTGAAGTTCCGGTGTCCGGCCACGACGGCCGCGGCGAGCGCACCGCGCTCGGCGCAGCTGCCCGAGGGGAACGACGAGTTCTCGACGTTGCAGCCGACGATCACCGTGCCGTCTTCCGCGAGCAGCGCGGCGCCGACGCGAAAATCAGAGTACGGGGCGTAGGCGCGAGCCATCGCGGCTGCCGCGGCCTCGCGCAGCCCGTCCGCCGCATGTGACAGCTCGTTCCTCTTCACCGCATCACCATCAGCGGCAGGAAGGACTTGCCGGCGCCGCGAAACCCGAGCCCCATCCATTCGGCGACGGTCGCGCCGAGATCGGCAAAGGACGCGCGACGCCCGATCGGGCCCGGCCGCACGTGCGGTCCGAGCGCGAGCAGCGGAACGTTTTCGCGAGCATGATCGGTCGACGGCGTAGTCGGATCGTTGCCGTGGTCAGCGGTAATGAAGAGCAGATCGTCCTCGTGGAGGGCGGCGGTAATGGCCGGAAGGGCGTCATCGAACTCCCGTAACGCCTTATAGAACCCCGGAACGTCGTTCCGGTGCCCGTATAACTGGTCGAAATCTACAAGGTTGCCGAACAGGAACCCACTTCCGGACCGTATCCAGTCGAGAATTCGCTCGATTCCCTCCGCGTTCCCGGTCGTATGGCCGCCTTCGATTCCCCGATGCGCGAAGAGGTCATCCACCTTCCCGACCCCGGTTCGGGCGATCCCGGCCGCGGCGAGCGCGTCGATCAGCGTCTCTCCCGGCGGCGCGATCGAGAAATCGCGCCGGTTCGTCGTGCGCGTCCACGACCCTGGCGTCCCCATGAACGGACGCGCGATGACGCGCGAAACGTCGTGCGGGGCCACGAGCATCGCGCGAGCCGTCTCGCAGGCCGCATAGAGCTCGGCGAGCGGAACGACGCTCTCGTGAGCGGCCACCTGAAAGACGGAGTCCGCGGACGTGTACACGATCCACGCACCGGTACGTGTATGTGCTTCCGCCCACCGGTCGAGCATCTCGGTGCCGCTCCCGACCTCGTTGCAGATCACCTCGCGGCCGGACCGCGCGGCGAACTCGTCGAGGATCGACTGCGGGAATCCGTTGGGATAGGTGGGAAACGGAACCTCGAGCTTCAATCCCGCGATCTCCCAATGACCCGTGGTGCTGTCCTTTCCTGCGGAGGCCGGCTCCATGAGGCCGAACGCGCCCGTGGGCTTCAGTGCGAACGGCATCCCTTCGAGCGACGCGACTCCGCCGAGACCGAGCCGCTGCATGTTCGGGAGCGAGAGCCCTCCCACCGCCCGGGCAACATTGCCGAGCGTGTTGCTGCCGACGTCGCCGTACGCGGCCGCGTCCGACGCCGCACCGATGCCGACGCCGTCGAGCACCACGATCGCCGCCCGGCGCGACGTCACGCGGCGATGCGCACGATGCGCTGGCGAAGTCCTGTGAGCAGCTCGTACGGCGACAGGCCGGCGCGCGCCGCGACGGACTCGACGGTCAGCAGGTCGTCGCCGTCGGCGCCGAACAGCGTTGCACGGTCGCCGACGGCGCACGGAACGCCGGTCACGTCGATCACCGTCATGTCCATCATGACGGTGCCGATGACCGGCACGCGGCGACCGTTCACGAGCGCTTCCGCCTTGTTCCCCAGCGAGCGGCGGTAGCCGTCGGCGTACCCCAGGGCGAGCGTCGCCACGCGGGAGGGACGCGTCGCGCGCCAGGTCGCGTCGTAGCCGACGCTGTCGTCCACACGGAGGTCGCGCAGCTCGACCACGCGCGCGCGCAGGTGAACCACCGGCTCGGGCTGCAGCGCGGCGCGCGCGCCGCTGCCGACGCCGTAGAGGAAGACGCCCGGCCGCACGAGACTCCACGGTGACGGCGACCGCCGAACGATCGCGGCGCTGTTGTCGGCGTGGAGGATCGGCGGCCGCTCCGGCAGCGCCGCGATCGCGTCGCGGAAACGCTGCTCCTGCAGCTCCATCGATCCGTCGTCGAGTTCGGCGGAGTGGAAATGGGTGAACGCACCATCGGGTGGGGAGCGTCGGACCGCGTCGCCGATCTCGCCGATGCAATCCCAGCGCACGCCCGCGCGGCTCACGCCCGTGTCGATGGCGAGGTGCCAGGGCCCGCCGCCGCTCTCGATCCACGCGGCAATCGTGCTCGCGGAGGAGAGGGTGGGAACGAGGTTCGATTCGCGCAGGAGCGGCGACTCCGCGGGAAGCAGCGGCGTGAACACGATCACCGGCTTCAGCGCGCCGGCGGCGCGAAGTTCGCGCCCCTCGGTCACGGTCGCGACGCCGAATCCGAACGGATCGAGCTTCGAGAGCGTGCGCATGACGGGGACGACGCCGAGTCCGTAGCCGTCCGCCTTCACCATCGGCAGCAGCGGCACGCGCGCATGCCTCGCGAGCGCCTCTCCATTGCGCAGCAGCGCGCCGAGATCGATGTCGACCCAGGCGCGCGTGGTGTTCTCGTCGGCGGTAGATTGCGTGGTCATTCCCAGACTGAAGAAGCTAGACAGCGCCGAGGAGCGATGCAAGACAAAAAGAAGCCGAAAGCGCGGAAGCCGGAAGCGCGGAAGCCGGAAGCGCGGAAGCCGAAAGCCGACGCGGAGTCCGCGTCTCTTGACGACGCGCTGGCGATCATGCGCGATCTCCGCGCGCGCGATGCGTGGGACCGCGCCCAGACGCACGACTCGCTGCGGCCGTATCTCGACGAAGAGATGCACGAGCTCGACGACGCGATCCGCTCCGGCGACGACGCGGCCATGTGCAGCGAGCTCGGTGACGTCCTGCTGCAGGTGCTCTTTCACTCCATCATCGCCGAGGAGCGCGGCACGTTCGACGTCGGCTCCGTCGCGGGCTCGCTCGTGAGCAAGATGACCCGGCGGCATCCATGGCTCTACGGCGATGCGTCCGATCGCGAGCCGTGGGAGCAGATGAAGTCGAAGACGCGCCGTTCGCTCGCGGACGGCCTTCCGCAGGGGCTTCCTTCCCTGCACCGCGCGCACCGGCTGCAGGAGCGCGCCGCGGGGGTGGGATTCGACTGGCCAGATGTGAAGGGGCCGATCGACAAAGTGCGCGAAGAGCTGGCGGAGGTCGAGGCCGAGATCGGCGCGAACGGAGCCGAGTTCGACACGCATGGCGTGCCGTCGGGCGATCCGCGGCATGCGCGGCTCGAAGGCGAACTCGGCGATCTCCTGTTCTCGGTCGTGAACCTGTGCCGCAAGGCGGGCGTGCATCCTTCGCTCGCGCTCGACAAGGCGAATGCGAAGTTTCAGGAGCGGTTTGAAGGAGTGGAGAAGCTCGCGACCGAGCGCGGAATCAACGTGAAGACCGCTGGGCTCGCCGTTCTCGATTCGTTTTGGGACGAGGTTAAGGCAACTGCCTTACCACGGAAACGCACGGATCAAATGCCGGATATTCACGGATAAGACTATTGGGGGAACTGCTCTCTCTGAAACGAGTGCAGTTCCCCCAAGATTGATCCGCGGATATCGCCGTTGAAATCCGTGTAAATCCGTGGCAAGGCAGTTGGTTCTTAAGGCCTGAGCCTATGCATCATCCTCGGAAACGCGATGCACTCGCGGATGTGCTGCGCGCCGACAATCCACGCGACCGTGCGCTCGAGCCCGAGCCCGAATCCCGAGTGCGGGAACGTTCCGTACTTCCTGAGCGCGAGGTACCACTCGTACGCGTCTTCCGGCAGTTTCTCCTCGCGCAGGCGCTGCAGGATCTTGTCGTAGTCGTCCTCGCGCTGTGAGCCGCCGATGATCTCGCCGTATCCCTCGGGCGCGAGGCAGTCGTCGCAGAGCACGGTGCGTGGATCGTCGGGATTCTCTTTCATGTAGAAGGCCTTCGCCTCCTTCGGATAGTTCATCACGAAGATCGGCCGGTCGTAATCCTCGACCAGGAGCGCTTCATCCTCGGCGCCCAAGTCCTCGCCCCATTGCACGGAGCTTCCCTTCTTCTGCAGCGTGGCGACCGCGTCGGTGTAGTCGATGCGCGGAAAGGGCGGCTTCACGGTCTCGAGCTTCGAGATGTCGCGCTCAACTTCCTTCAGTTCCGCGCCGCGGCGCTCGAGGACGCGCTGCACGAGGAACGAGACGTAGTCCTCCTGCAACCGCATGTTGTCGTGCGTGTCGTTGAACGCGACCTCCGGCTCGATCATCCAGAACTCGGTGAGGTGCCGGCGGGTCTTCGACTTCTCGGCGCGAAACGTCGGGCCGAACGTGTAGATCTTGCCGAACGCGGCCGCCGCGGCCTCGCCGTACAGCTGGCCGGTCTGCGCGAGGTACGCGTTGCCCTCGTCGAAGTACTCCGTCGAGAACAGACCGCTCCGCTCGCCGATCGCGGCCGTGAGGATCGGCGTGTCGACACGGAGGAATCCGCGCGAATAGTAGAAGTCGTGCGTCGCCTGCTCGAGCTCGCTGCGAATGCGCGCGATCGCGACCTGCCGCGGCGAACGCAGCCAGAACGTGCGGTTGTCGAGGAGAAAATCGATGCCGTGCTCCTTCGGCTGGATCGGATAGTCGAGCGGGCTCGCGCCGATGATCGACAGGTCGGCGATGCCGAGCTCGTATCCGCCCGGCGCGCGGGCGTCGGCGCGGACCTCACCCGTGACACTGAGTGAAGTCTCCTGCGTCAGCCGCGCGAAATGGTCCCACGTCTCCGGTGCGACGGCGCTCTTCACGAGCACCGTCTGCAGGATGCCGGTGCCGTCGCGCATCACGATGAACGCGACCTTGCCGGACGAACGGAGGTGGGTCACCCAGCCGCGGACGGTGACGGAGGTCCCGGCGTGGTTCGAGAGTTCGTTGATTCGGACGGAGTGCATTGATCGAGTGCTATGCGATGGAAGATGGAAGATGGAAGATGGAAGATGGAGGATCGTCCATCTTCGATCTTCCATCTTCCATCGCTGGTCATTTTCCCTTGTAGCTGATCTTGTAGATCGTTCCCCCGACGTCATCCGCGATGTACAGCGATCCGTCGGCGCCCTGTGCCAGTCCGGTCGGGCGATGCAGCCGGCCGTCCTTTCCCGGGCCGCCGGCGTTCGAGAAGTCGATTGCGAAATCCTCGAACGGCCCGGTCTTCCCGCCCTTCACCGGCAGGAACACCACGCGGAATCCCTGCTGCGGCTTCGGTGCGCGATTCCACGAACCGTGGAACGCGATGAACGCGCCGTCCCTGTACCGCGGCGGGAACTGCGAGCCGGAGTAGAACATCATGTCGTTCGGAGCCCAGTGGCCCGGAAAGACGTACTCGGGCTGTTTCTTCGCCGTGCAGCGCGAGTTCTGCTTGCCGTCGCCGCCGTACTCGGGCCCGTTCACCAGCTTCTTCTCCTCAGTCGAGAAGTAGCAGTAGGGCCAGCCGAAATCGTCGCCCTTGAGAATGTGGTTGACCTGCTCGCCGGGATTCTCGGCGTTGTAGTCTTCGCTGAAGCCCCAGTCGCTGAGCTGGTCGCGGCCGTGCATGGTCGCCCAAAGCGTGTGGTCGCGCGAGTTCACGGTGAGCGAAACGGAGTTGCGCATGCCGGTTGCAAACCTCGTTCCATCCGCCGGATGCTGCCCGGGCTTGTTCGCGTCGAACGTCCAGATGCCGCCGCGTGACTCGAGCTCCACGCATGGATCGACGCCCGGCGCCTTTCCCTTGCGGTCGACTTCGGCCGGCTGGCACGCGTTCGTGCGCGAGCCGACGTTCATGTAGATCGTGCTCCCGATCACCACGAAGTTGTACGCGGTGTGCCCGCCCGTCGCGAAGCCGGAGACGATCGTGTCCGCGGCGCCGAGCAGAGTGTCACCCGTGGCGTACTTGTAGCGCACGATCGACGGGCCCGTCGACGTATACAGATAGCCGTTCGCGAGCGCGATGCCCGAGCCGTTGCCCGGCTTGAGCCGCTTCACGAGTTCGGCCTTTCCGTCGCCGTTCGCGTCGCGCAGCAGCATGAGCGAGCCGCCCGTGCGCGAGCCGCCGGCCTCGGCGTTCGTCGCGAACGAGTTGCCGATCACGAGAACATCGCCGTTCGGCGCGACCACCATGTGCCGGGGCGCGCCCACCTTGTCGGCGAACACCGTCGCGCAGAACCCGGGCGGCAGCGTCAGGCTGCCGTTGTCGGGATTGCAGGGCACGGCGCTCGAGCGCATTCGCGCCGCACCGGATGCGGCGACGAGGAGAACGACGGCAACACCGAGCGAGACGGCACGACGGGAAGTGGAAGAGCGCATCGGTCCGGACGGGTGACGGAGGACGGGATCAGCGATCGGTGAACGGGGAGAATCTAATCAGGCGCGGTCCAGCTCCTCACGAACCCGGCGCGCCAGCACGTCGGGCGTGAAGGGCTTCGATAGGAGAGTCGAGCGGCCCCCGTCGAAGTCGCCGAGCTTATCGGTTTCTTCGGAGTACCCGGACATGAACAGCACGCGGAGCCCGGGACGCTGGGACCGGAGGCGCTCGGCCGTCACCCGTCCGTTCACGCCTCCCATGACGAGGTCGGTGAGGAGGAGGTCCACTCGACCCGCGTGCGCGGCGCTCAGCGCGATGGCTTCCTCGCCCGAGGAGGCGACGAGCACGGTAAATCCCAAACGAGAGAGAACGCGCGTGGCGAGCTTTCGAACGGCGGGCTCGTCCTCCGCCAGCAGGATCGTCGCCGACCGCGTGTCGGACGCGGGCCGATCCGGGAGCGGAGCGACGACGGCGGCTTCGCCATGGTGCTGCGGGAGCAGGACGCGAAACACCGTTCCCTTGCCCTCCTTGCTGTCCACGAGCACGCGTCCGCCGATCCGGCCGACAATCCCGTACACGGTGGAAAGTCCGAGTCCGGTGCCCTTCCCCAGCCCTTTCGTCGTAAAGAATGGCTCGAACACGCGAGCGAGCACGTCCGGCGGCATGCCGTGGCCGTTGTCCTCGAACCTGATCTCGACGTAATCACCCACGGGCACGCCGCGAGCCGCTCGCCAGCCGCCGGCGCGCACGTGCTTGCAGATCGCGCCGATCGAGATGAGGCCGCCCTCCGGCATCGCGTCGCGTGCGTTGACGGCGAGGTTGACGAGCACCTGCGTGAGCTGGCCGCGATCCACGAACACGTTCGGCAGGCCGGCGGCCATGTTCGTCTCGAGGCGCACGCGCTCGCCGATCAGCCGCTGCAACAGTCCCTCGATTTCGCGCACCACGCTGCCCACGTCGAGCGCCTCGGGGCGGGCGACCTGCTTTCGGCTGAAGGCGAGCAGCTGGTTGGTCACGACCGCGGCGTGCTGGGAGGCGCGAAGGATCTCCTCCACGTCCAGCCGGATGGCGGCGATATCCTCGCTCTCGCCACGCGCCTTCGCAAAATCGTTCGTGCGGTCGAGCGCGAGGCCGCCGAACCCGATGATCGCGGTGAGGACGTTGTTGAAGTCGTGCGCGATGCCGCCCGCGAGCGTTCCCACAGCCTCCATCTTCTGCGCGTGGAGAAGCTGTTCCTCCTGCCGGCGCAGCGCCGCTTCGGTCTCGAGCCGGACCTGCACTTCGCGGCCAAGCTCCGCGTTGGCGAGCTGCAGTTCCCGCGTCCGCTCTTCCACGGCAGCGGTGAGGCGGGACTGCCGCTCGATGATGAGATAGATCAGTCCCGCGAAGAGGAAAACGATCGTGAGGCCCGCGGCGCGAACCGCCAGCAGCGTGGCGGCGACGGCCGCGTTCCATCCGCCGATCGGCGACGCCACCAGCGTGAAGTGTCCGTCCGGCGTCACGACGCTGACCTGCACGGGATTGGGCGGCACCGGCGCCCTCAATGACCCCATTCGTGCGCCGCTCCGGTCGAGCAGGGCGACATCCAGGCTCGGAACGCCGTTGAGCATCCCGGCGACGGCGAGCAGCGAATCCACGTCGACGACCACGCTCACCGCATCGGGCAGCGACGGATTGCCGGTGTGCAGCCGCTCACGTGCGATCAGCCCGACCCCGCCCGGCGCGAGCGTCAGTGGGCCCGTGATGACGACCGAATCGGTTTGCTCCATCCGGCGCATGTCCTCCCTGATCTCGGCGCGCGGGTCATGGATGAGGTCGAGATCCAGCGCCTTTTCGTTCCCCGCCAGCGGATAGACCCAGCGCACCCGGCCCTTCTTGAGGAGGACGAGCGCACGAACTCCCGACGCGCCCTGCAGCAGTCCGGCCGCGAGGACCGGGAACTCGCGGTTCACCTCGTCGATGCTATGTGCGCTCTCGACGAATCCCTTCAGTCCGTTCAGCCGCTCGAGCCGCCGCTTGAGTCCAACCGAGATCGAGTTCGCATACGGGACGAGCCGAAGCTGGATGTCCTGGCGCTGGCGCTCGACGAGCCGCGCCCGGGTCCAGAGATCGACGCCGTATCCAATGGCAAGCAGGACGACCAACGCCACGAGCGCGGCGCCGACGGGGGCGAATCGTTCCAGGCCATCCGGGGTTCGGGATGGAGAGTCGGGCTCGGAGATCGCGATACCATGGGAAAGAGGAGACCTCAAGCATAGCGCGATTCGCTGGTGGGGTGCAAAGGACAGACAGCGACGAGCGACGCGAAGGTCGCCCTCAGCCGGCCCGAAACAGCTCCAGCGCCCGTCCGTAACGCTTGCGCAGCACGTCGTGCAGCGGCTTGTTGGCCTTGCTGGCCAGGCCGGGATCGCTCCCGAGCAAGCGCGCCGCGCCGTCGCGCGCCACCTCGCTCAGCTCGCGGTCGCGAATCGGGTCGGCCACGCGAAAGGTCGGCTCGCCGCTCTGCCGCTCGCCGAACAGATCGCCCATTCCCCGCAGTTGCAGGTCGGCCTCCGCGATCCGGAAGCCGTCGTCGGTGCTCACGAAGATCTCGAGACGCTCGGCCACCTCGGGGCTCACGTCGCCGAGCAGGATGCAGAAGCTCTCCTCGGCGCCGCGGCCCACGCGGCCGCGCAGCTGATGGAGCTGCGAGAGGCCGAAGCGTTCGGGGTGCTCGATGAGCATCACGGTCGCGTTCGCGACGTCGATGCCGACCTCGATCACCGTCGTCGAGATGAGGATGTCGATCTCGCCGTCGCGGAATCGGCGCATGGTATCGTCCTTCGCGGCCGCGTCGAGGCGGCCGTGCAGGAGCGCCACTCTACGATGCGCAAAGCGACCGGTGCGCAGATCCTCGTATTCCTTCGTCGCGGCACGGAGTGCGATCTTGTCGCTCTCATCGATCAGCGGCAGCACGATGTACGCCTGACGGCCTTTCGCGACCTGCGCGTCGATGAAGTCGAACACCTTCGCACGCGCCTTCTCCGGACGCCTCGCCGTCGTCACGGGCTGGCGGCCCGGCGGACGCTCGTCGAGCACACTCACGTCGAGGTCGCCGTACAGCGTGAGCGCGAGCGACCGGGGAATCGGCGTGGCGCTCATCAGCAGCACGTCGGGACGCGCGCCCTTCTTGCCAAGCGCGAGGCGCTGCTCCACGCCGAACCGATGCTGTTCGTCCACCACAGCGAGGCCGAGTCTCGCGAACTGCGTTCCCTCCTGCGTGAGCGCGTGCGTGCCGACGACGATCAGCGGCTCGCTGCTCGCGAGCCGCGACGCCGCGGCCTTTCGCTCGCGGGCCGTGAGCGATCCGGTGACGAGCAGCGGAGAAAGTCCGAGGGGGGCGAGGAGTGAGGAGAACGTTCGTGCGTGCTGCTCGGCGAGCAGTTCGGTCGGCGCCATCACCGCGGCCTGGTAGTCGTTCTCGACCGCGAGCAGCGCGGCGAACAGGGCGACGATCGTCTTGCCGCTGCCCACGTCGCCCTGCAGCAGGCGGTGCATGCGTTGCGGGCTCGTCATGTCCTTCACGATCTCGCGCGTGGCGCGCACCTGCGCGCCGGTGAGCTCGAACGGCAGGATCGACTTCAGTTTCGAGGTCAACATGCGCTTGTTCACGAACCGGATTCCCGCGCGGGTCTCGCGGGCGAGCGTCTTGGCGCGCAGCTGCAGGATGTGCACGCACAGCAGTTCCTCGAACGCGAGGCGCGCGCGGCCCGCATGCGCCTCGGCGAGGGTGCGCGGACGGTGCACGGCGCGCAGCGCGTCCGGGAGAGTCGGAACGGATGCGGAATGCAGAATGTCGGTGGGGATGTATTCCTTGAACAGCGGCAGGTACTCATCGAGATGCTTGTCGATCAGTGCGCGCAGCTGCTTGAACGAGAATCCCTCGGTCGCCGGATACACGGAGAGCACGCGACCCCCGCTCGTGCCGTTTGCCGAGTCCTCCGGCCCCAGGTTCACGAACTCGCGCGGCGCCAGCACGCGACCGTGGAAGAAGCGCACCGGGCCGGTGAGCAACAGCACGTCGCCCTTCTTGATGGCGCGGTCGAGGAAGGGCTGGCCCGGCCACGATGCCTCGATGAGCCCGCTCGAGTCCTGCACCACGGCCTGAAACACGCGAAGACCCTTTCGCGTGGGAATCACGCCCTTCGAGATCACGGTGCCGATGACCGTGGCGTCGTCACCGATACGCAGTTTCGCGATGGCGGACACCGTGCTCGCGTCCTCGTACCGATGCGGAATGTGCAGGAAGAGGTCGCGCGCCGTGAAAATACCGAGCCGCCGGAGCGCGTCGGCGCGCGCGGGCCCGACGCCGGTGAGGTACGTGACCGCGGTGTCGAGCGATCGCCCCGCGCTGCGGGCCGCGCGTTGGGCTGTCACTTTGCGGTCACCTCACTCCTCACCGGTCGAAGAGCTCTCTCGCGAACTGCGCGGGATCGAATGACCGCAGGTCGGCGGCTTGCTCACCCACGCCGACGAACTTCACGGGAACATCCAGCGCCTCATGCACGGCGACGATCACGCCACCCTTCGACGTGCCGTCGAGCTTCGTGACGACGATGCCCGTCACCGGCACCGACGCGGCGAACGCGGCCGCCTGCGCGATCGCGTTCTGCCCGATCGTGCCGTCGAGGACGAGCAACGACTCGTGCGGCGCTCCGGGGAGGCGCTTCGCGATCACGCGCGCAACTTTGCGGAGTTCTTCCATGAGATCATCGCTCGTGTGCAGCCGGCCGGCCGTATCGATGATGATCACATCGGCACCGCGCGTCACACCGGCGTCAATCGCGCTGAACGCGACCGCGGCCGGATCGCCGCCGCTCGAGCCGGAGACGAAATCGACGCCGGCGCGTTCCGCCCACACGCGCAGCTGGTCCACCGCCCCCGCGCGAAACGTGTCGCCGGCGGCGACGAGCACGCGCTTCCCCTCTCCCTTCAGGCGCGTCGCGAGCTTGCCGATGAACGTCGTCTTCCCCGCGCCGTTCACACCGAGCACGAGTATCACCGTCGGCCCCGCGTCGGCGTGCCTGAGGGACGGATCACTGTTTCCGCTCGTCAGCGCGTGCGCGACGGCGTCGCGGAGCGCGCCCTCGAAGTCATCCCGCGTCTTGATGTCCCCCCTGCGCGCGAGCCGCTCCATGTCCGCCACCAGCCTCGCGGACACGCGAACGCCGAAATCCGATTCGATCAGCAGCGTCTCGAGCCGCTCGAGCGAGCCGGCGTCCACGCCGCCGCGCGCGAAGACCGTGACGTCGGTGAGCGCGACGTCCTTGATGCGCTGCCAGAGACTCTTCCTGGGCCCCGTCACGGACCCGCGGCCGCTCGTCGCGCTCATCGCAGCCCGACCTTGCGACGCATGACCCACTCCGTGCAGAGGCAGACGAGCGCGATCGCGTACAGCCACCAGAGCGTGCGGGCACGCGGCGCGCGATCCGCCGCCGGCGCCGACCCCACGGCACCTGAGTGAACCATCGGCCGCCGTGGGAGCCATTCAGCCGACGCGTTGACGGCGAGCAGGCCATCGCCCCCTGCCGTGTGCGTGTCGTACACGCCCGCGGCGAGCGGCGGTGTGTCGGCCACGCCGGTCTCACCGGCGAATCGCAGCTGCAGCGTGTCGGCCCGTTTCCCCTCACTGGCGCGAATGACCACGATGGCCATGGAGTCGCGCGCACTGCCGCGACGCCAGCGCACCGGCTCGCCGGAGCGCACCCACGCCGTTGCCGGGTGCGCCGCGCGCGCGTCGGTGGCGTCGCCCGTGAGCCAGTCGAAGATCGATCCCCAGAGCGCCGTGAACGCATCCGCGCTTCGGCCGCCGCGGAACTTCCAGCGCCAGAGGCCCGCCACGCTCACCACCACCACGCGGCGCGGCTTCGAGCTCCCGGACACCAGCGGCCGTTCGTCCATCCGGCGCGCGCGACGAGACGTCACCGCGACCCACTCGGCGTCTCGCGGGGCCGCCCCGGGCTCCACCGGCGGCAGCGAATCCCACGGAAGCCCACCGAGCGCGGGGAGCAACGGTGACGGCGGCGCGCCGACCGCGTAGAAGTCGTCGCCCTTCTGCGCCGGCGGCGCGATCAGGGCCAGCGCGCCCCGGGTGAACTCGCGCGGCGCGCCGAAAATCGCAGTATCGCCGTGCAGCACCGCGAGCGGCGCCTCGGCGACGCTGCGGCGAACCTCCTCTTCGCTGACGACGATGAGCGAGCCATCCTGCACCCACCGTCCGGGCGCCACGCGGAAATACCCGCGCGTCGGCACGGCGAGCGTGCCGCGCAGCACGTCGAGCGCGTAGCGCGCGTCTTCGTCCGGCGCCGTGGACGCGAACACGGCCGACGCCCCGCGGGCGACGTCGAGCACGAAACTGAGCGTGTCGTTGGCGGCGAGCGCATCGCCGTCCGTCGCGAGGACGAGCTTGAGCAGCCGCGGACCGGGTGCGCCGCCGACCTGCGTGCGAAGGCGCACCGTGCGCTCGGCGTACGACGCGAGCGAATCGACCGGTGACGCGACGAGCGTCACGGCGCCCTGCATCAGCACGATCCTGCCGGCATGCGAACCAGCGCCACCGGCCGCGATCACCGCGTTGAACTCCACCGTGTCGCCGGCCACCGCGGCGGCGGGGCCGTCCACGGAGACCACCGCTGCATCGAGCCGCGACTCGCCCTCGAGCGCGACGACGCGTGACCCGGACGGCAGATCGGCGAGGCGCTCAGGATCGTCCACGCGGCCATCCGTCACGAACACGGCGGCACGCCCGGAGCCGAGCGCGCGTTCGACGAGCGGTGCGACTCGCGTGGCGCGATCGGCCGGCGTCTTGGGAGCGGTGCCGGCCCGGACGGAGTCGCCGAGCAGGAGCAGCGTGTCGGCTCCGACCGAATCCGCGCTTCGAACGGCGCGCCGCCACAGCGTGGTGTCGCCGGAGGAGATCCAGCTGACGGACGCGTCGAGCGCCGCGTACGGCCGCACGCGGCGGGAGGGGCCGCCGGGAGCGTCGAGGAGCAGCGCGAGGACGATGGTGAGCGCCAGCGCGCGCAGGGCGAGCGGCACCGTGGCGCGCGACGCGCCGCCGAATCGGTACTGCACGAACGCGAGCGCCGATCCGGCGGCAATGGCGAGGAGCCAGATGAGCATCAGACAAAACTACGTGCTTCCTCACATAATCGCGGGGGGCCCAGAACTGAAGACTGCGGTTTTAGGTTTTGAGGTGTCGGAACAAAGGGGATGAGTTAACAGGTGTCGGTCGTTGGTAGCGAACAAACGGCGACGGGACAGGTCTGGCGGGGAATTGATTCGCACGGCGTTCGAGCGATGAAACAAGGTTGTATGCGACGTAATAGGTTTGGCGTCCATGCAAGACTTCAAACGACTCGAGGTTTGGCGGCTTGGACATGCGCTCGCACTCAATACCCATCGGCTGAGCGCCTCAATTCCGCGGAAGGATAACTCGGGGCTGATTAGTCAGATGAGACGCGCGGCGACATCGATTTCGGCGAATATTGCCGAGGGGGCCGCCAAAGAGACAAGAAAAGAGTTTGCGCGATTTCTCGGAATCGCGATCGCGTCGGCGTCCGAGCTCGAAAACCACCTGCTCTTCTGCCGCGACGCCAGCCTAGCCCGGCGTGCTGAAGTTGAAGCCCGACTCGCGGACACGATCCAGATCCGCCGAATGCTGTTCGGACTACTGAAGAGCCTCCGCGAACAAGACGGTCCCGTCGCAGTTGGTTCAACACCAACCACCGACGGCCGTTAACTCATCCCCTTTGTTGCGATCACCGAGCACTCAGCACGCGGTGGTCGGTTACACTCAGTGTGAAGGCACCGCCGGCGCCCTGACCACCCCCGCCGCTTGGTCCAATTGACTCAGCGCGCCGTGACGGACCGCATCGAACGCCGCCAGCTCGCCGGAGGGCAGCGATGGGCCGGCGTTCGACTTGAGCGCCATGCGCGGATCGCGCTGCACGCCACCGACGATCACCTCGAAATGCAGGTGGGGCCCCGTCGCGAGTCCCGTCATGCCGACATAACCGATGGTCTGGCCCATCGACACCCGCGTGCCGGTTCGCACGCCGGACGCGAATCCCCTCAGATGTCCGTAGCGCGTGACGAACCCGTTTGGATGGCGCACGTCGATGCTGTTCCCGTAGCCGCCGCGCGTGCCGGCGAACACCACGATCCCGTTGCCGATGGATCGGACGGGCGTGCCGCTCGCCGCCGCGTAGTCGGTGCCCTTGTGCGAGCGCCACGAGCCGAGGATCGGATGCTCACGCATGCCGAACACGCTGGAGATCCGCCGGAACGAGAGCGGCGCGCGGAGGAACGTCGCGCGCAGCGAACGACCGTTTTGGTCGTAGTACTCGGCTTTCGTCTCGCCCAGCGGCACGAAGCGAATGGCCTGCAATTCGGCGCCGCTGCGCTCGAGCCCGGTGGCGAGGATCGCGCCGATTCGGACAAGACCAGAAGGCGAGCGCGAGCGCTCGAAGACGGCGCGCACGGCGTCGCCGTCCTGCAGTTCGCGGCTCATGTCGATGCGGTACTCGAAGATGTCGGCAATGGTCCAGGCGAGTTCGGCGCGTGCGCCTTTGGAGAGCAGGTCACCCGATCCCGCGTTGACGGCGTCGTAGAGGTTCGAGTGCACCACGCCGTGCATGACCAGCGTGTCCGTCGTCCATGAGGTGTGCTCCTCGCGCGAGGACCATTCGCTGCCGGTGCGCAGCAGGTGCACGGTGCGATCGGCCGAGAGCAGAAGCGCGATATCGCTGGGACGCGGGTCCGTGCCGTTGGTGCTGTCGCCGGCGAATCGCACTTCCATTCCGGCGGGAATCTTACGGGGATCGACGCCCGAGGCCGCACGGATCGCGGCGGTCTGATCGTCGCCCCCGAGCCCACCGCGAGCGAGGACGGCGGCGAGCGACTCGCCCTTCCCGAGCGTATCCACGCTGGCCCACGCCCCTGCAGGGGGAGGCGGCGGCCCACCGGCGACGGTGCGTGGCAGCGTGGGGCCGACGCGAAGCGCGGCGGCAGCCAGAAGGGCCACCGCCGCGCCTATTCCCCAGAGGGCGACGCGATTGAGCGACGCCTTCAATCCATCTGCCTCCGAATGAACGTCGGGATCTCGAGGTCGTCGAGGTCGGCCTGCGGACGACGCTCGGGGGCGGGCTGCGGGGCCGCGCGCCGAGCAGGCGCTGCGCCGCCGGAGCCGCCGTGGCCCAAATACGCGCTGCCGATGACCGGTCGCGGACGGGCACCGTCGATCGGAATCACCGGCGTGCCGGTGGATATGCGCGAATGCGAGGGCGTCGAGTGCGAGAGCGCCTTGCCGAAGCCGGTGGCGACGACCGTGACGCGAATCTCGCCCTGCATCGAGGGCTCCTGTACGGCGCCGAAAATAATTTCGGCGTCATCGCCGGCCGCGTCGTGGATGATGTCCGCGATCGCCGTGACTTCGCCGATTGAGAGATCCTGTCCGCCGGTCACGTTGAGCAGGACGCCGGTGGCGCCCGAGATCGAGACGTTGTCGAGGAGCGGGCTGGAGATCGCCTGCTGCGCCGCTTCCATCGCGCGGTTGTCACCGCGGCCGATGCCGGTGCCCATGAGTGCCGCGCCGCCATCTTTCATCACGGTGCGCACGTCGGCGAAGTCCACGTTGATCATGCCGATGCCGCTGATGATCGTGGAGATGCCGCTCGTGGCATGGAGCAGCACTTCATCGGCCTTCTTGAGCGCGTCCTGGAACGGGATTCCCTTCCCGACCACCGCCAGCAGGCGCTCGTTCGGGACGACGATCATCGTGTCGACGTACTTGGCCATCTCCGCGATTCCTTCGTCGGCCTGACGCATGCGCTTTCGGCCTTCGAACAGGAACGGCTTGGTGACGATGCCGACGGTCAGCGCGCCCGCTTCACGCGCGAGTTCGCAGATGACGGGCGCCGCACCGGTGCCGGTGCCGCCGCCCATGCCGCAGGTCACGAAGATGAGGTCGCAGTTGGCGAGCACACGCAAGACTTCATCGCGATTCTCCTCGATCGCCTGGCGCCCGATTTCAGGACGGGCGCCCGCGCCGAGGCCGCGAGTGAGCTTCTTGCCGATCTGGATCTTGATGTCCGACTTCGAGTTCAGCAGGGCCTGCGCGTCGGTGTTGACGGAGATGAACTCGACGCCGCTGAGGCTTTCCTCGATCATGCGGTTCACTGCATTCCCGCCGCCGCCGCCGACTCCAACTACACGCATTCTCGCGCTTTGAGCGGGCGTTTCCTCGAACTCGAAAATGCTCATGGGAAGCCGGAAGTGAGAAGCCGGAAGCCGGAAGTTTCGTGACGGGAAATATACGCGCGTGGCGATTTCTCACCACGTTGTTAGGACGATTCAGCTTTGAAAAAAGAACGCGCGCTGACGAGCGGGGTTATCCACTCCCGGTCGCGCGCGTAAGCTATGTGATATGGCTGGATTCTACAGCGTTGACGCGGATTTCACGGAGAACTGCCTGATGATCGCGGATCAATCCTCGGGGGAACTACTCTCGCCCTTCGAAGTTGCCGTTCCCCAAAAGTGCTTGATCCGGCAGTTGTCCGGCCGTTGATCCGTGAAATCCGTGTTGACGCTTTTTTTTCGGTCTAGAAGAAATCCTGCAGCCAGGTCTTGAAGCGCTGGGCCAGTTTGTCCATCGACGGCGCGGCCGTCGCCATGGAGAGGCGCTTCCCTTTCGCGCCGCCGCCGCCGAGGGCGAGGCGGTGGGCACCGTACTGAACCAGGCCCACTACCGTCGAGAACCTCGGCGCCTGCACCGAGTCGGCCAAGCCGCCCAGGAACTGGCCCGGCTCGCCCACTCTCGCTCCCGTACCGAACACCTCGCTGGCCAGCTCGCCCATCCCCGGCTGGGCCGCCGCGCCGCCCGTAACCACCACACCGGCCGACAGGCGTTTCATGAAGCCCGCCGAATCGACGTCGCGCATCACGAGCTCGAAGATCTCGGCGGTGCGTTGATGGATGATGTGGGCGAGAAGTTCTCTCGGGATCTGGCGGTCGCCCTGTGCCACCGTGCTCGGCAGCTTGATGATCTCGCTGTGATCGACCATCGGCTCGTAGGCGCAGCCGTAGGCCTCCTTCAGGCGCTCGGCGTCGGCCTGCGTGACGCCGAGCCCGTGAACGATGTCGCTGGTGACGTTGTTGCCGCCGTAGTTCACGGTGCCGAGGTGCCGGATCTTCCCCTCGTGAAAGACGGCCACGTCCGTGGTGCCGGCGCCCATTTCCACGAGACACACGCCCAGCTCCTTCTCGTCTTCGGTGAGCACGCTGAGCGCGCTGGCGAGAGGCTCGAGCACGAGTTCGCCAACCTTGTAGCCCGATTTCTCGACCGCCTTCCGCAGGTTCATCGCGGGCGACATACCGATCGTCACGAGGTACATCTCGGTCTCGAGACGCGTGCCGATCATCCCGATCGGATCGCGAATGCCGATGTTCTTGTCGACGGTGTACTCCTGCGGGATCGCGTGGATGAGCTCGCGGTCCTGTGGGATGGCCTGCGCGCGCGCAACGGAATTGGCGCGATCCACGTCGGCTTTGGAGATCTCGGAGCCCGTCACGGACGCGATGCCCTTCGATGTCATGGCCTGCACGTGTTCGCCGGCGATGCCCGCGTACACGGTGTGCACCTTGGCGCCGGCCATGCGCTCGGCGTCCTGCAGCGCCTTCGTGATGGAACGGGTCGTTTCGTCGATGTCGGCGACAACGCCGCGGCGGAGTCCGGTGGTGCGCGCCTGTCCCACGCCGAGGATGTTGACAGTGGGATGTTTCGGCAGATCGCCGACGACCTCCGCGATGACGGCGGTGGTCTTCGCGGATCCTATGTCGAGGCCGGCAACGAGTCGGTCGAGATTCATGGCACGTTCATGGCAAGCGGGCGATTACCTGGTCGCGGAAACGCAAGTCGAGTTCGGTGGCGCGTAACTTTCGACGGGCCAGATCCTGCTCGACGGGAACGATGTCTGACAAACGGTCCGCGCCGACGTCGCCCGAAGCGAGCACGTCGTGCGCGAGATTGGTCGGTGATTCGGTCAAGCGAAACAGCAGATAAAACGAACCGCCGCGGGGAAGACGCCGCACTTCTCCGATGCGTGCGAAGAGCGCCGGCAACTGATCGCGTACCTCGCCGAGCACGCGCAACGAGAGCGTGTCGCGCACGGCGAGCACCGGAAGGTCCACGTCAGCCGTGGCCGGATCGACCGGGAGAGAACGTCCGGTCGCATCCACCGCCACGAGCCCCGACGCCGCCTGAACGAACGCGACGGGCAGGTTTTCCGTGATCCGCACGAGCAGGGTGCCCGGCAGTTTCCGCTCGATGCGCACGTCGCGAACGGACGGATGCTGCCGCACACGCTTCTCCAACGGTCCCACGTCGTCGAACAGCGACGCCGTGGTGTCTATCCTCAATCGCGAAACGATCTCATCGGGGCTGACGTAACGCGCGCCGTCGATCTCCACGCGCCTCACGCGAAAGAAGTCGAGCTGGCGAAGTATTAGGGGGGCCCACCACGGGCCCGCGACCACGATCAGCACGGCCAGACCTGCACCGGTCCGGCGCAGCATTCTCATCGCCGGCGAGCGCGGATTGGGCGGCGCTTCGTCGGTCATTCGCGTGCGCCGAGGAGCGCGAGCAGTTCGGGCCCCGTCTTCGTGATGTCCCCCGCCCCGACGGTCAGGACAAGGTCGCCGTCCTTCACGAATCCAGCGAGGGCCCGAGCGAGATCCGGTCGCGCCCCCATCCAGGCGGGCCGGCGGCCGGCGACGGTGGTGCTCTCGGCGATCAGCTGGCTCGTGACGCCCGGGATCGGCTTTTCGCGGGCGGGATAGATGTCGGCCAGAAACAGCTGATCCGCTTTCGCGAGCGCCAAGCCGAACTCCGGCGCGAAGTCGCGCGTGCGAGAGAAGAGATGCGGCTGGAACGCGACGACGATCCTCCGGCCCGGGAACGCGAGGCGCGCGGCGGAAAGCGTCGCCCGGATTTCCGTGGGATGATGCGCGTAGTCGTCCACGACGCTCACGCCCCGCGCGGAGCCGATCCGCTGGAACCGACGCTCCGCGCCGACGAAGTTCGCGAGGCCCGGCGCCATCTGCTCGACGGTCACGCCGAATCGCGACAGTCCGACGCCGAGCGCCGCGAGCGCGTTGAGGACGTTGTGCTCGCCCACCGCGCCGATCGTGACCCGGCCGCTGGCCTTGCCGTCGAACTTCACGTCGAAGGAGGTGCGCCCGTCGCTCGTCGCGATCTTGCGGGCAACGAGCCGCGCCTCGATGCTGCCTATGCCGTAGCGCACGACTTCCGCGGTGGGCGGCGTGTGGAGATTGTTCGAATTCGCCTGATCCGCGCAGAGTACGATCCAGCGCGCGCCGCGCACGAATTGGTTGAAGGCCCCGCGCACGTCGTCGAGATCGCGATAGATGTCGAGGTGGTCGGCCTCGACGTTCGTGACGACGGCGACGTCCGGTGCGAGCGCGAGAAAACTCCGGTCATATTCGTCTGCTTCGACGACGAAGACATCGTTGCCGCCGCTGCTCAGGTTTCCGTTCCACGACGCCACACGCGCGCCGACAACGCCGGTGGGATTGATGCCCGCGGCGGCGAGGACCCCGGTGGTCATCACGGTGGTGGTCGACTTGCCGTGCGTGCCGGCGATTGCGACGAGCGTTCCGCCGGCGGTGGCTTCCGCGAGCGCTTCGGCTCTGCGGATGACCGGAATGCCGAGCGATTTGGCGCGCGTGATTTCGGGATGGTCCTTCGGGATCGCCGAACTCACGACGAGCGCACGATGACCGTCGACGTGCGCGGCGCCGTGGCCTGCGCTGACGTTGATGCCGAGACCTGCGAGATCCGGCGCACCACTCGGATTCTGATCGCAACCCGTCACCTTCACGCCCCGTCGCTGGCACAGCTCGGCCAGCGCGCACATGCCCGCGCCGGCGATGCCCATGAAGTGGACTGGGCGGGGATCGGACTGATCAATCAGGGGCATGACTGAAAGCTATGAGCGATGAGACGGGATGCGGGACTTCCCCGCAATTGCAGGTTGCAGATGAGGAATGCGGGATTCGGATAAGAGGGGAGTGGCGAGATGAATCCGGGGCCGGGAATAAATGAGAGATTCGAGATGAGTTCGCCGTTTCCCCATCCCGCATTCAAACTCTCTTCTCACATCTTGCCCCGAATTCCGAAATCCTCTTCTGCAATCTGCAATTGCGGGAAAGTCCCGCAGCCCACCCCGCATCCCGCATTCATCTCTCATCTCGCCGCTCCGCCGAGCAGCGCGAGAATGTGCCCCGCGATCTCCCTCGCCGCGTTCGGCCGCGCACGGGCGATCGCATGATCGCGCAGCGATTTCATTCTCGCCGGTTCACCGAGCAGCGACCGCACGGTTGCATCCAGCGTGTCGCGCGTGAGTCGCGTCTGCGCCAGGTGAACCGCCGCCCCCGCCCGTTCGAGCGCGAGCGCGTTGGACGTCTGATGATCCATCGCCGCCGTCGGCAGCGGGCAGATGATCATCGGCACCCCCCATGCACACAGCTCCGACGTTCCCATCATCCCGCCGCGCACGAACGCCATGTCCGCGGCGGCGTACGCGTCCGCGATCGGCGAGAGATACGGCACCACGCGCACATCCGCGCGGTCGAACTGGCGGAACGCATCGTACTGCCCCGCTCCCGTCGCCCAGATGACGCAGAGCGATTCCGGAATGCCCTGGTCGACCCACGCCGCGACCACGTGGTTCATCGCGCGGGCACCCTGGCTTCCGCCGAACACGAGCAGCACGCGCGCGCCCGGCGGGAATCCCCATTTGGCGCGCGCGGCCGCCGGGTCGGGGCGAATGTCCGGCGGCGGCTCGATCGGATTGCCGGTGATGCGAAACAGGCAGCCCGTGTGGGGCAGCCACCGCTCCGCCTCGGGGAATCCGAGATACGCTTCTCTCGAGATGCGCGTGAACAGTCGCGCGGTCGCGCCTGGATGACTGTCGCCGATGTGCTGCGCGACCTTCACGCCGTGCGTCCACGCCCACGCGAGCGCGGCGCCGCTCGCGTAGCCGCCCGTGCCCACGACCAGTGCAGGGTTCAGCTCGCGGCCGAGCTTCCCCATCCCGCTCCACGCGGAGAACGCGCCGCGCACCGTGCGCCAGTTCTTCCAGACGGCCGGACGATAGAGTGGATGCAGGTCGAGCAGCGTGTGCGGAAACTCCGTCTTCGGCAGGACGTCGCGTTCGATGCCGCGCCGCGCGCCCACGAAGTGGGGCGTCACCGAGCGATCGAGCCGAACGAGTGCCCTCGCGATCGCGAGCCCGGGATACAAGTGTCCGCCGGTGCCGCCACCGGCGAAGAGGACGTTCACCGCGAGGGCACCATGAGCGATCCCGTTGGATCCGTCGCGCGTTCGGCGATCGCACGCTCGCGCACGCTCCCGATGTTCACGAGGATCCCCGTCATCAGCATCGAGAGGACGAGATTCGAGCGGCCAAAGGAGATGAACGGCAGTGTCAGCCCGGTCGTCGGTAGCAGCCCGATGACGACGCCGATGTGCAGGTACGCCGTGATGATCATCGTCGTGGTGATCCCGATCGCCACGAGCGACTGGAACGGCGTGCGCGCCTGCTTCGCGATCTTGAACCCGAGCCAGCCCCACAATGCGTAGAGCGCGATCAGCGCGGCGATTCCCACGAACCCCCACTCTTCGCCGATGCTGCTCCCGATGAAGTCGTCGTACGAGAGCGGCAGAAATCCGTTCTGCTGGCGGCCCTCGCCGAAGCCCGCGCCGAACCACCCACCCGAACCGACCGCAATGAGCGACTGCACGAGCTGATAGTTGACCTTCGCGTGCGCCGCGCCGGCCATCTCCGAAAATCCCATGAGCCGTTCCATCACATATTGCAGGCGCTGCGTCTCGGCCCACAGGATCGGCGTGAAGACGATGCCGAGGAAGACGAAGTGTCCGATGCGCGCGCCGGCGGCGAACACGATGATCACCATCTGCAGGGAGAAGAAGAGCACCGTCGAGAGGTCGGGCTCGAGCGCCGCCAGCACGTCGAGCGCGCCGATGACGAGGAGGATCGGGAGCAGGCCCTTGGTCAGCCGCTTGAGCTGGTCAGCCTTCTTCACCACGAGCATCGCGGTCCACACGATCACCGCGAGCTTCGCGAACTCCGACGGCTGCACCGAGCCGCCCATCAGGTAACGGCGCGCGCCAAGGATCGGCGGCGCGAAGCTCTTGGTGAAGGGCAATACGGTGAGCAGCATCGCGAACAGGGCCATCCCCATCACGACCCACGCGAACTTCCGCCAGAGTTCGGCGTCCGCCTTGGCCGCGATCGCGAAGAAGACCATCCCCACTCCGACTCCGGTGACCTGCTTCAGGAGAAAGTACGAACTCGGCAGCTTGTCCCGCACGGCCTCGAACGCGCTCGCGCTGTAGAGCGACGCGAGGCCGAACGCGAGGAGGACGGCGGTCACCACCACGAGCGCCCGCGCCTCTATGGACATCCTCCAGCGCTCGTGCGCCTGCGCGACCGAAAAGGCGGCCGCGGTCATCGCATCGTGGCGAGGCGGCGAAAGGTGTCGCCCCGCTCTTCGTAGTTGGTGAACATGTCGTAGCTCGAGCAGGCCGGAGAAAGCAGCACCGCACCCCCGGGCCTGGCAGCGGTCCTGGCGCACGCGATCACATCATGAAAAGACGACCCGAGACGCACGAGCGGCACGCGGCCCGCCAGATCGGCCTCGATCACCGGCGCCGCATTGCCGTACGCGATAACGAGCGACGCATGCCTGGCGAGCCCATCGAGCAGCGCCGTATACGGCTCGTTCTTGTGCTTCCCGCCCAGGAGCACGACGGTGGGCCGCGTCATCGCCTCGATCGCGACGCGCGCGGAACTCACGTTGGTCGCCTTGGAGTCGTCGATCCAGAGCACGCCGTCAACGTCCGCGACGACCTCGAGCCGATGCGGCAGCGCCTTGAACGTCCGGACGCCCTCCGCGAGCCTTTCCCGCGCGGCCGCGGTGCGGTGCGCGGCATCGGCCACTGACACGGCGAGCGCGGACGCGAGCGTATTGGCGATGTTGTGATTTCCGAGCAGCGGGATGTCGGCGGTCGTGACGAAGTCGGAGCCGAGCAGTTGCCACGTGAGCGCCGTGGCGGACGGCCCGGCGTCGGCCCTCTCGTCGCGCATCGAGAAGCGATGCCGGGTGCCCGGCAGCCTCGACGTGCGGCGTTCGACCTCGGCATCGTCCTCGTTCGTCACCCAGATCGACCGGTCCGCCGCGTTCGCGAAGAGCCGCATCTTGTCCGCGTAGTATTCCTGCAGCGACTTGTAGCGGTCGAGATGGTCGGGTTCGAGATTCGTGAGCACGCCGACCTCGGGATCGATACTGGGAGTGTCGTGCAGCTGAAAACTCGAGAGCTCGAGCGCGATCCACGCCGGCGGCGTCACCTTGAGCGCGACGTCCGATAGCGGCGTGCCGATGTTCCCCGCCGCGACGGCGTCGAGCCCGAGCGCGCGCAGCAGGTGAGCGACCAGCGCGGTCACCGTGCTCTTGCCGTTGGTTCCGGTCACGGCGATGTACTTCGCCGCTGGAAGAAACGCGAGTGCGACTTCCACCTCGCTCACGATCGGCACGGCCCGCTCTCGCGCGCGTGCCAGCGGCGGTGCATCGGGCGGCACGCCCGGACTGGAGACGACGACGGCCGCGGCCGCGATCCGATCGAGATCGTGGCCGCCGGTGCCCGCATCGACGCCGATGCCGGCCAGTTGCGCCACGATCCCCGGGTCGGCCTCCGCGGCGTCCGACGCATAGACGCGTGCCCCCGCGCGGCGCAGCAACCGCGACACGGACTGGCCGCTGCGGCCGAGTCCGACGACCGCGACTTCTCCTCGAAGAATCAGTTCGCGGATCACCGAAGCTTGAGCGTGCTGAGCGCCACGAACGCGCAGAGAATTCCCAGGATCCAGAATCGCACGACGACCTGCGTCTCCGGCCATCCCTTCAGCTCGAAGTGGTGGTGCAGCGGCGCTCGCCGGAAGACACGATGCTGCTGCGCATACGCGAGCCCGTACCGCCTGCGCCGGTACTTGAATACCAGCCGCTGGACCAGCACCGACGTCGTCTCCGCGACGAACACCCCGCCGACGAACACCACCAGGAACTCCGACTTGAGCAGGATGGCGACCGCGCCGAGTGCGCCGCCGAGCGCGAGCGCGCCGGTGTCGCCCATGAAGACCTGCGCCGGGTGCGCGTTGTACCAGAGAAAACCAACCGACGCGCCGAACACGGCCGTGCAGAATATGGTCAGCTCGCCGGCGTCGCGGAGATAGAAGAGCTGCAGGTACGACGACGCGTCCGTGCGGCCCATCGCGTAGGCGAAAATCGCGAAGGTCGCCATCGCGATCGCCATGAGGCCCGCGGCAAGCCCATCGAGTCCGTCCGTCAGGTTTACGGCGTTGCTGGTGGCCGTCATCACGAACGTCACGAATGGCACATACAGCCACGCCGCGCCGATCGTCGCGGGAACCACCAGCATGTACTTGAGGAACGGCAGCGTGGTGGAGGCACCCGGCAGCGAATTGAGCGGCGCCTTCCAGATATATACGGCCAGCGCGAAGCCGATCGTCACCTGGCCGGCGAGCTTGTAGCGCTCCACGAGCCCGCGATTCTCCCGCCCCTCGCGCTTCTGTTTCAGCTTGAGGAAGTCGTCGAGAAATCCGATCGCGCCCATCAGCAGCGTCACCGCGAGGGCGAGCCACACGTAGCGGTTTTCGAGGCGCATCCAGAGCAGCGTCGGCACCAGCGTGGCCGCGAGTATGATGAATCCGCCCATCGTCGGCGTCGTGCCTTTCGACGCGTGCGAATCCGGCGTCCCCTCGCGCACCACCTGGTGGATCTGCATGCGCTGGAGCCATCGCACGATCATCGGACCGACGATGAACGCGACCAGCAGCGCCGTCACCGCGGCGCCGGCCGCGCGAAACGACAGGTAGCCGAATACGCGAAACGGCCCAAAATGCTGGCGGAACGGATACAGGAAGTAGTAGAGCATCTGCTCGGATCAGCTCGTTCGATAGGGAGACACGTCTTCGGCCGCCCACGCGGTGAGGTGTGGCAGAAGACGCTCGAGACGCACGCCGCGTGACGCCTTGAGCAGGATCACGGCATCCGCGGCGAGGCGGGACCGCAACTTCGGCCAGAGATCGTCGATGTCGTTCGCGGTCACCACGCGATCGTCGTTCGGCGCGACCTGTTGCAGCGCCGCCGCGAATTCTCCGATACCGGCCACGATCGTGGCTCCCGACCTCAGCGCCTCGCGGGCGACCTCCGCGTGCGCCCGCGCGGCGTGTGCGCCGAGCTCGCGCATCGTCCCCAGCACGGCGACGCGCTGGCGACCGGCGCCGACTTGCTTGAGGAGCGCGAGCGCGGCGCGCGCCGAGCCCGGATTCGAGTTGTACGCGTCGTTGATGAGCATCGCCTCGCCGAGCGGCTCGACGGCGGAGCGCATGGACGGCACGGCCGAGACATTCATTGCGGCGATCGCCGCACCCGCGTCCTCTATCCGCACCCCGCATTCCCGCGCCACCGCCAGCGCCAGCATCGCGTTGTTGAGGTTGTGCCGGCCGCGCAGCGGCACGCGGACATGCACGCCATCGACCACGACCGTCCCGGTGCCGTCCGCGGCCAGTGTGATGGCCGTTGCCATCACCTCGCCGCTGCCGACGCCGGCCGTCACCGTGCGCCGCGCGCGGCGCACCGACTCCGACACGAGCGCGGGCTCGTCCGAGGGAACGACCGCGACCGCCACGCCGTCGAGCAGCGAGGCCTCCTCACGCATTACGCCCGCGAGATCGCCGAATCCCTCGAGATGTTCTTCCTGCACCGTGGTCACCACGGCGATGGACGGCTCGACGATCCGCCGCAGCAGGGCAATCTCGCCGGGAACGTTCGTGCCGAGCTCGGCGACCACCACGTCTGCGCCGTCGGGGATCGCGAGCAGCGTGAGCGGCACGCCGATCTGGTTGTTGAGGTTCCCTTTCGTCGCGTGCACGTCGAGGCGTGCACCGAGTGCGGCGCGGATCAGTTCCTTCGTGCTCGTCTTGCCGTTCGAGCCCCCGACGGCGACCAGCGGCCCGCCCCAGGCAAGCCGCCGCGCGCGGCCAAGGTCGCCGAGCGCGTGCAGCGTGTCCGGCACGACGTACACCGGGACGCCGAGCCCCTTCGCCCGTTCCCCATCGTGCACGATGACGGCCGCCGCGCCCTTCGCCACGGCCTCGGCGAGAAACAGGTGCGCATCGTGATGCTCGCCCTTGAGCGCGACGAACAGGTCGCCGCGCTCGATCGCGCGCGTATCCGTGCACACCGCGCGGATCGGGCGGTCGTCGCTCGGACCGCCGCCGAGTGCAC
Organism: Gemmatimonadaceae bacterium; assembly: GCA_017881585.1. Taxonomy (GTDB): domain Bacteria; phylum Gemmatimonadota; class Gemmatimonadetes; order Gemmatimonadales; family Gemmatimonadaceae; genus Fen-1231. The sequence goes on along the minus strand of JADGQS010000013.1, from coordinate 5,673 downwards.
GCGCGACACGCGCGAGCGTCCAGAACGTGCTCATGCGTTCATCGCGCGTTCACCTTCGTGCGTGCGGCCGCGAGGATCGCGCCGACGATTTCCTTTTCGTCAAACGGATATTTCGTGGTGCCGCGCACCTGGTAGTCCTCGTGCCCCTTCCCCGCGAGCAGGACGACATCGAGCGCGGGATCCGCCGTAGCGATCGCGTATTCGATCGCCGCGCGGCGGTCCTCGATGCGTTCAAAGTGTCCGGGCGTCAGTGCCGCAGCGATGTCGTCGAGAATGCGCTCCGGATCTTCCGTGCGCGGGTTGTCGCTCGTGATGATCACGCGATCGGCCAGGCGAGCGGCCACCTGCCCCATGAGCGGACGCTTGCCGCGGTCGCGATCGCCGCCGGCGCCGAACACGACGATCAGCGCGCCCGGCGTAAATGGACGCAGCGCGGTGAGCGCGCGTTCGAGCGCGTCGGGTGTGTGGGCGTAGTCGCGAAGCACCATCGGGCGCTCGCCGACGATCTCGAGCCGGCCGGGCACCTGGGGCTGCGTGACGAGGCGGTGGGCGATGATCGGAACGGCCATGCCAAGAGCGAATGCCGCCGCAGCGGCGCCAAGCGCGTTGGCGACGTTGAAATCGCCCATGAGTGAGAGGTGCACGTCGGCCGACGCATCCTTCGTCGTGAGGCGCCACGTACTGCCGGCGGAATCGAATTCCAGCCGTTCCGCGCGCACGTCTGCGCGAGTGCTGGTCACGCCGAACGTCACCCGGCGCGGCGCGACGGGCAGCGCGTCCCATGCACGATCGTCGTCGTTCACTACCGCAACGCCATCATTGCTCAGCTGCGGCACGAGCGACGCCTTCGCCGCCAAGTACGCGTCCATCGTGCCGTGATAGTCGAGATGGTCGCGCGTGAGGTTCGTGAAGACGGCAGCGTCGAACCGCACGCCCTCCACGCGCCGCTGGTGCAACGAATGCGACGAGACCTCGATCGCGACCGTTCGCACGCCGGCATCCGCGAGCGCCCGCAGCGTACGCTGCAGCTCGATCGGCCCCGGTGTCGTGAGCGATGCGCCGCTTCCCTTCACCGGCTCACCCTTGCTCCCGATCAGCGTCCCGAGCGTGCCGATGCTCGCGCTGCGCGAGTCCGGTTCGTCGAACAGGTGGCGCAGCATCCCGACCGTCGTGGTCTTTCCGTTCGTGCCCGTGACGCCGATGAACCGCATTCCACTCGCCGGCTCGCCGTAGAACGCGGCGGCCGCGACGGCCGCGGCCCGCCGCCCGTCGCGCACGACGATCGAGGGGAGCGCGCTCCGCGCCGGATCCTCCAGGACGGCGGCGACGGCCCCGGAGGCGGCTGCCGCGCCGAGGAAGTCATGGCCATCGCGACTCGAGCCGCGCACCGCCACGAAGAGCGCGCCGGCGCCGAGCGCGCGGCTGTCGTCGGAGATCGCGCTGACCGTCTCCGGGAGCGCGCCGGTCGTGGCCACGAGGAGTCCCGCTCGAGCGAGCGCGTCCGCGATGTCCGAGAGGCGAACGGGCTTCACGGCGCGCGCAGGAGGCGCACGGTGGTGCCGGACGGCGCGAGCGTTCCCGCCGGCGGCGCCGTCGTGCTCGCAGAGCCGGACGCATCGGCGGTCGCGAGCGACACACGGAACCCTGCGCGATGCAGCGCGTACACCGCGCGCCGCACCGGGAATCCGCGCACGTCGGGGACCGCGCGCGTCGCGATCGCAGCCGTCGACGGCTTCTTGGGCGAATCGAGGCGATACACGTAGGGCACGCTGCCGGATTCGGTCACGCGCACGATCGAATCAGCGCTCACGACGCTTTCGGGCAGCGCCATCGTCGCATTTACGCGCTTCGGAACCGCGGCGAGATTCCTGCGGTCGAGCGACGCATCACGCGCGGCGATCGCCGCCTGCAGCACAGTCTTCAGCACCGGCGCCGCCGCCTTGCCGCCGTAGATCGACGACGACGGGTTGTCGAGCTTGATGAGGATCACGAGCTGCGGATTGTCCGCGGGAAAGAGGGCCACGAAACTCGCGGTGTACTTCCCCGCCACGTATTTGCCATGCTCGGTGCGCTTGGCGGTACCGGTCTTTCCGGCGACGTCGAACGTCGCGAGACTCGCGGATTCACCGGTGCCGCTTTCGACCACGCCGCGCAGCAGGCCGCGCACCGTGCGCGCCGTCTCCTCCGTCATCACGCGGCGCACGACGGTGCGCTGGTGACGATAGAGCACGGTGCCGTCCGTCCCGCGAATCTCCTTCACGATCGCCGGCTGCATCAGCTCGCCGCCGTTCGCGATCGCGGCGTACGCATTCGCGAGCTGCAGCGGCGTCACGTTCAGCGCGTAGCCCATCGCGAGCGAGGCGGGCGTCAGCTTGTCCCAGCGCTGCGGCGTGGGGAGGCGGCCGCTCTCCTCGGCGGGATACGGCAGCCCGGACGGCGACCCGAACCCCACGTCGCGCAGCAGTTCGTACTGCTCGCGCGGCGAAAAACGCATCGCGAACTGCACGATCCCGATGTTGCTCGAAAAACGGATCACGTCGGCCAGCGAGAAACTCGGCGAGGGATGATCGTCCACGATCTTGCGGCCGTTGAGTTCGAACATGCCGTTGTAGGTGTTCATCACCTCGTCCACGCGGGCGCGGTGCAAGTCCAGTAAACGCGCGGCGACGAAGGGCTTGAGCGTGGAGCCCGGCTCGTACGGCTCGGTGAGCGCGGTCGCGGACGTCGAGAGCGGATCGGCGCGGCGGCTGGCCATCGCGCGCACTTCTCCGCTATTGGGGTCGAGCATGACTATATCCCCACCCGTCGCGCCCGTCTGGTGCACGGCGTCGCCGAGTGCTTTTTCGGCGATATCCTGCAGCGTCTGGTTCACGGTCAGCACGACCGTGCGACCCGGCTTTGCATTGTCGGCACTGAGCGTGGGCGAGTCGAAGCGCGTACCCTTGGCGTCGCGGAGGAGGGCGGTGTGGCCCGACTCGCCGCGCAGCACCGGGTCGAGCGCCTTCTCGAGCCCGTCGACCGGTTCGCCGGCATCGTCGACGCGGCCGACCAGGCGGCGCAGGCCGTCGTTCGCGGGCGGCACGCGCTCGAGCACAGGCTCCGAGTGGACGCCGCGCATCGCCACGACCGTTGAGACATCGCTCATCAGGTATCGGCCGGGGATCGTCACCCAGACGCGGATCGTGTCGGTCGCGCGCGCCACCCACTCTGGTGAGACGCTCGCATGCGCGAGGGTGCGTGCGAGGGCCGCGAGCCGGCGCTGCGCGGCGTACGGATTTTTCTTGCTGTCGCCCGCCACCTCACGCGGCGCGACGTTGAGCCGCACGAGCTGGCGGCTCTCCACGAGCATCGCGCCGCTCTCGTCGAGGATCATGCCGCGCGGCGCGGGAAGCGGCGACGCGGCCATCTGTTGGTTGCGAGCTTTCGTGCGCCAGATGGATGTCTGGAACAGCTGCACCTGCGCCGCGCGCCCGACGAGGACCACCCCGAACAGCGCGAACGCCGCGTGCACCAGCCCGACGCGACTAGTGCGGATCACGCGGTGCCCGTCTCTTCGCGGGGCGCTGCAGGTAGATCACGAGGCTGTCACTCGGGATGTGCATGTTGAGACGTTCCTCGGCCACTTTCGCGAGCGTGGCGCGGCTCGACGCGTCGCGGATGTCGCCTTCGAGCTTCGCGCGCTCCGCCTCCAGTGCGCCTCGCTGCTGCTCGAGGCGCTGCTGTTCGCGGGCGCGCGCGTTGCCGAAGCTCCGCCTCCATATGACGCCCGTGGACACGAGGACGAAACCGACGAGAACAAGGGCGACGAGCGAGCGGCCGCGCACGTCACGCCGTCCGGGTTACGGACGCGGCTGAGGAATCCTTCCGCCAGGCGCGGAGATGGGCGCTGCGGGCGCGCGGGTTGCGCGCGGTTTCTTCCGAGGTGGCGTTCACGGCCTTCCGGGTGAGGAGCTCGCCCAGCGGGCGGCCACGACAATTGCACACGATTTGCTTCGGCGGGCAGACACAGGAACGGCTCCACTCGCGGAAGGCGTGCTTCACGATCCGGTCCTCCCCCGAGTGATAGGCGATCACCGCGATGACGCCCGCCGGGGCCAGACGGTCACGCAGCGCAGGGAGCGCTCGAGTGAGCGCGTCGAGTTCGCCGTTGACGGCGATGCGCAGCGCCTGGAAGAGCCGCGCGAAGTCGCCGGGGCCGGAGCGCGGCCCGAGGACGGCGCGGATGGCGCCGACGAAGTCGTCGCTCGTAACGAAAGGGCGGTTCCCTCGACGGCGAACAATCTCGCGGGCGAGGCGCCCGCCCTTGGGTTCGTCGCCGAACTCCTTGAAGATCGTCTTAAGCTCTTCCTCGTCCGCAGTGTTCAGCATCTCGGCAGCCGTCTGCCCTCGGTCGTCCGTCGCCTGTCGTCTTTCGTCTGCCCACATCCTCATGTCCAACACTGCACCTTCGCGGAAAGAGAAGCCGCGCGATTCGTCGTCGAACTGGTGCGAGGAAACACCGAGGTCGAGCACGATGCCGTCGAATGCGACGCCGTCAAGTTCGCGGATCTTGTCGAGGTCGGCGAAGTTCGACTCGATGGCGCGGAAGCGGCCCTCCGATTCGAACGGCGCGAGCCGCGCGCGCGCGGCGGCAATCGCTTCGGGATCGCGATCGAGGCCGGTGACGTCGGCGCCAGCCTCGAGGAGCGCGAGCGAGTGGCCGCCGCCGCCGAGCGTGCCGTCGAGCATGCGCCGCGCGCCGGGCTGCAAACGCAGCGCCTCGAGGACTTCTGCGACGAGCACCGGCGCGTGGTACGCGGAATCGAAGCGGGTGGCGGGCACGAGGGAAAGATAGATGGAAGATGGAAGATGGAAGATGGAAGATGGAAGACCGACGACCGAAGACCGACGACGGACCGGACTGATAGGCAAAGGCCCGCCGCTCGTGTTGAGCGGCGGGCCTTTGCAGTTCTTCCGGGCTCCGGCTTCCGGCTTCCGGCTTACGGCTTCTGGCCTTTCGCTTCCGGCTTCTTCGGTGGTGCGCAGAACACTTTCACTGCCTGCTCCACGGCCGTTTGCATTTGCTGGATGGCAGGCATCAATTGGTTCACGGCCGCAGGGTTCGTGGCGCCACCGAATTGCAGCTCACCCGACGCCGCGATCAGGTAGTCCTGCACCTGCTTGGCTCCTTCGCAGCTCTTCTGGGTGACCACGTCCGGATACGTCAGCGTGGCGAGGTAGTAATGACTCACTCCCATTTCGAACTTGGCAGTGTTCTTCGTGGTGCGATCCTTCGCCACGGTGTCCGCGTATGCTACGTACGGCAGCACCTTTTGCCACGGCGGGATCGTCTTGGGCTGAGCTTCGTTCGCAACCTTGAACAACCGGCTCCCGATCGCAAGCGCGAACTGCCCGATCCTGTCGGCGTCTTCGCCGGCCTTCAAGGCCTCGTGCATCGCGACCATCGCGCTGTCGTACTCACTCGCGTCGACCAGCGACGACACGATCAGCATCCGCGCGCCGGGAATCTTGGGATCGATCTCGAGCGCGCGCCTGAGCGAGACGACCGCCTGCTTCACCTGCCCCGCCCTCAACTCCATCTGCCCGCGCTGCACCCAATAGTCCGCGCGCCGCGGATACCTCTGCGTCGCGCGCGCCGCCGTTTCCGCCGCCTTCGCCCACGCGCTGTCCGAG
>JADGQS010000073.1 GCA_017881585.1 Gemmatimonadaceae bacterium | reverse complement strand
ATTCCTCTTCCGCATTCCGCATCGGGCCGAAAGCTCGCATCTCCCCTCTCACCAGCCCGTGACACGATCTTCACCGGTTCGTCACGACGGATTGCGATATACTGCTCTCATGCGCGTGCTCTACTGCACCGACACCTATCCGCCGCAGGTCAACGGCGTCTCCGTCGTCACGGCCATATCCGTCGCCGGGCTGCGCGAACGCGGATGGGACGTCCACGTGATCGCGCCGAGGTATCCGCACGAAGACGCGGCGCGCCGTGACCCGAACGTGATCGCGCTGCCGAGCATGCCGCTCCCGCTCTATCCCGACGTGAGGCTTGTGCTTCCCGACTATGCGGTCGTGCGCGCGGCGATCGACCGGTTGAAGCCCGATCTCGTCCACTGCGCGACGGAGTTCATCGTGGGCAGGGTCGGACAGATCGCGGCCGCGCGCGCGGGCGTGCCGATCGTGACGTCGTACCACACGGACTTCTCCCGCTACATGACGTCGTACGGCGTGCCATGGCTCGCGAAACCGGTGGCGCGCTATCTCGCGCGGTTCCACAAGCGCGCGCGGCGCACGTTCACGCCCTCGAAGGCATCGCGAGCCGATCTCTTGCGGCTTGGCGTTTCCGACGTGGAGGTGTGGGGATGCGGAGTCGATGCGGACCGCTTCAATCCGTCACGCCGGTCGCAGGAGCTTCGCGTGAAACTCGGCATCGACGGCGCGTTTACTTTCCTGTACGTCGGCCGCCTCGCCGCAGAAAAGGGAGTAGACGTCGTGATGGAAGCGTATCGCCGCGCGGAATCGCAGCTCCCGCACGGCGTGGCGCGTCTTGTGGTCGCCGGCGCCGGCCCCGAGGAAAAGCGACTGCGTGCGACGGCGCCGCCCGGCACCGTCTTTCTCGGATTTCTCGAGCGCGACGCCGCGCTCCCGGCACTCTACGCGAGCGCCGACGCGTTCGCATTTGCCTCGACGACCGAAACCCTCGGTCTCGTGGTGCTGGAAGCGATGGCGTCCGGACTCTCCGTAATCGCGGCTCCGGCGGGCGGCGTGGCCGAGCACCTGCGCGACGGCGAGAACGGCATTGCGTATCCCGCGAACGACGTCGACGCGTGCGCCGCCGCGATGGTGCGACTGGCGACCGACGGCTCGCTCTCCGTGCGGCTTCGCACCGGTGCCCGGCGCACGGCCGAGGCCCTTACGTGGTCGGCGGAGCTCGACCGCCTCGACGCGAGCTACCGCCAGCTTTAAAGCAGTTCTTGCGCGGCGTCACGACTCGGACGCAAGGTTATGGCAGCGCACGCCCACCCAATCGACTCGAGGACGAGATGTCGGAACCCTCCGCAGCCGCCGCACCGACGCCCACCGACAACGCCAGCATGGCGGAGGATTTCGTCGACATCTTCGTGTCACCGGCGAAAGTATTCGCGCGGCGCGCAAAGGCGAGCCCGATGGTGCCGTACCTCGTGGTCTGCGTCGTGATGATCGCGCTCTTCTTCGCGAGCAAGAACGTGCTCTCGCCGATCTTCGACGCGCAGATCCAGAAGTCGATGGCCGTGCAGATGAAAGCGAATCCGCAACTCACGCAGGAGATGGTGGACAAGTCGAAACCGATCATGGCCATCGGCATCAACATCGCCGGTGTCGTCGGCGTGCCGATCCTGCTGCTGATCATCGGCCTGGTCACCTGGATCGTGGGCCGCTTCTTCATGAGCAGCAGCCTCACGTTCGGCACGGCGCTGCTGATCACTTCGTATTCCTGGTTCCCCAGGATCATCGCGGGCGTGGTCAGCCTCGTCGAGGGGCTGACGATGGACGTGAGCAGGATGACGTCGCCCTATCAGCTGTCGGTCGCCGCCTCCCGCTTCTTCGATCCGGTCGGGATGTCCGACGGGCTCTACCAGTTCCTCGGGCAGATCGACGTGTTCACGATCTGGAGCACGGTCCTGGTCGTCATCGGGCTGATGCACGCGGGCAAACTCGACAAGTCCAAGGCCATCATCACGGGCGTGATCATGTTCGTCTGCGGCGCGTTGCCGGCAATCTGGGCCCTGCTCACCGGCAAGTAGGAACAGGGCCGCTAGGAGCCCGACCTCAGCGTCATCGTCACCACGTTAAGCGATCCCTCGCGCGCGACCTGCAGCGCGCCGCCGTGGGCACGCGCGATCCACTCGACGATCGGGAGCCCCAGGCCATCGGGCGCTCCCGTGTCGGGTCGCGGCGCCATCACGAACGGCTCGCCGCCGCTCGTCACCTCGAGCGAAGCTCCACCGGGCGCGGCGGCGCACGACACCGTGACCGGAACATCCGCGGCGCCATACCGGCACGCGTTCTCGATCAGTTCCACCAGCGCCTCCTGCAGCAGCGACGCGCTGCCCCGCACCACCACGGCTTCGGCCGTGCCGATCGCGAGCGAGCGGCCCAGCGCCGACGCGCGCTCGCGCATCAGGTCCGTGCAATCGAGCACCAGCCCGTCGAGTTCCACGTCGTCCTCGAGCCGGACTTTCTCGCCCGCCTGCGCCTCGGCGAGCAGGAACAGTTCGTCCACGCGGCGCCGCATCTGCTCGGCCGCGGTGCGGATGCGGCCGAGTGTGCCGCGCATCCGATCGGGGGTCGTGCTCGTCGCCGCGAGTTCGTGCCCGGCCTCGCCGAGCACGAGCGTGAGCGGCGTGCGGATCTGGTGCGCGGCCTCGCGAATGAAGCCGCGGTTGCGGCGCTGCGCATCGTCGAGCTTTTCCAGGAGCGTGTTGAATTCGGCGGCCAGCGCCGCGACTTCATCGTGTGCGTCACCGACGGGCAGGCGCCGGGAGAGATCCGTCGGTGCGATGCCGGCGATGGCCGTCGCCAGCTCGTCGACGGGACGCAGTGCGCGCCGGGCGAGCCCGTAGCCCGCCACCAGGCTCAGGAGCAGGATGAGCGGCACGGCGATCGCCAGCGCTACGGCGAGAACGTGTGTGTCGCTGTCGATCCCTTCGAGGGAGCTGAACGCGAGCACGCCGAACCTGAGAGGCGCGCCACCGGCGCGCGGCAGGGTCGCATGCAGGCCCGACGCGCGGTAGTCGTCGCCGGGCTTGTCCGCGCCGAAGTGCGGTGAGCGCGCCGCGGCCCACGCAGCCAGCATCCGCTCGATGACCTCACGCGGCCCTACGCCTGCGACCATCGCGCCGGCGTCATCGACGATGGCGAAGAGGTCACCGCTGGGCGGCCACTCTCGAGCGACCTCGTTGGCGGCGCGCGCGAACGAGGAGTCGGGTGATTCCTGCAGCACGCGCCGCACCGCAGCGGCGACGCCGTCGGCGGAGGCGTCGAGCCGGTTGTCGAGCCGTCGTGTCGATTCTTTCCAGAGGTAGCCCAGCGCGACCGAAACGAGAATCGCCAGCGCCACCAGAAACGCGAACGCGAACCCTGCGGCCAGCCGGAGCCGAAGCCGGCTAAGCGCCATTCGGCGCGGTCCGCGCGCGGTCGGTGATGGCGTAGCCCGCCCCGCGAACGGTGTGCACGAGCGCGACCAGCCCCGGGAGATCCACCTTGCGGCGGACGCGCCCGACGAGCACGTCGACGGCGTTCGCGACGGGCTCGAAGTTGTCGTCCCACACATGGCCAAGGATCTTCGCGCGGCTCAGCACCTGACGAGGGTTGCGCATGAGATATTCCAGCAGCGCATACTCGCGCGACGTGAGCGCGATCTCCGTGCTCCCGCGGCGCGCTCCGCGGGTGGAGGGGTCGAGCTGCAGGTCGGCGATCTTCAGCACCGGCTCCAGCGCGCTCGCCGGGCGCCGGGCGAGCGAGCGCAGCCGCGCGAGCAGCTCGCTGACCGCGAACGGCTTCGCGAGATAGTCGTCCGCGCCCGCGTCGAGGCCGCGGACGCGATCGTTCACGGCGTCGCGCGCCGTCAGCATGAGCACCGGCGTGCGATCGCCGCGTTCGCGCATCAGTCTGCACAACTCGAAACCATCGATGTCGGGCAGGCCGAGATCGAGGATCACGAGGTCGTACTCGCTCGCTGCGAGCGCCTTGAGCGCCTGCGCACCCGTGCGCGCCGCGTCGGCGGCCCAGGCCGCCTCACGCAGGACGCGCAGCAGGAACGCACTGACTTCGGGTTCGTCCTCTACGACGAGAAGGCGCATACTCTCAAACCTAGGTGTCGACTCACGAAGGGGGAAGGAATCTCGAGCTTCGAACGGCAGAGGTGAGTGAGAGGAAGACAGGAGTGGCGAGACCAGCGGGGAGTGGCGAGACAAGTGGCGAGACAAGTGGCGAGACAAGTGGCGAGGGATGCGACCTGCTGAGAGGTGCGGAGATCTCCCCACTCGCCCCTCGCCGCTCGGTTCTCCCCACTCCCCGCTCACCCTCGCCACTCCCCACTGGTCTCGCCACTCGCCACTGGTCTCCCCGCTCTTCTCCGATCTCCCTTCTGCCCTACGGTTTCTTCGCCTTGGCCTTCGCTGCCTTGATCGAATCGTCCTTCGCTTCCTTCTTTTCCGAGGCCGGAGACTCGTGTTCCACCTTGCCGACCTGTTTGCCGGTGAGGGCGTTGATGTTGACTTCGTCGATGCCGGTCTTGCCAGCGGTCTCGAAGTCGAAGGAATAAATCAGCTTGCCGTTCTCTTGCTCGATCTCGGCAGCCTTCAGCTTGGCGTTCGGGAGCTTGGCCTGGGCCGTCGCGATTGCGGCCTCCGATGTGATCGTCGCCTTCTTCAGGAGGCCGGCCTTCTCCTCCTTCACGGTGACACCCTGCGCCGATAGGCCGGGCGCCGCGACGGCAAGCGCGAGCGCCGCGATGAGAGCGGTCTTGATGCGTATCATTGGGCCTCCATTCTGTAGGAACGTCCACGGATAGCCACGAGCAGAACTGGAACAACGAACAGCGTGATCGGCGTCGAGAGCGCGAGCCCGCCGATCACGGCGAGCGCGAGCGGCTTCTGCATCTCGCTTCCGGCGCCCAGGCCGAGCGCGAGCGGCAGCAGGCCGAAGAGCGTGCACAGCGTGGTCATGAGGATCGGGCGCAGGCGGACACGCGCCGCCTCGCGGATTCCCGTCTCGAGGTCGACGCCGCCCGATTGCATGCGATGCCTGGTGAAGTCGAGCAGAATGATGCCGTTCTTCACGATGAGCCCCACGAGCAGGATGAGCCCCATGAAGCTGGCGACGTTCAGGGCGGTCTTCGTCACGATCAGGAGCGCGAGCGCGCCCACGAACGAGAGCGGCGCAGCGAGCAGCACCACCAGCGGCTCGACGAACGAGCGGAACTGGATCACCATCACCGCCATGACGCTGACAGCGGCGAGGCCCAGCACCAGGAGCAGCGCCGCAAAGGCCGCCTGCTGACTTGCGTAGCGGCCACCGATCTCGATGCGGATCCCGTCGGGCGCGGGGTTCTCCGCGAGGATCGCCTTGATTTCGGCGATGACCGCGTTGAGCGGTCGGTCGGTGACGCTCGCCGTCAGGTGGATCATCTGCTGCTGGTTCTCGCGCAGGTGCTCGCTCAGCACGTTCGCCTTGGTGAACTGCGCGAGCGTGGCCAGCGGCGCCGACTGCCGTGTTTGCGCCGCGAAGATCGGCAGCGCGCCAAGCCGCTGGTCGTTGTAGCGCACCGAGTCCGACGCACGAACCCTGATGCCGATCGAGCGGTCGTCGAGGCGGATCTCGCCGGCCGGCACGCCGAGCAGCGCGCCGCTCACCTCGGCGCTCACCTGCTGGGGCGTGAGGCCGAGTCGCGCCGCCTCCGCACCGCCGATCTTCATCTCCATCTCCGCGGCGGGTTCGGCGATGCCGCCGAAGAAGTCATCGAGCCCTTCGATTTTGCCGATCTTCGGCGCGATCACTCCCGCGTACTTCTCCAGCCCGCTGAGATCCGCGCCGAAGAGCTTGATCTCCACAGGCTCCGGATTCCCCTCAGCATCGCCGAGCACGTCCGAGAGGATCTGGTGGAACTCCACGCGGAATCGCGGGACCGCCGCAGCGACCTTCCCGCGCACCTCGTCCATGATCTTGAAGATGTCGCGATCGCGCTGCGACTCCGGCTTGAGCCGGATGCTCATGTCGCCGCGGTTCTGTTCAGTCGCGAACAACCCGAGCTCGGCGCCGAGGCGGCGCGAGGTGCCGGTGATCTCCGGCGTCTCGGCCAGGATGTGCTCGATCGTGTGCAGCTGGCGGTCGGTCTCGGCGAGCGAGGTGCCGCCCGGGCTCCAGTAGTCCAGGATGAAGGCGCCCTCGTCCATGTCCGGCAGGAATCCCGTGTCGACGAGCGCATACGCGCCGCCGCCAAGCGCGACGAGCACGAGCGCCGCGACGATCATCAGGCGCGGGTGATTGAGCACGGAGCCCAGCAGGCGCTCGTACCGGTCGGCGATCGAGTCGATCGCCGCACCGATGCGGGCGAATACGCCGCTTGGCGCCGCCTTGGGGTCCTGTTCGGCATCGGCCGCCGTCAGGAACTGCTCGGCGAGCAGCGGGATCACCGTGAGCGCCAGGACGAGCGAGACGAGCACGCTCACCGTCAGCGTGAGCGACAGCGCGGCGAAGAACTGCCCGGCGACACCCTCGAGCATGCCAAGCGGGAGGAAGACGACGACCGTGGTGATCGTGGACGTCGTCACCGGCCAGATCAGCTCCTGCACCGCCTCGCGGATCGCGGCGGTGCGATCGGCGGTGAGGTGGAGGTGACGCACGATGTTCTCGGTGATCACGACGGCGTCGTCGATGACGAGCCCGATCGCGATCGCCATCGCGCCGAGCGTCATCAGGTTGAACGTCTGGCCGAACATCCGCATCAGCAGCACGGTGATCGTGAGCGTGAGCGGGATGGCCGTGGCGCTGATCGCGGTGATGCGCAGGTGGCGCAGGAAGAGCAGAAGGATGATGATGGCGAGGATCGCGCCGATCAGCATCGCGTCGCGCACCGAGTGCACGGCGTCGCGCACGAGCGACGCCTGGTCGTATACCAGCTTCACATGCACGCCCGGCGGGAGCGACTTCGAGAGCGTGGCCATCGCGCTCGCGACGCTGTCGGCGATGGCGATGCTGTTGCCGCCGGTCTGTCGCGTGATGTTCACGAGCGCCGCGGGACGCCCGTCCCCGGCCACGATGCGAACTTTGTCTTCCGTTCCCGGCACGACCGTCGCGAGGTCGCGAACCCGCATTGCGCCCTTGACCACGACGTTCGCGACGTCCTCCGATGAATGCGCTTCCTGCGCCGAGACGACGAGATACTGCTTGTAATCGGCCGCCACGCGGCCCACGGCGTCGACCGAAATCCCCTGCCTGATGGCGCTCGCGAGATCGTCGTACGTGAGGCCGGCCGACGCGAGGCGCGCCGGATCGGCAATGACCTCGATCTCGCGCACGTCGCTGCCCTGCACGTCCACACGCCCGACGCCCGGCACGCGCGAGATGATCGGCTTGATCTGGTAGCGCGCGATGTCGTACAGCGTGGCCGGATCGCCGCCCTCGATGTTGTACTGCACGACGGGAAAGAGCGTCGGCGTCATGCGCTCGATCTCGATGTCGATGCCCGGCGGCAGGTCGCCGCGAATCTGCTCGACGCGCGTGCGGACGAGCTGCAGCGCATAGGGCATGTCCGTGCCCTCCGCAAAGCTCACCGGGACTTCACTCGACCCGCGGATGGACCGCGAGCGCACGCGGGTCACGCCCGGCACCAGGCTGACGGCCTCTTCGATCGGTCGCGTAAGGGCGAAGACCTGCTGCCGCGCCGACAGCGACGTTCCCTGCGCGACGACGGTGATCCGCTGGAAGTTCAGCTCCGGATACACGGCCGACGGCAGCACGAACGCGGACCAGATACCGCCCGCGCTCAGCAGTGCCACCGCCAGGTAGATGAACCTCCGCTGCGACGCGATGAGGTCGAAGAGCTCCCAGCGCCTGCGTGTTTCGGTCACGGCTTCTTGCTCGCGGTCGCGGGCTTTCCGTCCTTCGATGTGCCCTTCTCTCCCTTCTGTCCGTTCTCTTCCTTCTCGTCGGGCTTCCGGCTTCCGGCTTCCGGCTTCGCACCCGTCTCGACCTTCGTGCTGTCGTCGACACCGTACGCACCCTGCGTGACGATGTTCTCGCCCGGCTTGAGGCCGTCGGTGATCCACGCGCCGTGATCCGTGCGCCCGCCGATCTTGACCGGCCGCGACTGGGCAATCCCCTTCTCGTCCACGACGAACACCTTGAAGCCCTCGCCCGTCGGCACGAGCGCCTCGAGCGGCACCATGACCACCTTGTCGTGCTCGGCGACCGCGATCCTCCCGAACACCGTCTGGCCGATTCGCAGCGCCCCGGTTCCCGCGACGAGCTCGACGCGCGCGGGAACTCCGCGACTTGAGGTATCGACCGCGGCCGAGATGTCGGCCACCCGTCCCCTCGCGATCGCATCACCCGACACCGCGGCTCCGGCATGAAGCGCGACCTGATCGCCGACTTTCACGCGCGCGGCGTCCGACGGCGAGAGCACCAGCATCGCGTCGAGCGTCGAGGGATCGGAGACCTCGACCATCACCTGCGACGGATCCGCGCTCGCGCCGAGGACGGCGTTGAGTCGCGTCACGACGCCGTCGATCGGCGAGCGCAGCGTCGACAGTTCGCGTGCGCGCTTCGCGTTCACCGCGTTGAGCCGCGCGACGCCGAGATCCGCCGCCGCAACCTCTGCATCCTTGCGCGGGACCACTCCAGCGTCTGCGAGGCGCTGCGTGCGCTCCTGAGCCTTCTCCGCGGCGGCGAGCGTCGCGTCGGCGCCCTTCGCGGCGGCGTCGAACGCCGGCTGCTCGAACTCGACGAGCGGATCCCCGGCCTTCACGTGCGCGCCGAATGAGACATACAGCTTCGACACGCGCGTCGGTGACGGCGCCGACATCGTCGCGATGTGCCCCGGCCGCGCCGCCACGGCGCCGACCGCATCGACGGTCTCGGTGAAGTGCTGCGCCGTGACCGGCGCCACCTGCGCGCTCACCGCCGCCTGGGCCTTTTCCGCTTCCTCGGCTTTCTTCGCACACGCATCGGTTGAGATGATCAGCGCGGCGAGGAGGAGTTGTCGTTTCATTGGTCGTTTCGATGCACGGTGAGCGTGAGCAGTCGGACGATGCCGGCCGCGTTTCGGGCGGCGGCAACGTCGTCCACGTATTGCGAGAGCGCCTCGCGAGCGATGCGCTGCGCCTCGAGCACGTTGGGAAGCGCCGATGCCCCTTCGCGATACGCGATGAGCGAGAGCTGGGCGACGAGATTGGCCGCGGCGACAAGCCGCTCGCTCCGCGCGAGGCGGTCGCGAGCGAGCGCGAGCGCGCGCCGGGCCCGCGCTGCCTGTTGCGCACCCTCGAGGCGCGCGAGCGCGAGCGCGGCTTCGGCCCGGTCGCGCTGCGACTGCGCAAGAAGGATGGTGCCGCGATTCTGGTTGAAGAGCGGGAGCGGCAGCGCGATGCCGACGGTCGGCAGCGTGCCGGACTCCGCGCCCGTCGGGTCGCGCTGTTCCCAACCGACGGTGAGTGACGGCGCCGCGAACAGCAGCCGCTTCTCGAGCGTCAGCGCCTGATCGGCCTGTTTCAATTCCTCCTCGGCGGCCGCGACGAGCAGTTGAGTCCCGGCGATCACGTCGGTGGGAATGCCGCCGGCCTCGAGCGTGTCCGCCAGCACCAGGCTCAGCGCGTCGGACGGAAGTCCCATCAATGCCTGCACCGCAAGGACCGCTGTGATGGCGTCCAGCGAATCGCGCGCCGCTGCATTGGCGATCTGCCCGAGACTCACCGAGGCGAGCTGCAGGTCGAGCTCGCTCCCGTCGCCCGCATCGCGGCGCAGGCGCGCCAGCGTCAGCACGCTGTCGGCGTAGCGAGCCGTGCCGCGTGAAAACTCGGCGCGCTTGGCGGCAGCGAGCGCGTTGGTGTACGCCGTGTCCGCCTCGAACGTGACGGCGGCGCGTTCGAAGTCGAAGCGATAGCGCGCGGCGCCAAGGCCCGACGCGGCAGCGCCGACCCGCGCCTTCCGGAGCCACGGATAGTCGAGCGGCACATCCAGTGCGAAGTGCTGCTGCGGCACGGACTTCGAATAGCTCAGCCCGAAGATCGGGTTCTCGAACTGGCTCGCGATCGACAGCCCGGCGTGTGCCGCCGTGGAATCCGCCCTCGCGAAAACGATCCGCGGCCCGCGCGCGAGCGCCACCGCCACGACGTCGGCGCGAGTGACCGCGCGCTGCGCGCGGGCCGTGCCTGCCGTCGCGATCAGCAGCGCCCCCGCGGCGGCGATCGTTCCAAGTCTCATGCTATCCATTTCCATGGTGGGAAAGTTCATTCAAACCGCAGCGCCTCGATAGGATCGAGCCCGGCGGCGCGTCGCGCGGGCCAGACACCGAACAGCACGCCGACCGTGCCGGAGAACACGAACGCCAGCAGAATGGAATCCGGCCCCACAACGGTATTCCAGCCGAAGACCTGGTGCATGATCAGCGCTGATACCATGCCGGTGACGGCCCCCAGGAGGCCACCGAAGAGGCAGAGCACCACGGCCTCGATCAGGAATTGCGCGAGGATGTTGAAGCGCGTCGCGCCGAGCGCCTTGCGAATGCCGATTTCGCGCG
This sequence comes from Gemmatimonadaceae bacterium, assembly GCA_017881585.1. GTDB lineage: Bacteria > Gemmatimonadota > Gemmatimonadetes > Gemmatimonadales > Gemmatimonadaceae > Fen-1231. The sequence continues at coordinate 2,977 of JADGQS010000073.1, read as the reverse complement.
TCCGCTCGGTGACCGACACCAGCATGATGTTCATGATCCCGATCCCGCCGACGAGCAGCGACACCGAGGCGATGCCCGCGAGCAGCAGCGTGAACGTCTGGCTGGTCTCGCTCAGCGTCTTCAGGAACTCCTCGGACGACCGAATGCGGAAATCGTCCGGCTTCCCGGCACCGATCTTGTGCGCGCGGCGCAGGAGCTGCTCGACCTCGACGAGCGCCGCCGGAACGTTCTCCTCGCTCGCAGTCATCACGAACAGATCGTTGAGATACGGCGTTCCGAACATGCGGAACCGGCCCGTCTCGAACGGAATGATGATCTGCGAGTCCGGCTCGCCGAAATTCCCCTGGTTGCCCTTGGATTTCAGCACGCCGACGATCTCGAACTGCACACCCTTGATCCGGATGTGGTCGCCGATCACGGCATCGGCCGACGGCATGTTCAGCATGCCCACGACGTCGCCGCCCAGCACGGCCACCAGGCGACGCGCCTGGTCCTCCTGCTCCGTGAACATGCGACCGACGTCGATCTCATAACTGCGAACCGGGAGGAAATTCGCCGTCGTTCCGGTCACCTGCGTGTTCGTGTTCTGGTTCCGGTACGTCACCTGCACAGTGCGATCCTGCTGCGGCTCGACTTCGGCGAGCATCGTCGCGTGATCGCGAAGATACTTGGCATCCGTCTCGGTCATGCGGACGGGGTTCTGCACGGCGATGCCGCCGACCAGCTGGCGCGCGGCGTCGACCTGCAACAGGCGCGTACCGAGAGCGGTGATCCGATCCTGCACCGCCTTCGACGCGCCGTTGCCGAGCGCGGTCATGGCGATCACCGCGGCAACGCCGATCACGATGCCGAGCATCGTGAGGAGCGAACGCATCTTGTTGACTCGCAGCGACTCGAATGCGACTCGCACGACTTCGAAAAACAGCATTCTTCGGTTGGTCTCGGCTCAGAGCGATGGCGTCGATGCGGTCACGGTTTCTTGGCGGCCTTGGTGCCGCTGTCGCGCTCGGCCTCCTCGCGCCGCCAGTGTTCCTCCTGCCGGGCGAGCATGTCGTGATATCGTGTGCGCTGGCCGGGGGTGAGGACACTGTCGATGCGGCGGCGCGTGCCGTCGAGCACGGCCTGCATGCGCGGCCACGTCTCCTCGCGGACTGCGCTCACCGCCTCGAACTCGTGCCGCGAGATGCTGTCCACCGCCGCGGCCTGGGCGGGAGTGAGATCCAGGGCCTTCGCGAACCGGGTGCGGGCGCGCTCCGACACTCGTCCGGGCTCGCGTCCTTCCTCCGCCTCCTCGCCGCCAGCCGGCGTCAGCTTCATTCCCGGAACGAACCTCGGCCTTCCCTCGCGTTCGCCGCGTCCGAACTCGCGGAACAACGACGCCCCCGCGAGCCCGCCCACGACGAACACGACCACGATCACGATCGTCGCCGTTGCACGAGGACCGACCCGCCACCACGTCTTCCGTGCTCCGCTCCCGCCGGCCGCTTCGCTCATTTGGCGCTCCCACCGGCGGACACCGCAAGGAACGCGGCCGCGGGAACCGGGATCAGGGTCGCCATCACCGACTGCGGTGCCGCGGCTCCGGTGAGGACCGATTCGAACGCGGCGCGCGCCGAGTCGGCGCTGCCGGACGCGACCGCAGACGGCGAGACGGCAGGAAGCGCGTCGTTCGCTCGTCCGTTGCCCGACCGCAGATAGGTGAGCAACAACAGCGCGGCTGCGAGGCCGATCGGCACGGCCGCGAGTGCCGCACGCGCCGCGTAGTCCCACCACGCCGCGCCCACCGCGGCCGTCGCGCGATAGCCGCCCGACGTGCGGCGGCGAAGCTCGTCGAGCCGCGGCGCCACCGCCTCGGCAAGCCGCGTGTGAAACGTGGTCCAGTCCGCTTCGCGTGCGGCCAAGTCATCGACGGCGTCGCGCAGCTGCGTCCGGTACCCTTCCGTCACGTCGTCCTCGTCGGTCATCGATCCATCCTCCGTAACGGCGCGAGCGCTTCGCGGAGCGTTTCGCGCGCCTGATGCAGGAGCCATCGCACCGTCCCACTCGGAATCGCGAGCTGCCCGGCGATCTCCGCACTCGTGAATCCTTCCACGTCCGCGAGCTGCACGATCAACTGCTGCCGCTGCGGCAGGAGCTGAAGCGCGGCCCTGAATCGATCGCGGATTTCCGCACGTTCGTGCAGCGACTCGGTCGATTCCGCGACGGCGTCGCCCTCCAACAGCCCCGATCCGCGCACGTGTGTCGCCTCGGCGGCCCGCGACCGAATCGCCGTCAGCCCCTTGTTCACGACGATCCGCATGAACCAGGGGCCGAATGGCCGGCCTGGATCGAACGAATCGATGGCGTTGACCGTCGCGATGAACGAATCCTGGACCACGTCCTCGGCATCGGCGGCGTTTTGCAGCAGCCGGTTCGCCACGGCGAACGCGCGCTTCGCGTATCGTCGCGCGAGCCAGTCGAACGCCTCGCGATCTCCGCGCTGGACCCGCGCAACGAGCTCGGCGTCGGATGCATCGGTCTGAGCCACGACGCTCCCGGCGGCGAGGGTTCTCTGGCGAGTAGCGGATTCGTCTCCACACGCTCGATACAACGAGAGCCGCTGGAGTGTTGGGTGAACGATATCCCGCCGACCTCGCGCCGTCAGGGTCTTGCGCGATCAGAAGATGCGCAGCCGCACGTATTTGCCCGGGTTCGCCTTGATGTCGGCGATGAGCGCCTGGAGCTGCACCAGCAGCGAGTCGCTCCGGCGATAGAGCGACGGATCGTTCACGAACATGCCGAGCGAACCCTTCCCCGAATTCACCTTGGCGAGAATCGAGTCGCCGTTCGCGAGGAACGTGTCCAGCCGCCCCTCCGACTTGGAAAGCCGCTCGGCGAGATCGCTCACCTGCGTGGTCGCGCGCCGCAGTTCCGCCGATGCGACGGTCACGTTGTCCACGATGCGCCTCAGGTCGCCCGACTGCGCAGACGTGTCGAC
>JADGQS010000214.1 GCA_017881585.1 Gemmatimonadaceae bacterium | reverse complement strand
GCGAACACGAGATGGCGCGGACTCAGCCTCACGATCTGCGTGCCGGATAGCACATCCACCGCGTCGCGAGTGATGCGCACATCGCATCCCGCCGCGCGCACCGCACGCCGCACCTGCCACTCGGCCGCTCGCCGCACCAGCGGCGCGGCCGCCGGCACGCGCTCCAGCATCCGGCGGAGCAGGCCGCTCATCGCGGTCCTCCCGGCGCACGGCCCGGCGCGCCGCGCTCGCCCCACCACTGTGCCGTCCTCACGATCGCGTCGTTCAACGGCACGGTCTCCTCGAGGCCCAGCTCGGCGCGGACCCGTGTGAGGTCGGGAACATGCCAGTGCGCATGCGCATCGGGACTCGGAACTGCCGCGATCTCCACGCTGCCTCCAAGCAGCGCGGCCACGCGGTGCGCCAGCTCACCGATCGTCACCGCGTGCGCGGACCCCACGTTATAGGCCCGGCCGTTCGCGCCCTTCAACAGGAGCGTCCAGAGCCACACCACCATGTCACTCGAGTAAAGATAGCTGCGCACAGGAGTGCCGTCGCCGCTCACGATGACCGGCCCGCCGCGCATCGCCGCGCCGAGGAAATTCCCGAACGCGAACGCCGAATTGAGCGGAAGCCACGGTCCGCAGAGCGCGAATCCCCGCGCGAACACGATCGTGGGAGCGTCCAGTCGCCGGGCGGCGAGCAGCAGCGCCTGCTCCGCCTCACGCTTGGCGCGCGCGAGCCGGTCGGCCGGACCGTCGCCCTGCGGCTCGCCCGGATCGTCCTCGGCGATCGGCTTCGACGGCGTGAAGTGCGCGCCGCACACCGAGCCGGAGCTGAGTTGCAGCACGCGGCGGGCGCCGCCAGCCGCGGCGAGCGCAAACGCGCGCGTGGATCCCTCGACGACCATTCGCGCGATGCCCTTGGGATCGTCCGCGATCTCGCCCGGTGACGCGGTGTTCGCGGCGTGGATCGCGAGGTCGATGGCACCGGGGGGCATCGCGAAGTGGTGGATGTCGCCGGGAATCACCTCGAGCCACGGTGCATCCTTCGTCCACGGAAGCCGCGCGCGCAGGCGGTCCGGGTCCCGCGCGGGCGCGACGACGCGCACGTCTGCACCGGCGCGCGACCGCGCGTGCCTCACGGACTCGAGCATATGCGTGCCGACGAACCCCGTCGCGCCGGTAAGCAGCAGTCGCGCGCCGTTCAGCTCCGTCCAGATCGATCGCGTGCGATCGAGGACGGCGTCGAGGTCCTCATCGAGTATGCCCGTCAGCAGAAGTCTCTGTACCACGCGATCGTGCGCTCGAGTCCTTCGTCGAGCGTGAACTGCGGCGCCCAGCCGAGCATGCGGCGCGCCTTCGCGGCGCTGAGCCACTGGTGCTGGATCTCGTTGCGAGCCTCGGCGCGCACGTCGGGCTCGAGCGGCGACTTCATGCGCTCGAGAATCTTCTTCGTGAGCGTGAGCACGTCGACCTGCAGTTCGTTGGAGAAGTTGAATGCCTCGCCGCGCAACTCGGGCCGCGCGTGCAGCGCCTGCGCAAGCTGCATGTACGCGGCGGCGCCGTCCTCCACGTAGAAGTAGTCGCGAATCAGCGTGCCGTCGGAGCGGATCACCGGGCGCTCGTTCTTCAGCGCCGACCGGATCGTGCCGGGAATGAGCCGGTTCCAGTTGAGGTCGCCGCCGCCGTAGAAGTTTCCGCAGCGCGTGACCGCCACCGGCACGCCGAAAGTCACGGCGTACATCTTCGCGATGAGATCGGCGCACGACTTGCTCACGTCGTACGGATGCTCGCCCTGCAGCGCGGCGTCCTCGTCGTACGGGAGTTCCTCATGATCGCCGTACGCCTTGTCGCTCGACGCGATGATTACCGCCTTCGTGAGTGGGCTTCGCCGCGCCGCCTCGAGGAGCGCCCACGTGCCGCGGATGTTGGTGTCGAGCGTCGAGACCGGATTCCGGTTCGCGACGCCGACGATCGTCTGCGCCGCGAGATGGAAGACGGTGTCGATCTCGTATTCGCCGAGCGAGCGCTCGAGCACGACCTGGTCGCGCACGTCTCCGCGCACGATGGTCACCTTCTTCAGCCAGTCGGCGGTGAGCAGCGTGCTCTGCGGCACCCAGTCGCGCACGAGCGCGGTCACGCTCGCGCCTTCCTCGACGAGACGGCGCACCAGCCAGCCGCCGAGCAGTCCAGTCGCGCCGGTGACGAACACCGGCCGGTCGTGCCAGTGCGAGTTCTTCTTTTTCGCGCTCATTTCCAGGTCTTCCAGGGCGGTGAACCGCTTGCCCACAGCGATTCGAGATTGCGGAGGTCGCGCAGTGTGTCCATCGGCTGCCAGAACCCTTCGTGGCGGAATGCGCGCAGCTGACCCTCGGCCGCGAGCCGTTCGAGCGGCTCCTTCTCCCAGAGCACGTCGTCTCCCTCGATGTAGTCGAGCACCTTCGGTTGCAGGACAAAGAAGCCGCCGTTGATCCAGCCTTCGCTCGCCTGGTTCTTCTCGGTGAACGCGCGCACTTCATCGCCTTTCAGCTCGAGACCGCCGAAGCGTGCGGGGGGACGCACGGCCGTTACCGTCGCGAGCTTCCCGTGCGCCTGGTGAAACTTGAGGAGCTTGCCGATGTCCACGTCGCTTACACCGTCGCCGTACGTGAGACAGAACGGCTCCTTGCCGATCCACTCGCGCAGCTTTCGGAGACGGCCGCCGGTCTGCGTTTCGAGACCGGTGTCGATGAGGTGGATGGTCCAGTCCTCGCGGCCCTCGCCGTCATGCGTGGTCGCCTTTCCATTGGCGAGGTGCACGGTGAGGTCGCGCGCCACCGCGTGGTACGAGAGGAAGTACGAGCGCACCATCTCGGCCTTGTAGCCGAGGGCGAGCACGAACTCGTTGAGCCCGTGCGCCGCGTAGAGGTGCATGATGTGCCACAGCATCGGCCGGCCGCCGACTTCGACCATCGGCTTGGGGCGCGCGGAGGTCTCCTCCGACAATCTCGTGCCGAGCCCGCCGGCCAGGATCACAACCTTCATCGCGCCTCCTGAATCAACATGCTGGGCGTGTCGTCGGTGCTCTCGTCATGGATGCTCCCCTGAAGCTAGCACCGGCACGTCACGTCGTACCAGATGACGGGCGGTGACGGTGAGGCCGCGTGCCGTGTACCGCGCCGAGTCCGCGTCGGCGTAATCGTGATGGAGCTTCTGCACGGCGAGCGTGTCGCCGTCGTTCGGCTGCTCCACGAGCCAGAGCTCGCGCGGCTCCCGCTCGCGCCTCGCCGCGATGATGGCCTCGTCCGCATAGTCCGGCGTGACGGTGCCCTCCCGGGCCGCGACGCGCTCGAACGTGCGCGCGTCGAGCGGCGCCCAGAGGCCCCATCGGTTGAACCGCGGGAAGACGATCGTCGTTTGCGCTGTGGGCTTGATCGCGGCGTACATGGCATTCAGCGCCCAGTGGAAGCCGGTGAACTGCAGGTTGTAGCAGAGATGGTCGGCGTCGGTCACGCGAAAATCGTGCGCGATGCTCGACACGTCGTACGCGAAGGACTCGCCGAGCGAGAGCGTTCCGAACAGCCGGCGCGACACGGGATCCCACGACGCGTGGTTCGCCGAGAGGAGCACAGCGCCCGTCGCGGCAAGAGCAAAGCGGCGAACGCGCGGCCC
>JADGQS010000213.1 GCA_017881585.1 Gemmatimonadaceae bacterium | reverse complement strand
TAGACCGGGTGTACGCCTTCGACGAACTGCCGGAGGCGAAGGCACGCATGGAATCGAACGCGCACCTGGGGAAGATCGTGGTGCGGATGCAGGACAGCTAAAGCGCCGCAACTAGCGATAGTTGCCGGAGGGAAGATGAGAACTGAGGACGCTCTGAACAAGAGGGCTTAGGGAAGGCGTGGGACCCTTCCCTTCCCACCCGGCCCCCCTGTCCCCAAGGTGGGAGACCGAAGGCCGGGACCACCCGAAGAGGTGGGGACTTTCCCCTCAAGGGGGATCGAGACCTTCGGGGCGTCCCCCAAGGGGACTTCCTTCGGGGCGTCCCCCAAGGGGACTTCCTTCGGGGCGTAAATCCCGCAAGTCGGAGAAAGCTCAGCCGCCGATCTTGCGCGCGATCACACGCATCGCCATGCGGATTTTCTGCGACAGCGACAGCCTTTTGAAATTGGTTTTCACCGCGCCCTGCGTGAACGCAGTCTTCTTCGAATAATCGATCGCGACGTCCACGATCACCGGCCGCCCTGTCGCCGCGATTTCGTGCGCCTCGCGCACCGCCGGCACCGCGCCGGCGTCGTTTTCCATCAGCACGTACGCGGCGCCGGTGGCGAGCGCGACGCCTTCGAGGTTGAGCGCGCCGATCGCGGTGCACGGCGTGCGGTTGTAGGTCACTTCCTGCGCCTGCGCGATCTGCGACAGCTCGCCGTCGTGGAATACGTAGAACACGATGCCCAGCCGGTTCAGCGCAGCGGTGACGATTTCCATGCAGGTCATCATGAACGCGCCGTCGCCGACCACCGCGACCACCTCCGATTTCGGGCGCGCGAGCTTCGCGCCGACCGCCGCCGGCACCGCGTATCCCATGCAGTTGAAATCGGTCGGCACGGCGACCGTTCCGGTGCCGTGCACCGCGAACAATTCGGCAGTGAGATACGTGTGATTGCCGTCGTCGACCACCACCACGCCGTCATCGGGCAGGCGCGCGCGCAACGCGTCGAAAAAGCGCGCCGGATTCACGCGTCCCTTGCTGTCGTGCGCATACCATTCCTCGCGATACGCCTTCTTGTCGGCGGCGATCTTCGCCTGCCGTGCGGCATCGGCTGCGCGCGGCTGCGAGCGGGAATGCAGCTCCGCGAGCAGCGCCGCAAGCACGGCTTTCGCGTCGCCCTCGATCGCGACTTTCGCCGGGTAGTTTGCGCTGAAGACCTGCGGATTGATGTCGACGTGAATGAGATTCTCAGGCACGGTCACGCCGAAGCTGCCGGTCGCGATTTCGGCGAACCTTGTGCCGACCGCGAGCAGGCAATCGCAGTCGGAGAACGCGTTGCGCGACGCCGGCACGCTCGCCGGCCCGAAGCCGAAGCCCGTGTGCAAGGGATGCGTCGCCGAAAATGCCGAGAGCCCCTGCAATGTGGTGCTCACCGGCGCCTGCACGAATTCCGCGATCGCGGCGGCTTCGGTCGCCCCGTTGCGCGCGCCCCAGCCAACGAACATGCCGGGTCGCTTCGCGGCAAGCAGCAGGTCCGCCGCACGCGCGATATGGGCCTGCGGCGGCATGGGCGGCGCGGCGGGCGGCACCCATGCCGGAATCGCGTCGACGTCGCCGGTAAACAAAAGGATGTTGACCGGGATCTCGACGAATACCGGACCCGGCTCGCCCGAGGTCGCGATGCGATACGCCTCGAACAAGGTCGGCACCAGCTCGTTGTGGGTCGCGACCGCGAAGTTGGCCTTGGTGATCGGCGCGATCATCTTGCGCTGGTCCATCTGGTGCAGCTGATAGCGAAACTTGACGTCGGTGCGAACGGCCGCCGCGATGATCAGCATCGGAATGCCGCCCATGAAGGCTTCGCCGATGCCGGACGACGCCAGCGCGACGCCTGCCGCCGGTACGATGGCGAGCGTGCCCACGGAGTCCGACAGCCGGCTCATGGCGTCGGCCATGAACGAGCCGCAGCCTTCGTGCGTCACTAGGATCGGCGTGATCGACTTCGAATTGTTGAGCTCGTCGTAAAGCTCCGTGTTGTGCACGCCGGGAATGCCGAACGTGAAACGCACGCCCAGCCGTTCGAGCGCGTGCACCGCAAGCCAGGCTCCTGATTTTTTCATGCGTCCAGATACCCCGTCATGTCGGTGATGGTATTAGGGATTGTCCTCGCCGCCGATCGCCCGTCCGGCAATGCGGCCCGACAGAATGCAGCCGCCGAGGAACGTGCCCTCGAGGCCGCGAAGGCCGTTCATGCCGCCGCCGCCGAAGCCCGTCGCCTCGCCCGCGGCGTAGAGGCCCTGGATCGGTTGCCCCGCGCCGTCGAGCACGCGGCCCGACAGGTCGGTCTGGATGCCGCCAAGGCTTTTTCTGCTGATGATGAATTCGCGGATCGCCAGCAGCGGCGCGGCTTTCGGATCGAGGATAGGCTGCAGATTGCAGGTACGGATCTTGTCTCCGCGATAACTGCGCACGTCGCGAATGCGCTTTAGCTGCAGGTCCTCGTCGATGCGGCCTTCCGCGATGCGCCGGTCGTACTCGCGGATGTCGCGCTCCAGCGCTTCCAGCTTCACCGCGTCGTCGCCCTGCAAGGCGTTCATCTTCGACACCAGCTCGGGTAGCGTGCCGGCGACGACCACGTCCCTGCAGTTCGCGACGACCTCCTCGTACAGCCAGCGGTTGCCGAGCAACACGTCGCGCAGGAAACCGAGTTTCTTTTTCTCGCGAATCGACGGATTGAATTCCGCGCCCGAGATCGCGAGTTCCTTCAACGCGATCTTGCGATTGAGTATCTGCCAGGAATATTGGCGTTCCTCGCTGCAGACACGGGTGACGAGATCGCGGGTGTCAAAGCCCGTCACCAGCGGCGGCATCATGCGCTCGCCGCGCCAGTTCGCCCAGATCGCCGAGCGCGGCGGCACCAGCGACAGGCCGTGGTTCGGCTTGCGCGGACGCCAATGATGCACGCCCGCAGCATAGTTCCACATGCGGTCGAGATTGGTGAGCCGGCCGCCGAGCGCGCTCACCGCATCGTGCATGCGGCCGTCGGCATACTTGTGCGAGCCGTTGAGTATCGTCTCCGGCGGTGACTTCCAGTCCGCGTGCCAGTTGGCGCGCACGCGATCCAGATTGCCATTGAAGCCGCCCGCCGCCACGATCACCGCGCCCGCCTCCGCCTCGAACGGCTTGCCGCCGTCGCCGTTCCCATTCTCCACCACTCCGCGGCAGCCGGTGACCCCGCCATTGCCCGCGATGAACTTATCGACGCGATGGCCGAAATTCAGCTGCAGCAGCGCGCGCCGCGGATGCGAGTCGAGCCGGCGAATGAGCTGCAGCGCGAGCTCGCGCCCGGTTCCCCACACGATGTGAAAGCGCGGCACCGAGTTGCCCTGTCGTTGGTCGCCGCGCTCGATCCAGTGCGGAATCGGCAGGAAACGGACGCCGCCTTCGCTTAGCCACTCGCGCACATCGGCAAGCGAGCGATGCACGTAGGCCTCGGCCCAGCGCTTCGGCCACACGTCATCGTCGTGAAACTCCGCGAACGCATGCCAGTCCGCCAGCGCGCGCTCCGGCGAGTCCTGCATTTTCGCGCGCCGCTGCTCCGGGCTGCCGACGACGAAAATCCCGCCGAAGCTCTCCTTCGCGAGGCCGCCGAAATTCTCCGCGAC
>JADGQS010000212.1 GCA_017881585.1 Gemmatimonadaceae bacterium | reverse complement strand
GAGCCGGTGCGGCTGCAGATCCTCCACGCGCTCGCCGACGGCGAACACACGGTGAGCGAGCTCGTGGGCTCGACGGCGATCGCGCAGGCGAACCTCTCGAGGCACCTGCAGCAGCTGCTCGCGCTGGGGTTCGTCACGCGGCGCAAGCGGGGGCTGTTCGCGTACTACCGGCTGGCGGACCGCGAGGTGCTCAGGCTCTGCGAGCTGATGTGCGGACGGCTGGAAAAAGAGACGGCGGCGCGAAAGGCGGCGCTGAGGTCGGCGTAGTCCGCGCGCGAGGGCGTTTTACTTTGCTTTACGGCGCGGCCATCCACGCCGCGAGTGTCGCCCTGCCCCACTCCTCGAGTTTCTCCGTGTAGGTCTCCGAGTCGAACTCGCCGAGTTCGGCGATGGTCACGGGACTTTGTAGGCGAACACTAGGGTTTCCGGCTGCCGGTCCAGAAGGCTATCACGCCGCAGCCGGGATCCGCCACCTGAAGGCTGATCGGCATGTTCCCGCCGCGCGCGTACACTTCGATGGCCGTCACGTCGTTGGCCTCGAGAATGCGGTCGATCAGCACCGCGTTGCTCTCGCTCAGCGGCGGCCCTGGTACGCGAGATATGCTCTGCGCGTTGTTTCCACCCCCGCATCCGCCCCTTGGACACTGCTGTATTCCGTCGACGACGATCGCCATCTTGCATTGATTGCCGAGTCCGAACGCTACCTGCTCGTTCTCGACCGATTTCCTGAACGCGACGCCATTCAATCCGCGCAGCATGTTGGTGATCTTGTCCGGGTGCCGGAACTCGATCTCCTCGGGACCAATGAAGGTCGCGCTCAGCAACCCCTTCTGGCGCATCTGCCAGCGGTCGTAAAAACCTTTCATGGGAAGCGACAGCGTCGAGGCGCTGCTGTATCCGGAGACGCGGACCTCTCCGAGTGTCTGCGCGATGCGCGGAAGAGTGACGCGGAGGACCGCCGCCGTATCGGGGAGCTCGAGCTTGCCGAACCACTGCTGATATCCGATACGGCGAACGTTGACGGTGAACGTCCTGGCCTTGCCGGCACCAAGACCGATTTCGCCCTTGTCGTCGGTGATCTGTCCGTTGCCGCCATCCAGCGTGACGAACGCGTAGACGATCGGCTGGCTATCGCTCGAAATGACCTGAAGCTTTCGTACCTGCGCGCGGGCGAACGATGGAGTCGCGACAGCAGCTGCGGCGGCAAGAACGAAGAGATAACCCGAACGATGCATCGGTCCTCTCACGGTGAGGAAACGTTCAGCCGAGACGCTCTCCGCCCATCACCACCGCGAGAATCGCCTTCTGGATGTGCAGGCGGTTCTCGGCTTCGTCCCACACCACGCTCTGCGGGCCGTCGATCACGTCGGCGGAGACTTCCTCGCCGCGGTGCGCGGGAAGGCAGTGCAGGAAGATCGCGTCCGGGGAAGCAGCGCTCATCAGCTTCGCATCGACCGTGAAGCCGGCGAAAGCCTTCGCGCGGGCCGCCTGCTCCTCCTCCTGTCCCATCGAGGCCCAGACATCGGTGTTCACGACGTGCGCGCCGGCGATGGCTTCGCGCGGGTCGCGGTGCAGCGTGACGTTCGCGTGCTTCTGTGCGCGCGCGAGCAGCGCGGCATCGGGATCGTAGCCTTCGGGGCACGCGAGGGCGAGATCGAAGCCGAGCCGGTACGCGGCGTCGAGCCAGGAGTTCGCCATGTTGTTGCCGTCGCCGATCCACGCGATCTTCTTGCCCTCGTGGGTGCCGAGGTGCTGCCGCACCGTGACAATATCGGCGAGGACCTGGCACGGATGCTGAAGATCGGTGAGGCCGTTGATCACCGGGACGTCGGCGTGGCGCGCGAGTTCGTCGACGTCGCTGTGGGTGTACGTGCGGATCATGATGCCGTCGACCATGCGCGAGAGGACGCGCGCGGTGTCGGCGATGGGCTCGCCGCGGCCGATCTGGATGTCGCGATCGCTGAGGAAGATCGCGTGGCCGCCGAGCTGGTTGGTGCCGACTTCGAACGCGACGCGCGTTCTGGTGCTCGACTTGAGGAAGATCATGGCGAGGATCTTTCCCACCAGCGGCCTGCGCACGTGCACGCCGCGTTTCATGCGGTCGGTGAGGGCGAAGAGGCCGATCAGCTCATCCTTGGTGAAATCGGGGATGGTCAGGAAATCGCGGTGGGAGTGCGATGGGCTCATTATCGAAATCTAGTCAGGTCGATGCGGGATGCGGGATTTTCGAGCCAATGCAGGATGCAGAGGAGGAATGCGGGATTGGGGAAATTCCAGCTACAAAATGTACTTCCTCAGGTCCTCGTCCTCGGCGATCGCTTTGAGGCGATCTCGTACCACTTTGGCGTCGATGTGGACGGGGGCGGTGCCGCGGTCGGGGAGTTCGTACATCACGTCTTCGAGCAGGGTGGTCATCACCGTGTGAAGGCGGCGGGCGCCGATGTTCTCCATTCGCGAGTTCACCTGCGCGGCGGTGCGCGCGACTTCGGCGATCGCGTCGGCGGTCATGTGCAGTTCGACGCCCTCGGCCGCGATCAGGGCGGCATACTGCTTGGTGAGCGCGTTCTCCGGCTCGGTCATGATCCGCACGAAATCGGCTTCGGTCAGCGGCTTGAGTTCCACCCGGATCGGGAAGCGTCCCTGCAACTCGGGGATCAGGTCGCTCGGCTTGCTCACGTGGAACGCGCCGGCGGCGACGAACAGGACGTGATCGGTCTTCACCATGCCGTACTTCGTCTGCACGTTGCTCCCTTCGACGATCGGGAGGAGATCGCGCTGGACGCCTTCGCGCGAGACGTCGGGGCCGCCGATCTCGCCGCGGGCGCCGGCGATCTTGTCGATCTCGTCGAGAAAGATGATACCGAGTTTTTCGACGCGCTCGAGCGCGTCGGTCACGACGTCGTCGAAGTTGATCAGCTTCTCGAACTCTTCGTCGAGAAGGATGCGGCGCGCGTCGGCGACGGTGAGGGTGCGCTTCTTCTTCTTCTTGGGCATGAGTTCGGAGAGCATCTCGCCGAGGTTGCCCATGCCCTCGCCGGCGCCCTGCTGGCTCATGAGGTCCAGGACCTGCGGCGACTGCTGCGTGACTTCGATCTCGACCTCGCGCTGCTCGAGCTGGCCGTCGACCATCAACTGCTTGAGTTTCTCGCGCGTGCGCTTGTGGCGGTCGCGCGCGGCGTCGGCTTCCTGCGTGACCCCTCCCTGGCTCGACGCGACGAAGACGCGCTCGGCGTCGCCGACCTGTGCGGCCTGCGCCTCGGTGGGCGGCGGCAGGAGGAGATCGAGGATGCGCTCGTCGACGCGATCGTTCGCGAGATCGTCAACTTCGGTCTCGCGCTCATGCCGGACCATATCGATGGCACTCTCGACCAGGTCGCGCACCATCGACTCGACGTCGCGACCGACGTAGCCGACCTCGGTGAACTTCGACGCCTCGACCTTGATGAACGGCGCGCCCGCGAGTTTCGCGAGGCGGCGGGCGATCTCGGTCTTGCCGACGCCGGTGGGGCCGATGAGGATGATGTTGTTGGGCGCGATCTCTTCGCGGATGGCTTCGGGCGTGCGCTGGCGGCGCCAGCGATTGCGCAGGGCGATGGCGATGGCCTTCTTGGCCTCGTCCTGGCCCACGATGTAACGGTCGAGCTCGGCGACGATCTTGCGCGG
>JADGQS010000211.1 GCA_017881585.1 Gemmatimonadaceae bacterium | reverse complement strand
GTTCGCTGCCGCCGGCGCGACGGTGCGCGTGGAGGTTGGCGCACCGCTCACCAGCGCCACGGATGTCGGATCCGTCATCGTTGCCGTCCGCGGCGGCGTACCGGTCGCCGTCCGCGACGTGGCCGACGTGCGCGACGGCTACGGCGAAGCCACGCAGTACGTGTCGCACGCCGAGAAGGACAAGCCGAGCGAATCCGCCGTCACGATCAGCGCCGCCAAGCGCAACGGCGCAAACGCCACCGCCGTAACCCGGGCCGTGCTTCAGCGGGTCGACGCATCGCGGGCGCGCATCATACCCGCCGGCGTGGAACTGACCGTGACGCGCGACTATGGCGAAACGGCCGGAGAGAAGGCCCGTGAGCTGATCCTGCACCTGCTCATCGCCACGCTCTCCGTGACGGTGCTCATCTGGATCTTCCTCGGCTGGCGCGAGGCGCTTGTCGTGCTCGTCGCGGTGCCGGTCACCCTCGCGCTGACGCTTTTCACGTATTACGCGCTGGGCTACACGCTCAACCGCATCACGCTCTTCGCACTCATATTCTCGATCGGCATCCTCGTCGACGATGCAATCGTGGTCGTCGAGAACATCTACCGCCACCTTCGCATGGGCGACCGCACGCCGGAGATCGCCGCGGTGGACGCCGTGGACGAGGTGGGAAACCCGACGATCCTCGCGACCTTCGCCGTCATCGCGGCGATCCTGCCGATGGCATTCGTCTCGGGCATGATGGGGCCGTACATGAGGCCCATTCCCGTCGGCGCATCGGTGGCGATGCTGGCCTCGCTTGGCGTCGCGTTCATGGTGACGCCTTGGCTCGCGCTTCGGCTGTTGCGCGGCCACGTGGCCGCATCGGCACCGCACGATCGTGCGCATGAAGAGGAGGAGACAAGCCGCTTCGCCGGCCTCTACGCACGGATCATGACGCCGCTGATGGACGAGCCGAGACGGCGGAAGACGTTCTACGTCACCATTGCCGCGCTGCTGATTGCGAGCATCGGACTTCTCGGCGTGCGCGCCGTCCAGGTGAAGATGTTGCCGTTCGACAACAAGAGTGAGTTTCAGGTCATCCTCGATCTTCCCGCCGGCGCCACGCTCGAGACGAGCAACGCGCTCGCGCAGGAAGTCGCGACGCGTGTGCGCGGCATGCCGGAAGTGGTGAGCACCGAGACGTACGCCGGCACGTCGGCGCCGTTCAACTTCAATGGGCTGGTGCGGCACTACTTCACGCGCAGGGGCGCGAACGTCGCCGACGTGCAAGTGAACCTGAAACCCAAGTCCGGCCGCAGGCGCCAGAGCCACGAGATCGCCGTTGCGATCCGGCCGGCGATCGACTCCATCGCCCGCCGCTACGGCGCCTCGGCCAAGGTCGCGGAAATCCCGCCCGGCCCGCCGGTACTTTCGACTCTCGTTGCCGAGGTGTACGCAGCCGACGACAGCGCGCGCCTCGAAGCGGCGCGTGCGGTGAAGCAGGTGTTCGAGAGCACACCCGGCGTGGTGGACGTCGACTGGTCGGTCGTCGCGCCACAGGCCACCGAGGTGTACCGGGTGGATCGCGTTCTCGCGGCCTCAGCTGGGGCGAACGTCGAACAGATTGCGCAGACGCTCGCGATGGCGCTCTCGGGAACGAACGCCGGTCTCATCGCATCGCCGACGGCGAAGAATGCCGTGTCCATCCGGCCTCGCTTCGCGCTCGAGCAGCGCTCCTCGCGTGAAGCCTTGCTGATGGTCCCCGTCGCCACCGCGAGTGGTCCGCTGCCGCTGGCCCGGTTCGTCCGGCTGGAGACGACGGTGCGCGAAGATGTGCGCATGCGCCGGAATCAGCGCCCGATGATTCTCGTGACCGGCGATGTGGCTGGCACGATCGAATCGCCCGTGTACGCCATACTGGCGATGAACCGCAAGCTCGACGCGATCCGCGTGCGGGGAGCGTCGATCGCCCGTTACAACGCCGTCCAGCCCGACCGCCTCGACGAGACCGCCATCAAGTGGGACGGGGAGTGGCAGGTCACGATCGAAGTGTTCCGCGATCTCGGCATCGCGTTCGCGATCGTGCTGGTGCTCATCTACGTGCTCGTCGTGGGATGGTTCCAGAGCTTCACCATCCCCCTCGTGATCATGGCCCCCATTCCGCTCACACTCATCGGCATCCTGCCGGGGCACGCGATCACGGGCGCCTTTTTCACGGCGACGTCGATGATAGGAATGATCGCCCTCGCGGGCATCATCGTCCGCAACTCCATCCTGCTCGTGGACTTCATTCAGCTCGCCGAAGCCAGGGGGCGCTCGCTGCGGGAGGCCGTGCTCGAAGCGGGGGCGGTCCGCTTCCGCCCGATCGCGCTCACCGCTGCCGCCGTGGTGGTCGGCGGTCTCGTGATGGTGCTTGACCCGATCTTCCAGGGGCTCGCGGTGGCGCTCATGAGCGGCGCCGTCGTCGCCACCGGACTCACCATGATCGTCGTGCCGCTGCTCTACTGGGAGCTCAAGCGGCGCGGCGCGGACGCACCGTCGGATGCGCTCCACGTCGTCGTCCTGCCAACCAAACCTTCCATCTGAGGATCAACGACATGTGCAACGACCTCGTCATTCGCCGCTTTGCCGGCGCGTTCGTCATTCTCTCGGTTGCTCTCGGCTGGTTCGTGTCGCCGTGGTGGTACCTGTTTACCGGGTTCGTCGGCATCAACCTGCTGCAGTCGAGCTTCACCGGGTTCTGTCCGCTCGAGAGGGTGCTCGGCCGGTTCGGCCTCTTCGGATGCACGAGGGCGCGCTAAGCGGCCGTCGCCGCAATTCAACTGCATTACTATCTTGTGATGCAGTCGATCCTATGCGCCGAGGAGACCGGAAGATGTCGCTTGCCCGCATGACGCCGGAGCTGTTCGCGCTCGTCGCCGAGCGCTTCAGGGCGTTCGCCGAACCGAACCGACTGCAGATCCTGCACGTCCTGCGCCTCAGGGAGCACACCGTTTCCGAACTCGTCGAGGAGACGGGGATCGGCCAGGCCAACCTCTCGAAACACCTGCAGCAGTTGCTGTCGTGCGGACTCGTGGCGCGGCGGAAGGAAGGACTGTACACCCACTATTCCTTGGCCGACCGTGACGTGCTCAAGATGTGCGACCTGATGTGCGGGCGGCTGGAACGCGAGACGAAAGAGAGGAAGAAAGCCTTCGCCGCGAAGTGAGTGCCGCCGGGCCTGGGGCTCTGATTTCTCCTCTGTCTCAAGAGTGAAGTCCGACGACCCTTCGCTCACTTCAGGACCATCACCTCGATTCGCGATGCTCGCGCGGCTGTGTGATACACCCGCATCGTCGCCTTTGCGAAGTCGGCCGCACCGGCCTCGAAGATGTTCGGCACGAACGTCTGTGGATTCCTGTCCGTGAGCGGAAACCAGGAGCTCTGGACCTGCACCATGATCCGGTGCCCTTTCCTGAACGTGTGGTTGACGTCCGGCATGTCGAAGCGCAGCGAGTCGGGCCGACCCGGAATGAACGGCACGGGCTTCGCGAAACTCCGGCGGAACTTCCCCCGGAACGGTTCTCCGCGCACCATCTGCTGGTAGCCCGCGACCCTGAACCCGCTCGTGTCGCCCGGCCAGTTCGGCGCGTCGTCCGGCCATACGTCGATGAGCTTTACGTCGAAGTCACCATCTGTTCCGCTCGTCGACACGTG
>JADGQS010000012.1 GCA_017881585.1 Gemmatimonadaceae bacterium | reverse complement strand
GCGCTTCCCCAGCACGCGCGTTTCGACACGCGAGTACGCCGCGCTGTCGGCCGGATTGCCGAGGTCGATCTCATCGGGCAGCTTCACGAACTTGAGGCCGTCGTTCTCGGCGAGATTCTGGTAGGTCCAGATGTAGTCGAGCTCGTGCGTCTGCAGGAGCGCGACCTGATCGGCCTCGCGCGGGCGAATGTTTCGCTCGGGCGCCGCCGCGAGCAGCCGCGCGGACAGCCCGCGGTCGCGATAGTGCCGCTCGGCGAGCTGCATCGTGAGCAGCGCGCGATAGCCGGAGGGATCGGTGTTCGGATCGGCGCGCCCGACTTCGACGCCGGGCTGCGTAATCACCGTGCGCCAGTTCTCTCCGTTGATCCTCGCCGCACCGCGCGAACTGGCGGTGTATGCCAGCACGATGCGGTTGCGCGCGAAGAGCGCGTACCAGCGCACGTACTGCGGCATCAGCAACCGCGGAAAGACCTCCGGGTCGGCGAGGAGCACCACATCCGGCGTTCGACGAAGCTCGGTCAGCCGGCGTGCAATCTCGAGACTCGCGCCGGGCTCGAGCTCGTACTTCGCGCCGGTGCGGGCGGCGAAGCTGTCGAGCACGGCGCGCATCGGGCGCGTGATCGACGCGGCGTTCATCACCGAGAGTATTCCCGGGGTCGCGAGGTGGAACGCATCGCGGGCCGGCGCCTCGCTGGACCTGAACGCCGATGCGACGCCGACGAGCGCCAACGAAACGATGATGGCACGCCGCGCCTTTGAGAATTCTCCGCGCCTCTTCAACACAGATGGACCGCGGTTGCCTTGAACGTGAAGAAGGCCGTGTCGCCAATGCGGAGCGCGAGCTCGTTGGCCGAGTACGTGGTGAGCGCCGCGACGAGGGTCGCGCCGTTGACCTCGATCGTGACGCGCCAGAGTGGCCCGACCGACGCGATCTCCGTGACGGCTCCCTCGAACTGATTCCTCGCGGAACTGGGCGCCGGTGACGTACGCGCGATCAGGATTTCCTCCGCGCGGATGATCGCGTGGCACGGCCCCGCCGTGGCCGCGCCGGCGACGTGGATCGCGAGCCGTCCGCTGTGGAACACCGCGGCACCGTCCTCGATCGTCACGCCTCCCGCGAAGATGTTCTCGGCGCCGAGGAACTCCGCGACATACGGCGTCTTCGGGTGCCGGAACACGTCGGCAGGCTCGCCGCTCTGCAATACCCGGCCGGCATCGAGCAGGACCGCCACGTCACCGAGCGATCCGGCCTCCGCGAAATCGTGGGTCACGTGCAGCGTGGTGAGGCCCCATTCGCGATGAATCGCCCGGACTTCACGCCGGGCGGCGGCACGCCGAGGCGGGTCGAGTGCAGAGAATGGCTCGTCGAGCAGCAGCAACCCGGGACGGCGCGCCAACGCCCTCGCGAGCGCAACGAGCTGACGCTCACCTCCGCTCAGCGAGCGCACGGAGCGCGCGTAGAGGGCGTCCACTCCGAAACGTCGTGCGATCGTGTTGGCGAGCGCGGCGTCGGTTGCTCCGTACATCACGTTCTGCTCGACGGAGAGATGCGGGAAGAGGAAGCCGAGCTGGTAGACGAGCCCGATGCCGCGTGCGTCGGCCGCCTCGCGGGTCGCATCGCGCCCGTTCAGCGTGAGCAGTCCGCCGGTCTGGGGCAGGAGTCCGGAGATCACCTCGAGCAGCGTCGTCTTGCCGGATCCGGTGGGGCCGATCACGACGCCGTACGCGCCGCCAGGCACGTCGAATGAGACGTCCTCGAGCGAAAACGCGCCGACGCGCGCACGAAGGGCGGCCGCGGAGATCATGCGACCGCCCGCTCGTCGCCCATGCGAAGCGCGCGCAGCGCCGTCAGCGGAATGAGCGAGAGCACGACGAGCGCGGCCGCGACGGGCAGCGCCTCGCTGAGCCCGAATCCGGTGAACCGGTCGTACGCGAGCACGCTCACGACCTTCGGATTGTACGCGAGAATCACGATCGCACCGAACTCGCTGACGGCGCGCGCCCACGTCACGACGCCCGACGCAATCAATCCACGCGCGGCGAGCGGGAGCGTCACGCGCCGAAATGCGCGCCACGGCGAATCGCCGAGTGTGCGCGCGACGCCCTCGAGGCGAACGTCCACACGCGCGAACGCTTCGCGCGCGCCGCTCACGAAGAGCGGGGCGGAGACGAAGAGCATCGCGGCGATGATGCCGAGTGGCGTGCCGACGATGCGCAGGCCGAGCGAGAGCAGGGAACTGCCGATGGCGCTCCCGCGACCGAGCAGGAGGAGCAGCGCGATGCCGGCGACGGGATGCGGAATGAGCAGCGGAAGATCGAGCACCGCGGCGACGAGCGCGCGGCCGCGAAACGCGCGCCGCGCGAGCAGCCACGCCAGCGGTGCGCCGCCGAGCGCAGCGAGCAATGTGGCGGCGGTCGCGGTCAGCGCGGTGAGCGCGAGCGATTGCCGCAGTTCCGCGTCGCTCCAGAGTCGCGCCGCGCCCTGGGGGCCGGCCGCCGCGACGAGACGCACGACCGGGAGAACGAGGAAGAGCAGCAGCAGCGAGCTCGCTGCTGCCGCGCCAACACCTATCGCGTTAGAACGGCGCACGCATCGAGAGGATGATATTGTGATCGGAGGTGTGGAACTGTGAGACGGCGATCTGCACACCGGCGCCGAAGGTGAACCCGACGCGATCCGTGATTCGCGTGCGTCCGATGACCACTCCCGGCGTCACGAAAGTCTGTTCCTTTCCATCGTTCTTGCCGCCGGAGAACCAGCTCCGATTGATCTCGAGCTCGGGCCAGATCTTCGAAAGTGCGTGCAACTGGAAGGTGTGATTCCACGTGTACGTCCTTCCAATGGACGAGGTGTTGCCCGCAGGTTCCGCTGCGCCGATCGTGCCCTGCATGTCGAAAGCTCCCCAACCTTTCCCGTACGCGAGAGTGGGCGTGATGATCGCCTTGGGCTGGCCGTTGCCGTACGAAGCCGAGGGGAAGGTGGAGCTGACGAAGGCCGTAAGGATATAGTTGCCGTGCTCCTCGTTCGCGGAGAGCAGGCGGTATTTCACGAGCAGCTGAAAATCGCCCCAGCCGTCTTTCGTCGCGGGATTGTTGTGCACGATGTACGCCGGGATCGCGGCGATGATTTCGATGCGCTCGACCGGAATCAGTTCGAGTCCCTTGGTGTTGCCGTATGTCTCGGTGTATGGGCCACCCGGCTTCGGTTGCGACCAGTTCACGTCGTAGCGGACCTCCTGCTCGAGACGCGGCGTAGTGGTCGCGAGCGGCGTCAGCCAGTGCGGCTGTCCGGCTTTCGAGTGGTCGGAACGCCTGAGCCAGCGAGTCCAAAAGCCGTCGTGCTCATTGCCGGTGGACGAGGCTGTCTGCGCGGCGGCCGTGGCGGCGAACGCGATCAGGGTGAGGATGGGCAACAGGATGCGATGCGTCACGATACGCACGTCGGGAAGCCTCTGGACGGTCTGGCCGTGGGATGCGTGCGTCCACACCCCACCTCGTTATGGCACCAAGTCCGCTAATATTAGCGCGTTAGGGACGTTTGGGGAATGTCACGTCCAATTCACGGGCCGCCCTGCAGTCGCTATCCAGCCTTTGCGATCATCACCTCCGTGGACTTCACCACCGCAAATACCTCATCGCCCACGCTGAGCCGCAGCCGCTCGGCCGACGAGCGCGTGATGATCGAGACGATTTCCTGATCCGCCACCTGCACTCGAACCTCGGCCATGACGCCGTCTGCGATGATTGACGAGATGCGACCGCGAAGCCGGTTGCGCGCGCTGATCTCGAGCGCGCCCATCGGGTCGTCGTCGCTCGCGGCCGGTGCCCGGGTGGCGAGAAGTTTCGAGCGCGAAAAGAGCCACTTGTGCCCGAAACGGGTTGCCGGAAGCTGGCCCGTGCGCGCGAGGTGCTGTACGCGCTTGACGTGCAGGTGAAGCAGCTTGGCGGCGTCGGCCGCCGTAATCAGGTCGTCCATGCGAATGATTCTACCATGGACGATGCCGCCGCGCGCCATGCCGGATGTGCACGGGTCGCTGAATACTCCTTGGACCCGTGCTAGAATGAGGTCACCCCCGGCATCGCGAGACCCATGAAAAAGAAGCCGCTTCAGCTCGCCCGCGTGTACCAGCTGCTCGAACCAGGACCGGTCGTTCTGGTGACGACCGCGCGCAAGGCCAAGCAGAACGTCATGACCATGTCGTGGCACACGATGATGGAGTTCGAGCCGCCGATCGTCGGATGCGTCATCAGCAATCGCGACTACACGTTCGAGATTCTGCGTTCGACGAAAGAGTGCGTGATCAACATTCCGACGGCGAAGCTGGCAAAGGAGGTCGTCGGCATCGGGAACGTGTCCGGCCGGACCGTCGACAAGTTCGAGAAGTTCGATCTCACTCGGCTTCCGGCGTCCCTCGTGCAAGCCCCGCTCATCGCCGAGTGCTATGCCAATCTCGAGTGCAGGGTCATCGATACGAGCATGGTGAGGAAATACAATTTCTTCGTCCTCGAGGTGCTCAAGGCGTGGATCGATCCCGGGCAGAAGAACCCGAGAACGATGCACCATCGAGGCAACGGCGTATTCATGATTGCGGGGAAGTCGATCCGGCTGCCCTCAAAAATGAAGTAAGGCCGCGGTCGTCAGGTTTTCATCGGCGCGTCCCGTGCTTCGGCTGTTGAAGCGCGACACGCACGCCGGCCGCCGTCACGCCGCGCACCTCGACCACTTTCGACCGCGACGTCGCGCCGCGCACGATCGTCACCGCGCGCTTCGCGACGCCGAGCGCTTTCGCGAGCACCTCGACGACCGCTTCGTTCGCCGCGCCCTCCACCGGCGGAGCGTTCACGCGAACGCGCAGCGCATCGCCGTGCACGCCGTCGACCCCGGCGCGGCTGGACCGCGGCTGGACGCGCACCGCGAATCGCGCGGCTGGCTCCGCACCGCCGCGTTCCGTGATCACGAGCGCGTCGAACTCGCTCACGATGTGCTCATACCAGCCTCGTGATGAATCCCTGCAGCAATCCCAGCAGGAACCACGCGACGATCGGCGTGATGTCCATCATGCCGATCATCGGAATGATCCGCCGCAGCGGCTTGAGGATGGGTTCGGTGAGCGCGTACGACCATCGCCAGTACCACGCGCCCCGTCCCATCGGGATCCACGAGAGGAGCACCCGCACGATGAGCGCGATCTGGACCACCGTGAAGACCCACGTGATCAGCAGGCGCGTGATCGCGCCCGGTCCGCCCGTCAGCGAGTAATACAGGAACGCGACCTGGGAGCGCGCGAAGCCGAGTAGCGAGAGGGCCACGATCCCGGCCAGCACCACGGCGCCGAGCGCCCACCACGGTGCGGTCGACGGCAGCCCGCCGGCGCGGACCACGCGGCGCTCGACCGGCTTGAGGAGCGGATCGATGGTCGTGCGCATGAAGCGCGCGACCGGACCGAACGGCGAGAGCTTCCGCGTCCGCACCATCCAGTCGAGCGTGCACAGCGCGGCGAGCACGGCCGCGACGCCGAAGAGCGCCACGCGGAGCGCGGCGAGCGAGGTGTCGAATGCGTTCAGGAACGGCTGCATCGTCTGATCAGACCGGTCGGCGCGGCGTGAAGATGAACCTCAGGAACTTCGGCAGTGCGAGAAGTTTCTCCACCACGCTGCGACTGTGCGCCACGCGCACGTACGCGTCGATCCCCTCTTGGTGCGCGGGAGAGTATCCGAACCACCACGCCTGCCGCCACGACGCAAAGCGGTCGATCACGGTCGCCTTCGTGCGCACGCACTCCTCGAGCCCGGCCTTGCCGTGTGTGCGCCCGATGCCGCTCTGTTTCACGCCGCCGTGCGGGACGTCCGCCATTCCGGCGGCCACCACCGCGTCGTTGATCACCACGCTCCCCGCCTCGATGCGCTGCGCCAACCGCGCAGCACGCGCGGTGTCGGCGCTCCAGATGCTCGCCGACAGCCCGAACTCGCTGGCGTTCGCGAGCGCGATAGCTTCTTCGGCGTCCTTCACTTTCACGATGGGAAGGAGCGGGCCGA
This sequence comes from Gemmatimonadaceae bacterium, assembly GCA_017881585.1. Lineage (GTDB taxonomy): Bacteria > Gemmatimonadota > Gemmatimonadetes > Gemmatimonadales > Gemmatimonadaceae > Fen-1231. Next base: position 33,547 of record JADGQS010000012.1, on the reverse strand, counting down.
AGGTCTCCTCGTGCAGCACACGCGCGTCGCTCGGCACGTTCGCGAGCACGGTCGGCGCGAAGAACGATCCGCTTCCCGGGGGAACCGCGGCCGGCGTCGCGGCGGTCGCGACGACGGCCGCGCCTCGCGAAACGGCGTCATCGCGCTGCGACTCGAGCGCGGCGACCGCATCGGCGCGGATCATCGGGCCGACGTCCGTCTCCGGTACGCCGCCTGCCCCGACCTTGAGTGCCCGCACGGCTTGGCCGAGCTCGGCAAGGAATGCGTCGTACGCCGGCGCCTCCACGTAGATGCGCTTGGGCGCCACGCACGTCTGCCCCGCGTTCGAGAACCTGCCCCATGCAATTCCACTGGCGGCGTGATGCACGTTCGCGTCCGCAAGCACGATTGCCGCGTCGCTTCCGCCGAGCTCGAGCGCGCAGGGAATCAGCCGCTCCGCACACTTCACGGCGACGCGCCGGCCGGTCTGCACGCTGCCGGTGAAGAAGATCTTGTCGACGGCCGCATCGCAGAGCGCCGCACCGGTGGACCCGTCACCCTGGAGAACCGCGAACACGTCGTGCGGAACTCCGGCTTCATGAAACAGCGATGCGAGCAGCTCGCCGGACTCCGGCGTGAACTCCGACGGCTTGAGCAGCACCGCATTGCCCGTGACGAGGGCGGGAATCACGACGCCCGCCGACAGCATGAACGGATAATTCCACGGCGAGATCACGCCGATGACTCCGAACGGCTCGTGTGCCACGCGGATGCGCTTGCGCTTCATCGCGAGCGGACCCGCGTTGAACCAGGGTGCGCGAAGGAACCGCGGCGTCTCGCGGGCGTAGTAATTCGCGAAATCGAGTGCGATCGCGATTTCGGAACCAATCGCTTCCGCCACGGGCTTGCCGTTCTCGCGCGTCAGCGCCTCGGCCACCTCCCGGCGGCGGCGAAAGAGGGACTCGTGAAACCGACGCAGCATCCGCACTCGCGCACCTACCGGCTCGCCGGCCCAGTCCTGCTGGGCGGCCTTCGCCTTGCGCACGGCCTCGAGCACGACATCCCGGGGCGTGGTCTCGAATCGCTTCCAAACCTGCCCGGTGGCTGGGTCCACGGACTCGACGGGACGGGTGGGGGCGGGTCGGGCGGACGGTGCCATCAGGAGTGCTCCTGCCGGGGTGGCTGGACGACAGTGGTCGGCGACGGGCGGGGAGCACAAAAGTGCGCCCATTTGGTGACGTGGCAGACCCTCTCGCGGGTACGTGTAAATGAAGCACGATTCACGGGTTGTGGGCAGGTCGGCGGTGGCGTACGACTCCTCAGCGGGATAATCTGCGGGAGACACCTCAGACCAACCGAGAGTCCGTGAACGAAATCAACGCTTCGGTGCCCCTCAGGGCGAAACGGGGTGAAGAACAGGCCTTCATCGAGATCGTGGAGTTCTATTATCCACGGTGCCTGCGTTTCGCGCGGAACATGCTGTCGGACGACCAGGACGCCGAAGAAGCAGTGCAGGACGCTTTCGTGCGAGTGCACGACAGCTTCCACCGGTTTCGTGAAGAGGCGCGGTTCGATCCGTGGCTGTTCCGGATTCTGGCGAACAGATGCCGCACGCTGCTGTCCCGGAACAGGCGGCACCGAGCGCTGATCGAGTACGGAGAGGTTCCGATTACGGCCGCGGCGCCGGAGGAAGAGTACGGCGCTGACTGGGCCGAGGAAGTGCGGGTGGTGCTGGATTCACTCCCGGCGGAGCAGCGGGAAGCGTTCCTGTTGCGTCACGTCGAGGATCTTTCATATGAAGACATTGCAGCGCTGACGGGTGTTCGCCTTTCCGCGCTGCGCATGCGGGTCAAGCGGGCGTGCGACACATTGCGCGCGAGACTGACCAGGGTGGAGCAACATGATCGATGAACGCGACGAACTGATCGAACGGGTGGCGGGAGCGCTCAAGCCGCTGCCGCAGCAGAACGCGCGCGCGATGGCGCAGATCCTGGCCACCGTGCGCGCACGCCACGCGCAGGCGCCGAGTCGCCTCACGCTCGTGCTTGAGTGGATGCGCCAGCCGACCGTCTCGGTGGCGTCCGCGGGACTGCTCGCCGCGGCCGCGCTCGCGATCGGATTCGTGACGCGCGGTGCGCTCTCGACGCCCGATGAGCGGGTCCTGCCCACGGCGGCGTCGCCGTCGGCGAGCGTGCCGGCGATCGCCGCGGCGAACGCGCCGAACGAAGTACGCGCTATGCCGGTGCCGATCACGTTCGACGCCGCCGGCGCGAAGAGCGTCTCGATCGTCGGCGATTTCAACGACTGGGACAGCACCGCGTCGCCGCTCACGCGATTCGGCGCGAACGGCCCCTGGACGGCAACGGTGAAAGTCATGCCGGGCCGCCATCTCTACGCGTTCATGGTCGACGGCAAACTCGTCGTCGACCCTCGCGCGCCGCATACTCGCGATCTCGATTTCGGGGGCGACGCCTCCGTGCTGATGGTGAACCAGCCATGAAAAATACTTTCCTGAACGCACGTTTCTCCGCTGCCGGCGTTTTCGTTGCCGCCGTACTGCTCGTCGCGCTGTCGGGCGCGCGTGCCGGCGCCCAGCAGGAGACCCGGGTCACCGCGATTCGCGACGATGCCACGCGCAGCGTCGTGATCGAGCAGCTCAGCATCGCGAAGGAGCATGGCGTTCCGATCGAGCCGCTCCTCTCGAAGGCGCTGGAGGGCGTCGCCAAGAACGCGAGCTCCAAGAGCATTCGCGCGGCGATGGACGCGCTGCAGAAGCGGCTGCGCAGGGCCAACGATCTGCTCGCCCCGTCGCCGACGGTAGACGAGCTGTCGGCCGGCGCGGACGCACTCTACGTCGGCGTCCCCGAAAAGACACTGAAACAGATGCGCCAGGCGGCGCCGAGGCGGTCGATCGCGGTGGAACTGGGGGTGCTGACGGAACTCGTCGCGCGCCACGTTTCGCCGAAGAAGGCTTCACAGATGATTCTCGACCTCATGGCGCGCGGGGCGACGGGCGCGCAACTTACGGCGATGAATACCGCCGTGCAGAACGACGTCGCCGCTGGTCTGACTCCGGAGGCCGCGCTCGACAGGCACGGACGTGGCATCATGTCACTCCTACCCCTACCGCCTGCCGTGTCTGGAGGAAATGTTCGTCCTCGGTGAGGCCATAAGGCCATGAGATGACCGCCCGCGCTTCCGCGCTGGCGTTGCTCGTCGCATTGAATGCGGCGGGCGCGCAGTCGACGCGAGAGGTGCGGTTGGATGCCGGAGCGGCGCAGATCCAGCAGACCGGACGCGCAGCGCACGATGTCGCCGGCGTATTCGGCCTCACTTGGCGCGACGGCGCTCCGCTGTTCGCCACCCTGTTTTCCGCGGCGGTCACCCAAACCGGCGACAGCACGACGGCCGCGCAGGCCGGGCTCGCGGCCGCCTGGCGGGCGACCGATCGATCGGCATGGCAGACCGAAGGCGGGATAACGGTGGCCGCGTTCGGTGCCTCGATCCTCTCCCGTGGCGGCAGCTTCAGCGGATTCCTCCGCGAGCGGCTGGCGCTCGATGCCGGCGGCGTGTGGGCCGGCGCCGCGTACGGGGGCACGTCCCGCGACAATCTCGCGAGCCACTCGACGGCGCTCGACATCGGCGCCTGGTGGCGCTCGGGAGATTTCGAGGCGACGGCGTCTGTCGGTCGCGTGCGTTCCGAAGACTTCTCGCTGCTCGAGGCCGCGGGAGTCTTTCTTCCGAACGGCGCGGCGGCGTACGACCTCACCGATCTTGCAACGGAACTCCGGTACGAGCACGGCGCGCTCCTGCTCGACGCGACCGGGACGCTCCGGAACGGCGCGCGCACGACCGCGGCGAGCCAGTCGTCCCTGTACTTCACGGCGGTCTGGACGTTCTCGCCGCGGTATTCGTTCGCGGTCGGGACGGGCCGGCAGCTCGCAGATCCGGTTCGCGGCGTGCCGGACATGCAGATCACGAGCGCGGCGATCCGCATCGCGCTGGTGCCCCTGCGGGTCACCGGTTCGGCGAACTCGGCGCGCGGGGCTTCGTTCGCGACCCTGACGCCGAAATCGAGCGGCGCACTGCTGGCGGTGCGAATCGTCGCGGACGACTCGTCAGGGGTCGAGCTGGCGGGGACGTTCTCGGACTGGAAGCCGGTGCCGCTCACGCGAACGAGCGAGGGATGGGAGGCCGAGATCGCGCTGCCCCCCGGTCGCCACCGCGTGGCGGTCCGCATCAACGGCGGACCCTGGCAGGCGCCCCGCGGGACGGCCCGCGTGAGGGATGAATACGGAGGCGAGGCGGGCCTGATCGTTGTTCCCTGAGACACCGCCGACTGGCCGCGGACGGGCGAACAACCATATAGTTCATGAATCCCCACACCGGATCCGTTCATGACGACCCGTAGAAATTTCGTTCGCGGCCTGGCAGGCGCGAGCATCGCGCTCCCTGTCATGCGCGAAGATGCGTTCGGTCAGCTCTTCAAGGCCAACGCGATCGCGGGCGACCGGCCGGCGGGCGCCATCGCGGACGACGAGGCGTACTGGAGCCAGATCCAGCGCGCGTTCGACACCGACCGCACGATGATCAACCTCAACAATGGCGGCATCTCGCCGTGCCCGACGCACGTGCTCGACCAGCTCATTCGCGACCAGCACTTCGTGAACGAGCTGCCCGTCGAGAACATGTGGCGCACCCTGGAACCGCGGATGGAGAGCACGCGCCGCGACCTCGCGAAGGATTTCGGCTGCGATCCGGAGGAGATGGCGGTGGTGCGCAACGCGAGCGAGGCGAACGAGATCGTGATCTTCGGCATGGACCTCAAGCGCGGCGACGAAGTCCTCTCGACGAACCAGAACTATCCGCGCATGATCACCTCGTGGCAGCAACGCGTGCGCCGTGAGGGGATCGTGTTCAAGCAGATTTCGTTCAAGGTGCCGCCGCCGTCCGACGCATATCTCGTCGACCAGTTCCGCCAGGCGATCACGCCTCGGACGAAAGTCATCGAGGTGACGCACATCACGAACCTCACCGGCCAGATCATGCCGGTGCGCGACATCGTGCGCATGGCGCGTCCGCTGGGCATCCAGGTGCTCGTCGACGGCGCGCACGCTTTCAATCACTTCCCGTTCAAGCGCGACGACCTCGAGTGCGACTACTACGGCGTCTCGCTGCACAAGTGGACGCTCGCGCCGATCGGCACCGGATTTCTCTATGTGCGAAAGGAGAGGATCCCGGAAATCTGGTCGCTCATGGGATCGGACGATTCGCTCAAGGACAACATCCGGAAGTTCGAGCAGATCGGCACGCACCCGCAGGCGAACTTCAACGCGGTGAGCACGGCGCTGGCGTTCAGCCGGGGCATCGGCCCCGACAAGAAGATCGCTCGCCTCCGCTACCTGCGTGACCGCTGGGCGAACCGCCTGCTCTCCGCGAGCGATCGCGTGAAAGTCCTCACGCCGCTCGGCCCGGACAAGAGCGGCGCGATCTGCCTGTTCAACGTGGACGGCCTCGACTTCGGCAAGCTCGGCGGCTGGCTGTACAACAACTACCGGATCGTGACGACGCCCATCGGGCACGCCGAGTTCAACGGCATCCGCATCACGCCGAACGTGTACAACACGCTCGACGAGATCGACACGTTCTCGGACGCGGTGCTGAAGGCGATCAAGACGGGCATCGCGTAGACGAATGGCGGCGAAGAAGCGGGCTGCGAAAGCCGTGCCGACGACGGTCCCGAAGTCGGCGCCGTACTCGGAGGGGAAGTGGGCCGAGGCGTTCGCGCCGCGCAAGCCGGGCGAGAAGCGACACTGGCTGGTGAAGTCGGAGCCGGGCGTTTTTTCGTTCGATGATTTATTGCGCGCGCCGAACCGCACGACGTACTGGGACGGCGTGCGCAATTTCGCCGCGCGGAATTTCCTGCGCGACGGGATGAGGCTCGGCGACCGCGTGTTCTTCTATCACTCGATGGCCGACGCGCAGGTGATCGCCGGGATCTGCGAAGTCGTGCGCGAGGGTTACGCCGACTTCACGGCGCTGGATCCGAAGCACGAGCACTTCGATGAAGAGTCGAATCCGGACGCGCCGACCTGGTTCATGGTCGACGTTCGCGCGGTCGCGCAGTTCACCAGGCCGGTGACGCTCCCGGAGATCAAGGCGCGCAAGGAACTTGCCGACATGGCGCTGATTCGCATCGGTCGTCTGTCGGTGACGCCGGTGAAACCTGCCGAGTGGGAGACGATCGTGGAGATGGCGCGCTAGGAGGAACTCATCGTGCGTTCGAGCTCCGCGCCGAGTTTCTCGATCCCCTCCGCCAGCGCCTCGAAGTCCGCCCACACGCTGCGATGATTCGAGCACGCCACTCGCAGGACATAGCGCCCCGCAATGCGCGATCCGCTCGGGATCCCGAGCCCGGTCTCCTGAATCCTCAGCAGCAGCTCCTTGTTGAGCGCGTCCTGCTGTTCGGGTGACATCGACGGCGGCGCGACGCGGAAACAGACGATGTTCAGCGACACCGGCGCGCTGAGCACGACGTCCGGAACCTTCACTATGCGAGCCGCGAACCGCCGCGCCTGTTCCACGTTCTGCTCGATCACGCGCGCGAACTTGTCCACGCCCTCCGCCTTGAGCGAGAGCCACACCTTGAGCGCCTTGAAGCCACGCGTGAGCTCGATGCCGCGGTCTGCGAACGGCAGTCCGCCCGCGATCACGCCGCGCCCTTCATCCATGAGATAACTCGGCGTCACCGAGAACGTCGCTTCGTGCATCGCGCGATCGCGAACGAGCACGCACGCGATCTCGTACGGCAGGTACATCCACTTGTGGAGGTCGAACGCAAGCGAGTCGGCGCGCTCGATTCCCTTGAGCGCAGGCGCGAGGGCGGGGACGAGCCGCGCGAGCGCGCCGAACGCACCGTCGACGTGGAACCAGAGATTCTCCGCGGCGCAAAGATCGGCGAGCGCGTCGAGGTCGTCGGTCGCGCCGCTGTTCACGGTGCCCGCCGTTCCGATCACGCAGATCGGGCGGACGCCCGCGAGGCGGTCGGCGGCGATCATGTCGCGCAACGCGTCGATACGGACGCGGAACTCGCCGTCGACGGGCACGCGCCGGAGCGAGGCGTTCCCCATGCCGAACAGCTCAACGGCCTTCTGCGCCCAGCTATGGACCTCGTTCGACGCGTAGACCGTCAGCCGCTCCTCCGCGCCGAGCATGCCGAGCTCGCGCACGTTGAACCCGGCGCGCGCATGACGCGCGACCGCGAGCCCGAGCACATTCGCCATCGTGCCGCCGCTCACCAGCACGCCGCTCGAGTCACGCGGGAATCCCATCAGTTCGGCGAGCCAGGCGATCACCTGAAGTTCGACGAGCTTCGGCGCCTGGTCGAGTCCGGCGCAATGCGGGTTCATCCCGGCGGCGAGCATGTCGGCCATCATGCCGAGCGGCGTGCCGTTCCCCTGAATCCAGCCCCAGAAGCGGGGATGCCGGTTTCCGTTCGCGAAAGGAAGCACGTTCGTGACGAAATCGTCGTATGCGCGCTCGGCGGACTGCGGCGCGCGCGGGAGTGCCTCGGACGAGATCGCGTCACGGACGGTCGCAGGCATGGGCTGCCAGGGCGCGCGGTCGCCGAGGGTCTGGAGAAAATCCAGCGAGTCGTCCACCATCCGGTGGGCGAGGGCGCGAAAGGCGGACCAGTCGGCGGGGTCAAGCGATTCTTCGGTCATCGAAGGCGGAGGGCAAAAGTCGGACAGCGAATGGCAGAAAACCTGACGGGGCGGCCATCCCACAGAGCGTGGAATACTACTAGCTTTCCATGGTATTACGTCGAATCGGGAGCGCAACGCGACCGTCCTTCGGCAAACTCCTAGGAGCAATCGGAAACGAACCATGCCTGGTACGAAAGAGGTTTCCTCCACCGGCGACCATCTCGAGATCAAGGACTCGCGCACCGGCAAGTCCTATACGGTCCAGATCACCGACGACACGATTCGCACGGCTGATCTCAAGCAGATCAAGGTCAACGCCGACGACTTCGGAATTATGGGTTACGACCCGGCGTTCATGAACACGGCGTCGTGCCGCAGCGCGATCACCTTCATCGACGGCGACAAGGGCATCCTGCGGTATCGCGGATATCCGATCGACCAGCTCGCCGGGAAGGCGGATTTTCTCGAGGTTGCGTGGCTGCTTCGTCACGGTGAGCTGCCGACGCAGGCCGAGTACGACCAATGGGTGCAGGACGTCACGTACCACACGTACGTGCACGAGAACATCAAGCACTTCATGGAAGGGTTCCGCTACGACGCGCATCCGATGTCGATGCTGTGCGCCTCGGTGGCGGCGCTCAGCTCGTTCTATCCCACGTCGAAGGACATCTTCGACGAGCATGAGCGCGACATCGCGTTCGTGCGCCTCATCGCGAAGCTCCCGACGCTCGCGGCGTTCGCATACCGTCACGTGAAGGGGATGCCGTACGTCTACCCCGACAACTCGCTGCCGTACGCCGAGAATTTCCTCTCGATGATCGCGCGGATGTCGGAGCCGAAGTACGAGGCGCATCCGGTGTATGCGCGGGCGATCGACATCCTGTTCATCCTGCATGCCGACCACGAGCAGAACTGCTCGACGAACGCGGTGCGCGCGGTAGGTTCGTCGCACGTCGATCCGTACTCGGCGGTCGCGGCCGGCATCGCGGCGCTCTACGGCCCGTTGCACGGTGGCGCGAACGAGGCGGTGCTGCGGATGCTCCAGGAGATCGGCCATGTGAAGAACATTCCGGCGTTCATCGCCGACGTGAAGAGCGGGAAGGGCGAGAAGCGGCTGATGGGCTTCGGCCATCGCGTGTACAAGAGCTACGACCCGCGCGCGAAGATCGTGAAGGCGCTGTGCGACGACGTGCTCAAGGTCGCCGGAATGTCCCACGACATGGAGATCGCGCTCGAACTCGAGCGGATAGCGCTGAGCGACGAGTACTTCATCTCCAGGAAGCTCTACCCGAACGTCGATTTCTATACGGGGCTGATCTATCGGGCGATGCATTTCCCGACGGACTACTTCACCGTGCTGTTCGCCATCGCGCGCACCGCCGGCTGGCTCTCGCAGTGGGAAGAGATGCTGTTGGACAAGGAGCAGAAGATCGCGCGTCCGCGGCAGATCTATACGGGGCATGCGGAGCGGCCGTACAAGCCGACCCTCGACTACAAGCACAAGATTACAAAATAGTTCTGAGAGTTGAGTTGGATTCGGGATTCGGAATTTCGACCCGATCCGCAGTGCGGAAGAGGAATGCGGAATGCGGGGCCGAGTGATGAGAGGCGAGAATTCGCACCTCACGACTTGGCCCCGCATTCCGCATTCGACTCGCCACTCACCTCTCACTCCGCGCTCTTGCACATCCTCGCGAGCGGACATTCATCGCAACGCTTGAGCCGAGCCGTGCAGACCAGCGCCCCGAGTTCCATCAGCGCCTGATTCTGCGTCCACGCCGTCTTCCCGGTCCGCGGCAGCGTCTGTTCGGCGATCACCCAGAGCTTCTTCAAATCCCGCGGCCGCTTGGGATTCAACTTCGGCGCGAACACGCGCGATAACACCCGCGCCACGTTGGTGTCCACGAGCGCCGCTCGTTTTTCATACGCGAAGCTCGCAACCGCCCCCGCCGTGTATGCCCCGATCCCCGGCAGCTTGCGCAACTCAGTCGGTTCCGATGGCAGCGCGCCCGGTCCGCCTTCGCGAGTCACGTGCCGCGCCAGCTTGTGCAGGTTTCGCGCCCGTGCGTAGTACCCGAGTCCTTCCCACGATTCCATCACGCGCTTCGGGCGCGCGTCCGCGAGGTGCTGCATCGTCGGGAATCGTTCGATGAACCGCGCATAGAACTCGAGCACGCGCGAGACCTGCGTCTGCTGGAGCATCAGCTCGGAGACGAGCACTCGGTACGGATCGCGCGTCTTCCGCCACGGCAGGTCGCGATGATTGCGGCGGTACCAGGCGCGCAGCCGGCGACCGAACGCCGCGCGCGCGGCGGGGGCGATGGGTTTCAATGGCATCTGGCGAGAGAAGCTAACGACAGCCGGGCGCGGAGGAGCGCACTCCGCGTATGTTTCCCGCATGGGCGCCTTCACCCACATCAGTCCGAGTCTGCTCCTCGAGGGATCCGCCGTCATCGTCACCGCGCTCTCGGCGATGATCACGGCGGCGAAGAAGGAGATGGACTTCGTCGGCGTGTATGCGCTGGCGCTCGTGACCTCGTTCGGCGGCGGCACGATTCGCGACCTGCTGCTCGACCGCCGGCCGTTTTTCTGGGTCGAGCGCTGGGAATACCTTGTGATCGTGCTCGCGCTCTGCGTGCCGTTCGTGTACAGCCGGCGCCTTTACGTGTGGAGCAGCACTCTCGTCGCGCGGGCAGACATCATCGACGCGCTCGGGCTCGGATTCTTCACCATCTCGGGAACCGCGCTCGCGGCGAAGGCCGGCATGCCGGCGATCATCTGCGCGCTGCTGGGGGTCGTCACCGGGACCGGCGGCGGCGTGATGCGTGATCTGATCATCATCGAGATTCCGGCGCTGTTCAAGCACGGGACGCTGCATGCGACGGCAGCACTCGCGGGGGCCGCCGCGTACCTCGCGCTGCGCGCGCTTGGAGCGAACGAAGCGGTATGCGTCGGCGCCTCCGTGCTCGTGATCGTCGCGCTGCGGCTCACCGCGCTCTGGGGCGGCGCCGCGCTGCCGCGGCCGCACTGGCTCGACACGGGACGGTGGAGGGTGCCGTGAGCCAAACGGCGACGAGTGACGAGTGAGCGGCGATCTGGCGAAGTGTGACGCGCGAGGCGTGAGGGGACCAGCGTTTGTCTACTTCGGAGTCCAGTTTGTCGTGGCCGAGAACAGCCCGCCGTCGACGATGATCGCGCGCGCAACGACGATGCCGAACACGAGGCTCAGCGCGCCGGCCGCGAACCGGATTCCGCGCTGCAGCCGCACCACGCGGTCGGCCGCGTACACCGACGGCACCGCCAGCATCGCCGTGATCAGCGTCATCCCCGCGATCGTGCCGACGCCGAAGATGAACAGGTACGCGAGCGCGTACGCGGTCTCCGGAATCGCGGCGAGCACCAGCAGCGCCGCGGCCGCCGAGCCCGCGAGGCCGTGCACGATGCCGATCACGACCGGCCGGATCCCGTTGAATCGCGCCGGAACGTCGTGCGAGTGCGGTGCGGCCGGACCCGAGGGACGGAGATTGCTGAATCCGAGCAAGATCAGCATCAATGCCACGCCGAACTCGAGCGCCAGCCCGACACGCGGCGGCATCGCGATGCGGAACACCACGAGCGCGCCGCCCACGAGGAACACCGTCAGCGAGTGGCCGATGCCCCAAAGGCCGCCGATCCACGCGGCGCGGCGAAAGCTGCGCTCGCGCGAGACGATCGTCGTGATCGCGACGACGTGGTCGGCGTCGGTCGCATGCTTGAGCCCGAGCAGGAAGCCGAGCACGGCGGCCGAGAGCGCGCTGAGACCGCCCGGCATCAGGAGACGGTCCGCGTCTTGCGCTTCAGGAAATCCATGAGGATGAACTGGCCGAGCGTCATCGTGTTCGTGAAGTATGCGCGGCCGCGCGTGATGCTCGACACCATCTTCACGAACTCCACCAGCGCGCGGTCGCGCGCGAGCATGAACGTGTTGATCATGATCCCCGAGCGGCGGCAGTCGGTGACTTCCTTCAGCGTTTCTTGCAGGACGTAGGCATCCAGTCCCATGGAGTTCTTGTAGAGTCTGCCATCGGGCATCGTGAGCGCGCTCGGCTTGCCGTCGGTGATCATCACGATCTGCCGCATGTCCTTCTTCTGCGCGAGCAAGAGTCTACGGGCGAGCTTGAGACCCTCCGCGGTGTTCGTATGGTACGGGCCCACCTGAGCGCCGGCGAGCGCGGCGAGCGGAATCTCCTCGGCGGAATCGTGGAAGAGCACGACCTTCAGCGTGTCGCCCGGAAACTGCGTCCGGATGAGGTGCGTGAGGGCGAGCGCGACCTTCTTCGCCGGTGTGAACCGGTCCTCGCCGTAGAGCACCATCGAGTGCGAGCAGTCCAGCATGAGGACCGTCGCGCAGCTCGAGCGGTACTCGGCCTGGCGCACCATCAGGTCGCCGTAGTCGAGGTCTATGGGAACGTCGAGATTGCCGTTGCGCACCAGCGCGTTCTTCAGCGTCTCGTTCACGTCGATGTTGAGGGTGTCGCCGAATTCGTACGGCTTGCTCCAGCCGTCCGATTCGATGCCGGTGGCGAGGTAGGCCGTGTCGTGCGAGCCGAAGCTCGACTTGCCGAGCGACGAGAGGATTCCGCGGAGCGCCTTGTAGCCGAGGAAGTCGACGCCTTTGTCGGTAAGGTTGAACTGCACGTCGCGCGCGGCGGCCTGGGCGAGGCCACCCGGGCCGGTGACATTCTGGTGGCCCGCGGGCATCTCCGGCGGCTTGTCGAGGTTGAGATAGCCCTCCTCGATCAGGCGCTTCACGATGCTGTCGAGCATCTCGGCGAGCTTCTGCTCGGAGAGGTCGTCGCCGTCGCCGCGAAGCGCGTCGAGCATTTCGGGCGTAAACTGTCCGCTCTTGACCAGCGCGTCGAGAATGGCCTGCTTGAGCGCGTCGAGCGAATGATCCGCGTCGTCGCCGGTCTCGCCCCAGAACGGATGGAACTGCGTCCCGCCGGCGAATCCCGACTGGAGGAGAAAGTCGGCCAGGTTGTCGAGCAGCGACTGGAGATCGACGGCGTCTCCCATCGCGGGGCTGAACTTTGTGTAGGTATGAGATCGCATCGCTGCCTCCGGAGTGCAATAAAGGGCGGGGCGCGTTGACATGCAACGAACGGGGCGACTCCCACTGCAATGAAAGTGCGTGATCCGCGATCTTCAGAGCTAATGGGAACCGCCGTTCGAAGTGCAAACCCGTTTCGCACGCTTGCCAGGCACCGGAATTTCAGGCTGTTCTGGTTCGGGCAGACGATCTCGCTGGTGGGAACGTGGATGCAGCAGGTGGCGACGGGTTGGCTCGCCCTCGAGCTGACCAACAGCGCGTTCATGGTGGGGCTCGTCGCGGCGGCCGGCACGCTTCCGATCCTGCTCTTTTCGCTTCCGTCCGGCGTGCTCGCCGACCGCTCGGACAAGCTTCGCGTGGTGCGCATCGCGCAGACCCTGATGCTGGTCGAGGCGTCGGTGCTGTGGGGCTTCGCGTGGTCCGGTCGCATCACGATCGACTGGCTGCTCGCACTGGTGCTGTTCGGCGGCGTGCTTTCGTCCGTCGAGATCCCCGCGCGGCAGTCGCTGATCATCGATCTCGTCGTGAAAGACGACCTGCTCGACGCGATCGCACTGAACTCGGGCGGGTTCAACCTCGCGCGAATCCTCGGACCCACGGTCGCCGCGGTCGTGATCGCGTCGCTCGGCCTCTCGTGGTGCTTCGGTTTCAACGCGCTCAGTTATCTCGCCGTGCTGATCGGGCTCGCGATGATCCGCCTGCCCGCGCGCGAATTGAGGACGCCCGGGATCGCGCATCCGTCGGCGCTCGAGAGCATTCACGAGGCGTTGCGCTACGTGCGCAACGACCGGATCATGTGGATCCTCATGCGGATCGTGGCCGTGTTCTCGGTGCTCAGCGTCCCCATCCTGACGCTGCTGCCGGTCGTGGCTCGCGACCAGCTGCACCTCGACGTGTCGGGCTACGGGCTGCTGATGACCTGCTATGGCGTGGGCGCCCTTCTCGGTGCGCTCGCGATCGCGTCGCAGGGAGGCAAGCTGAAGCGTGGCCGCACGCTGACGGTCAGCTCGCTCGGGCTGGGCATCGCGATCCTCGCGTTCTCGCTGTCGCACTCCGTGGTGTTCTGCGGCACGATGCTGTTCGTGACCGGACTCGCGGTGATCACGAACAACGCGCTGATCAACACGCTGCTGCAGCAGCGTGTGCCCAATGCGCTGCGCGGCCGCGTGATGGCGATCTACGTGATGGTGTACATCGGGATGAACCCGGTGGGATCGTTCATCGGCGGATGGATCGCGTCATACGTGGGGGCGAGCCGGGCGATCGGCATGATGGCGGCGCCGATGGTGGTGTTCACGGCGTGGGCATTTCACCGGTACGGAGAGTTGCGGCGGGCGTGAATCAGTTCTCGTCCATCGGCGCGTCGAGTGCCGACCGGATCATCTGGCCCAAAGCCGGCGCCGTGAACGGCTTCTGCAGGAAGAACAGCGTCTTGGCGCGCAGCTGCTGCAGAAGCGCGACGTCGTCCGTATAGCCCGACACGAAGACGACTTTCATTCCAGGGCGGAGTTTATGGACGGCCTCGGCCAGCTCTCGGCCGTTGATTCCGGGCATGATCACGTCGGAGAGCAGCACGTCGATCGTGCCGATGTGATCGCGCGCCAGGTCGAGCGCCTGCCTCGGTCCGGCTGCGGCGATGACGCGGAAGCCCAGCCCCTCGAGCATGCGCGCGGTCACGCGGCGCACGGCGTCGTCGTCCTCGACGAGCAGCACCGACTCGTCGCCGCCGACGGTGTCCGTGCCGCGCGAGGGCGTGACACGTGGCACGGGCTCGCCCGCGCAGAGCGGGAAGTACACTCTCAGCGTCGTCCCCTCGTCGACCTTCGACTGCAGTCTCACCTGGCCGCCGGCCGCCTGCACGATGCTGAAGACCATCGACAAGCCGAGGCCGGTGCCCTTGCCGCGTTCCTTTGTGGTGAAGAACGGTTCGAACGCTCGCTCCGCGGTTGCCGCATCCATCCCCATCCCGTTGTCGGCGACGGCGAGAAGGACCCAGCGCCCCGGCGCGAGGCCCGAGGGCGCGGAATCCGTCGCGAGCGTGTGCACATGGATCACCGCGGAGCCGCCGTTGGGCATGGCGTCGCGCGCGTTCACGAGCAGGTTGAGCACGACCTGCTCGAGCTGGCTCGGGTCGGCGCGCACGGTGCACGGCGCGCGGTCGAGGCGCAGCTCGAGCTTCACCTGCTCGCCGAGCGTCCGCACGAGGAGCGGCTGCATGCCGCGGACGATGTCGCGCATATCGACCAGCATCGGCGCGGAGACTTTCTGCCGCGAGAAGGTCAGCAGGCGCTTGGTCAGGTCCGTCGCACGCATCGCGGAACCGCGCGCGTGGCGCAGTTCGTCGGTCGCCTCGTGCTCCTCGGGGAGCGACGAGATCGCGAGCTCAATGCTGCCGAGGATGGCGGTGAGCAGGTTGTTGAAGTCGTGCGCGATGCCGGCGGCGAGGCTGCCGACCGCCTCGATCTTCTGCATCTGCCGTAACTGCGCCTGCGACGCCGCGAGCGCTGTTTCGGCGCGATGGCGTTCCGAGATGTCGTTGATCACGACGAGGTACGACTCGCGGCCTCCCCAGACGATCGGCGAGGCGTGGATCTCGGCCTCGAACGTTTCACCGGACTTCACGCGGTAGGTCAAGACCCCGGCGTCATTTTGCCGCACGACGGGCCCGCTCGCGAGTTCCTCGAAGTGCGGCACGTCGCCCGGGGGGCGCACGTCGCGGGCCGTCATCGACAGGAACTCGTCGAGCGAGTATCCAAACCGGTCGATGGCCGCGTCGTTCGCGGCGAGGAACTTGCGGGTGGAGACTTCCCAGATCCACATCGGCAGCGGATTCCCCTCGAACACGAGGCGGTAGCGCCGCTCGTTTTCCGTGAGCGCCTTCGTCTGCGACTCGACGGTCTCCGCCATCTGGTTGAACGCGACCGCGAGTGTGCCGACTTCGCTCGTGCTCGTCACCGACCCGCGCCGCGCGAGGTCGCCCCCCGCGATCGCCTGCGCATCCGCGGTGAGCGCGATGATCGGCCGGCTGATGCGGCCGGCGACGAGCGCGGCAACGAGGAGGGCGAGCGCGACCGTCAAGACGATCGCGAGCAGTTCGCGGCGCGATCGCGCCGACTGCTGCAATATTGCCTCGGTGGTCCCGATGGCGACGATGACGACCCACGGTGCGCGGCCGATGCGCTCCCAGGACCTGACCCGTTCCACGCCGTCGAGCTCGCTAACGTTCGTCCTCGTGCCGCGCGGTGTCGACTTCATCTCGCGGAAGCCGGCAAGCGCGCGTTCGTCCTGGCCGACGTATTTCTTCGACTCGGCGGAGCGAAATACGATCCGGCCGCGCAGGTCGAGGACGGTGACGACAGAGCCCGCCGGGAGCGTGCCCGCGTCGGCCATGTAGCCCAGCGAGTCGAGCCAGTACGACTCGTGCGCGACCGCCACGAACTTTCCGGACCGCCCGCGAATCGGCAGTCCGTAGCCGACCATCCATCGCGTCGAGTCGGGCCTGGAGCGAACGGGCTCGCCGACGGCAAACGCCCCGGTCCGCAGCGCCTCCGTGTAATAGCGGCGGTCCGCGAGCGAAAAGGCGCGATTCGCACCGGCGGGTGCGTGTGATGCGCCGATGTTGCCTCCGCCCGCGAGCTGCACGTTCAGCGTGCCGAGGGTGCGCACCGTCCGGTCGTCGAACGCGGTCAGGAGGCTGTCGTTGTACGGGATGTCCGGTGGATCCACGCGCACCATCAAGGCGACCGCCTCGAGCGACTCCTCCGTGCGCAGGACGAACTCGTCCGCGCGCGACGCGATGAGCCGGGCGACTTCGGCGGTGCGTTCCTCGACGCGCGACCTCGAATCCGCGCGCTCCTCGGAGAAATGCCAGATGGCGATGGCCGCCATCGGTGTGAGCAGCGCCAGCGTCAGGAGCGTGAGACGCGCGCGGATGCCGAGCCGGGGAGCCCGCACGCGCTAGGCCGACATCCCGCCCATCGGCTCCTCGCCGCCGGCGCGCCGGCGGCGCGGCTCGTCACGTGCCGCGCGTCCGTACGAGCCGGCGTCGTTGCGCGAGATCTTCCGCCGCGCGACCAGCGCCTCGAGCACGAGTTCGCACGCCCCGGCCACGAGCGCGTCGTCGCGCTCGCTCGCGAGGTCGTGCTCGATCACGAGGGCGAGCAGTCCCGGCACCGTCTCGAACGCCGCGCGCAGCGTGCCGGACAGCGCCTCGTCGGTCACCTGCAGCGCGCCGCCGCCGTCGAACCACATCACGATGTCGTCGGTGTCCGCGTGCGGCGCGTGCGCCTTCAGCGTGGCGTCGGCCGCGCGCCGGATGAGATCGCGTGCGATCGCGGCTCCGCCGACCAGCTCGCCCTCGTACTCGAGCTCGATCTTTCCGGTGATCGCGGGGAGCGCCGCGTACACGTCGGCGAGCCGCGGCTCGACATCCCGCTCGCCAAGTCGCAACGCGCGCCGCTCGGCGTTCGAGACCACGTTCTCGAGCACGCTGATCGGCAGGCGCTGCGAGACGCCCGAGCGGCGGTCGATGCGCTTGTCGGTGCGCGCCTCGAAAGCGATGCGCTCCACCAGCTCGGCGAGCAGCGGCGGAATCCGCGCGGGCTTCGGGCCCCGCGCCGTCCACGCCTCCTGCTTCGTGATGGCGATGCCGAGCTCCACTTCCTCGGGGTAGTGCGTGATGATCTCGCTGCCGATGCGGTCCTTCAGCGGCGTGATGATTTTGCCGCGCGCCGTGTAGTCCTCCGGATTCGCGGTGAAGCAGAGCAGCACGTCGAGCTGAAGACGCACCGGATATCCTTTGATCTGGACGTCGCCTTCCTGCATGATGTTGAACAGCCCCACCTGCACCTTGCCCGCGAGATCCGGCAGCTCGTTGAGCGCGAAGATGCCGCGGTTGGCGCGCGGGAGCATGCCGTAGTGGATCGTGAGCTCGTCGGAGAGGATGTGCCCGCCCCGTGCGGCCTTGATCGGATCGAGGTCGCCGATGAGGTCGGCGACGGTCACGTCGGGAGTCGCGAGCTTTTCCACGAAGCGCTGGTCGCGGCCCACCCACGCGACCGGCGTGTCGTCGCCGGCCGTCGCGAGCAGGTCGCGCGCGAATTTCGAAATCGGCCGAAAGGGCGAGTCGTTGATCTCGCTGCCGGCCACGATCGGCATCGTGTCGTCGAGCAGCGTGGTGAGCGAACGCAGGATGCGCGACTTCGCCTGGCCGCGAAGCCCGAGCAGGATGAAGTTGTGCCGCGAGAGCAGCGCGTTCACGATCTGCGGCATCACCGTCTCGTCGTAGCCGAGGACGCCCTCGAACAGCGGGCCGCCGGTCGCGAGGCGCGCGAGAAGATTGGTGCGAATCTCGTCCTTGACCGAGCGATGCTGGCGCTCGGGGGAGGCAAATGCAGAGCGCTTGAGGGCGCCGAGGGTGTTCGGGAACTGTGCCACGGTGCGGTCCGGTGCGAGATGTGTAGAATCTAGCGGTGTTCAGTCCGCTGGTGAGACTTCCACGAGATTGTCGTAGAACACGGGCCCGTGCCCCATGTCCGTCTCGCGCTGGGACGTGGTGGCGTTGGCGTTCGCGTGATCCGGGCTGAGCTTCATCCACCAGATCGACGGAGCCCACACCACGCCCTCGCGCACGGCGTCGCCGACCTTCGCGACGCCGGTGAAATGGCCGCGGTCGTTCTCCACCACCACGCGCATCCCTTCGGCGATTCCGCGGCGCGCCGCGTCGCGGGGATGCACGAGCACCTCCGGCTCCGCGTTGCGGCGCAGCGACTCCACGTTCACGAACGTGCTGTTGAGGAACTGGTGCCGCGGCGACGAGATCAGCGTGAGCGGAAAGCGCGCCGCGAGTTCCGGAACGTTCTCCGGGAATTCGTACGGTGGCGTGAACGCCGGCAGCGGATCGAGCCCCATCTCCCGCATGCGCTCCGACACGAACTCGCACTTTCCGCTCGGCGTCGGGAAGCCGCCTTCGGCGAACGGCACGTACGGCACGGGCAGGTTGAGCCGTGCCCAGCCGTTCGCCATGAGCGCATCGAAGGTGACGCCCTTCATCTTCTCGTGCGTGCTGTCGAGCGACTGACGGATGATCGTGACGTCGTCATCCTGCAGCGCCGGATGTTTCAGGCCCATGCGCGCAGCGAGCAGGCGGAAGATCTCGCTGTTCGGCTTTGCCTCTCCCAGCGGTGCGATGGCGGGCCTGTTCAGCGTGACGTACAGGTGGCCGTACGCATAGTGCACGTCCCAGTGTTCGAGCTGCGTCGTCGCGGGCAGCACCCAGTCGGCCCAGTCGGCGGTGTCGGTCTGGAAGTGCTCGAGCACGACGGTGAAGAGATCCTCGCGCGCGAGCCCCCGCAGCACTTCGTTGCTGTCGGGCGCGACGGCCGCGGGATTCGAGTTGTACACGACGAGCGCCTTTACCGGTGGTCCGCCGACACCGGCATCGCTGCGCGTGAGCGCCTCGCCGAGGCGGATCATGTTGATCAGGCGCCCGGGCGGGGAGAGCTCGGGACGTTCGAGCGCCTTCCTGTTGAACTGGAAGTTCGCGCTGGTCGAGAGCTGCACACCGCCGCCCGCGCGGCGCCAGTGCCCTGTCACCGCGGGGAGGCACGCGATCGTGCGAACGGCCATTCCTCCTCCGGCGTGGCGCTGCAGCCCGTAGTTGATGCGCACGAACGCGGCCTTGGCCCGGCCGTACGCCCGGGCCAGATCCATGATGCGGTCTTCAGCGATTCCCGTGATCGAGGCGACGCGCGCCGGTGTGTACTCGCGTGCGCGCTCTCGCAGTTCCGCCGCGCCGAGCGTGTACCGGGCGAGATAGTCGTCGTCCTCGAGCCCCTCAGCGAAGATGACATGCATCATGCCGAGCGCGAGCGCCGCGTCGGTTCCCGGACGGATACCGATCCACTCGTCGCACTGGTCGGCGGTGCGCGTGCGAATCGGGTCGATCGCGACGACTCGCGCGCCGTTCTCGTGCGCCCTCCGCACGAACGGCCAGAGGTGCGGGTTCGCGGTGAGCGTGTTCGTTCCCCACAGGAGCACGAGGTCGCTCTGTGGCAGTCCCTCGCCGTCGGCGCCGGTGTTCGCGCCGATGGTCATCTTCATGCCGACGGTGCCCGCCATCGAGCAGATCGTGCGATCGAGCTGCGAGGCGCCGAGGAGGTTGAAGAAGCGCCGGTCCATCGACGCGCCTTGCACGAGCCCCATCGTGCCCGCATACGAATAGGGAAGGATCGCCTGCGGCCCGTCGCTCGATTGCGCGATGGCATTCAGCCTCGCGGCGATCGCGTCGAGCGCCTCGTCCCAGGTGGCGCGCTCGAACTGTCCACTCCCCTTCGGGCCCACCCGCCTGAGGGGTGTGGTGAGCCGGTCGCGATGATACGTGCGCTCGAGATACCGGTTGACCTTGGCGCAGAGGAATCCCTGGGTAAAGGGATGGCCGGGGTCGCCCTGGATGCGCGTGGCGCGACCGTGTTCCACGGTTACCAGCGTCGCGCACGTATCCGGGCAGTCGTGGGGACATGCACCGCGGATGACACACGGCGCGGGTTCATCGACTGCCGGAATCACAGGAGCGGCCATCGCCAAGTCTTCGAGGGCAGGGAGGTTCTACAGACAGCCTAATTCTAACTCCAATTCAGCAACGAGCGACGGATAAGGGGCGATCTGGCCTTGACCCTCCCCCCAAAAAACCGTATCTTACGTCGCTGTCCGAGGACTGCGTATAAGGCGCAGTCTCGATTGTGCCTATCCAGTACTCGTAAGGAGATTCACCATGAAGAAGATTGCTTTCGTCGCTGCCGCACTCGTGCTCGCCGCTTGCTCGACACAGAAGGATGAGACGCCGGCTGCAGCCGCGCCCGTTCCGGCCGCAGCCGCACCGGTCACGGACACCGCCATGAAGATGGACTCGACCAAGACGAAGACGACGACCACGACGACGACCACCACCAAGGCCGATTCGTCGTCGAAGGCGCCTGCGAAGAAGCCGTAAACTCGGCGTTCTCAGACAGCAGACGGGCGCGGCAACCTGCCGCGCCCGTTTTTTTTCTATTATCTGCGCCTTATCCGAACGGTAGCTCTCTCACTCGAGCCACCCCCTCCCCGCCTTCCCAGCGCGCCGTCACCTCCACGCCCGTCTCAACCTCGCGCCGCAGCATCGCGAGCCCGATTGGCCCCAGCCGCGGCGATACGACGCTGCTCTTCATCGTGCCGGCCGGCTTTTCTCCGTCGAACAGCTCCGCGCCGGCGGGAATCGCCACCGCACTCCGTACCCCGCGCAGGCACCGGTTCACGTGCCCGCGGAAATGCACCCGCGCCACGGTCTCCTGCCCGGTGTAGCAGCCCTTCGTGTACGAGATCCCATCCAGCGCGTCGAAGTTCGCCTCCTGCGCCAGCGTGCTCTCGTCCATGTCGAGCCCCCACATCGGCCGCCCGGCTTCGACGCGCGCGATCTCCGTTGCGTCCCGCCCGACCGGCGTTGCGCGCGCATGCAGGAGCCGCGACCAGAGCAGCTCCGCGACTTCGACGGGAACAAAGCAGTCGAATCCCTCGCCGCCGAGATCAGGAACGCGCGCCACGAACACGCGTGCTCCGGCGAGGTCGAACCCGAGGTGATGATAGTCCGCCAGCCCTCGGAGCGCGGCGACCGCCGCCGCCGGCGCGCCGTGCGCCAGTAGCACCGACGCGAGCGCGCCGTGCGCGCGCGGCCCGAACACACCGAGCGTCCGCAGCACCGCGCTCACGTCCGCGGATCGCGCGAGGCGCGGGTTCACGTACTTTCGGATCATCGCGGCGAACCCCGGACCAGCGCTCGCGGGCGTGTCGAGCAGCAGGTCATCCGCGCGCGCGAAGATCCGCAGGTCGGCGATCACCTTGCCCTTCGCCGTCAGCGCGGCCGCGTACTGTCCCGCGCCGGGACGCAGTGCGCCGACGTCGCTGGTCACGAGTCCCGTCAGCGTCTCCGCGGCCTGCGCTCCGCCGACGAGCATGCGGAGGCGCGCGCTGCGATCGATGAGCCCGGCTCCGCCGCGCAGCGCCGCGTACTCCTCCTCGACCGACGTGAACAGCGCGGCGTTCTCGAATCCCGGCGGAACACCCATCCCCGGCGCGACGTTCGGAAGGGTCATCGGCCGCCCGCTCCCGCCGCGAGTCGCAGCAAGTCGCGGACAGTCGTTCCTTCGAGCGACGCCAGGTATCCGTCGCCGGCGAACGCGAGCGCCGGCGACACCGGACCCACGACGATCGGGTGCAGGCGCGCGGCGCGCGCGGCGGCGACGGCGTTCAGCGACGCGACGAGCGCGATTCCCTCGCCGATCGTGACCGGGCGGCCGCGCGCCATTCTCCCGATCGCGGCATCGAACGGATCACCCGCGGGCTCCGGCCCGGTATAGTCTTCCGCGGCCACGACGCACTCGAACGAATCGGCGAGCCCCGAAAAAGAAAGGACGAGGTCGACGTCGCGCCGCGGGGCGCGCGTGACGATGCCGAGCCGTGCGATGCCGGCGGCGCCTCGCACGAACGCCGCGGCGCCGCGCGCCAGCGGCAGGCCGCGAGCCGCCGACTCGCCGAATGCGCGGCTGGCGCGCAATGCGGCGAGCTCGATGGTCGTCTCGTCGGCGAGACGTCCGGCGACATTGGCCCGGCGGATCGCGGCGCGTGCGGCGCCCGCGAACGAGAGCCCCGCGCACGCGTCCTCGAAAGTCTCATCCGAAAACTCGACGCCATCTGCGGCCAGCGCATCGCGAAGCGCGGCGAGTCTCGGAGCGCGCGTCTCCGCGAGCACGTCGTCGAAGTCGAGAAAAATGATGGGCGCCGGCATTGCTTCTATATATGTGAGTTCGCTGCGCTGCGTCGCGCGTACGATGCGTCGAGCAACTCGACCGGATGACGGCACTGCGCCACTCCCCCCGACCGCAGCAGTCCCGCGCCGATCTGCATCAGGCAGCCGGGATTGCCCGTCGCGACGACCGGCGCGCCGGAGGCGGCGATATTGGCGAGCTTCGGAGCCAGGACCAGGTTCGAGATCTCCGGCTCGACGAGGTTGTAGATCCCCGCGCTTCCGCAGCACTGCTCGCTGTCCGTGAGCGGAACGCGCTCGAGCCCCGGAATCGCGGCGAGCACCGCGAGCGGCGGCGACGACACGCGCTGGCCATGGAGCAAATGGCACGGCGCGTCATACACGACCTTTACGGGGAGCGCGCCGCCGGCCGCCGGACCAGCGGCGGCCAGGAGCTCGCTCACGTCGCGTACCTTCACGCTGAATGCACGCGCCCGATCGCTCCACGCGGCGTCGCCAGCGAGCAGGTGCGTGTACTCCTTCATCATGGCGCCGCATCCGGCGGAGTTGACCGCGACGAACTCCGCGGCACTCCGCTCGAACGCCGCGATGTTCTTCTTCGCGAGTTCACGCGCGGTGGAAGCGTCGCCGGCGTGCAAATGGAGTGCGCCGCAGCAGCGCTGTCCTGCGGCGCGCACGAGCGCATACCCGTTCACGGCGAGCGTGCGCTCGGTCGCGCGATTCGCGGGGGCAAACAGGCCCTCCATCACGCAGCCGTCGAGCGTGGCGACCTTGCCGCGTGATCCGTCGCCGCGCGGCTCATACGTGCGTGACGATTCCTCCTTGCTGCGCCGCGTGGACGCCAGCATTGCCAGCGCGAACCCGGCACGTCCGGGGAGCCGCGCGAGCAGCGCCGGGATACGCGTGGCGCGAAACACGCGCGCCTTCCACATCGCGATCGCGAGCAGCGGCGCGCTCGAGAACACGAACAGGATCAGCCGCACGATCAGCGGAAGCGCGCGGCGCGCCGCACCCCGCTCGCGCGTCAGCTCGAGGAGCTGGCCGTACGGCACGCCGGAAGGACATGCGCTCTCGCACGCGCGGCATCCGAGGCAGCGATCGAGATGCAGCTGCACGTCGGCGTCGTCGGGCGATAGCGCGCCGTCGGCGAGGGCCTTCATGAGCACGATGCGCCCGCGTGGCGAATCGTTCTCGTCCTCGAGCGTGAGATAGGTCGGGCACGCCTGCAGGCAGAAGCCGCAGTGCACGCAGTTCTCGGAGCCGGGGAGCGGCAGCGTCGCCGCTTGGGCCGCGGGTGATCGTGCGGTCACGCGTACGCCTCGCCCATGATGCCCGGGTTCAGGATGTGCCTGGGGTCGAACTGTTTCTTCACACGCGTCGAAAGAGGATCGCCGAGCGCGCTCGATGCGAGCGGTCCCCGCGGCTTGGGATCGCGCTGACGGAGCCGCATCCAGATGCGGGTGTCGCAGGGATCGGCGGCACCGAGGGTCTTCACGATCTCGCGCGACGCCGCGACGAACGCGGCATTGCCGCCGAGACGCACGAGTGTCCGCCCTTCGAATTCCATCATCGCGAGCGGCGCGAGCGGGCCGCGACGGAACTCCTCCAGGCGCGCCCGAGCGCCGCCGCCGGCCTCGATCGCGACGCTCCACGTCTCGTCGACGGCCGGCCGCGCGCGCAGGCGCACGCTCAACTCCGTGATCACGCCGAGCGTTCCCCAGGATCCGACCAGCAATCTCGTGAGGTCGAATCCCGCGACATTCTTCACCACGCGCCCGCCGGCACGAATGAGCGCGCCGGTGCCGTCGACGAACTCCATCCCGATCGCGAGGTCGCGCGGCGCACCGAGCGACACGCTGCACGGTCCGTGCGTGGCGGTCGCGAAGGTCGCGCCCAGCGTGCCCTCGTCGCCTCCCCAGGGGAGGAGCGGGCACCACTGTCCGTGAGCGCTCGTCGCCGCATCGACTTCGGCGACCGTCGTGCCCGCTCGCGCGGTGAGCGTCAGGTCGCCCGGCACGTATTCGATGATCCCGGAGAGACCCGACACGTCGAGCACGGCGGCATCCGGCGCGACCGCGGCGGTGCATCCCTGCCACGTGCCCCGCGCAATGACGCGAAGCCTCGTGCGGCGATCGTGCGCGTCCCGAATCATCCCGGCGAGTTCCGCCGCGGTCGCAGGGCGCGACGTCATGTGTGCGCCCCGGGCGCGGCCAGCCACTCGCGGCAGCGATGCGACGGAACGACCTTCCCGGGGTTCGCGCGCCGTTCCGGATCGAACGCGTCGCGCAGCCTGCACATCGCGTCGAGCGACTCACCGGGAAAGAGACGCTCCATGTAGCCGATCTTGTCCAGACCGACACCGTGCTCACCGGTAATCGTCCCTCCCTCGGCGATGCACAGTTCCATTATTTCGCGCATCGCGGCGTGCACGCGTGCGGCTTCGTCCGGATCGTCGCCGTTGTAGGGGACGTTCGGATGCAGGTTGCCATCGCCCGCGTGGAAGACATTGCAGACGTGAATGCGCTGTCGCGCGCCGATCTCGGCGATGCGGGCGAGTATCGGCGCGAGCTTCGTGCGCGGCACGACGGCGTCCTGCACCGCGAGATGCGGTGCCACGCGGCCCATCGCGCCGAACGCCTTCTTCCGGCCCTGCCAGAGCCGCGCGCGCTCGCCGGCGTCGCTCGCGGTGCGTATTTCACGGGCACCGCACTCGCGGCAGATACGCTGGACGGCGCTCACGTCGTCGTCGAGTCCCGCGAGCGCGCCGTCCACTTCGATCAGCAGCACCGCGGCGGCGTCGCGCGGATATCCCGCGGCGTAGATCGACGACTCGACGGCCTCGATGGTGCCGTGGTCCATCAGCTCGAGCGCGGCCGGGAGGATTCCCGCGGCCACGATCGCGCTCGCGGCGCGCGCCGCGTCGTCCACCGACGTGAAGTCGGCGAGCATCGTGCGGATCCCCTCGGGGTTCGGCGTGAGCCGCACGGTCACGTCGAGCGTCACGCCGAAGCAGCCCTCCGATCCCACGTACGCGCCGAGCAGGTCGTAGCCCGTGTCGTTCTCGCCGGGACGCTCGAGCCGCACGACGTCGCCGCCGGGAAGCACGACGCTCGCGGCGAGCACGTGGTTGAGCGTGACGCCGTACTTCAGGCAGTGCGGCCCCCCGGCGTTCTCCGCGACGTTGCCGCCGATCGTGCACGCGCTCTGGCTCGACGGATCCGGCGCGTAGTGCAGCCCGAACGGCGTGGCGGCCTTCGTGAGCGACGAGTTCACGACGCCCGGCTCGACGACGGCCGAGCGGCCCGCGGGATCGACCGAAATGATCCGCCGCATCCGCTGCAGTCCGATGAGCACGACGTCGTCGGCGAGCGCGCCGCCGGAGAGTCCCGTTCCCGCGCCGCGCGGAACGAACGCCACGCGTGCGCGGTGGAGCGCGCGCACGACGGCGATGACCTCGTCTCGCGTGCCGGGAAACACGGCGAGGCGCGGACGCTTGTGATAGCCGGGCAGCGCATCGTTCTCGTAGACGAGCAGCTCCGTCGCGCGCTGGAGCACGTGGCGCGCGCCGACGATGTCGCTGAGTTCGGTGGGGAGATCGGTCACGATGCCAATCTAAATGGCGACGGGCGACAGGCGAGGGGCGATCTGGCGAAGGGCGACGGTACAAACGGCGATGGGCGACGGGACGAACGGCGACGGGCGACGGAACGAACGGCGACGGGCGACGCGTGAGGGGCGACTTAGCGAAGCGCGACGGGTGAGGGGTGAGGAGACGGTCCCCTCGCCTCTCACGCGTCGCGCTTCGCCAGATCGCCCCTCACCTGTCGCTCTTCGCCGTTCTCACGATTCGCCCCTCACACCTCGCTCCTCACCAGTTGAGAAAAGCACAAAGGGCCGAATCGGTTTCTCGATTCGACCCTTCGTTCCAATCACAACGGCCGCGCCGGGGCGGCCGTTGGGTCGGATCTTCGACTAGGTCACCGACCAGAAGCCGTTGAGCGAACGGCCTTCCGGCGACTCGCGCAGCTTCTCGAACGCGCGCTCGCGAATCTGGCGAATGCGCTCGCGCGTCACGCCCATCAGTGCGCCGATCTTCTCGAGCGTCATCGCCTCGGCGCCCTCATCCAGCCCGTAGTACAGGTGGAGGATCTTCCGCTCGCGCGGCGTGAGGTAGCCCTTGAAGACGCGGTCGATGCACTCGCGCATCAGATTGAAGTCCGTGGTCTCCTCGATCTCCGCGCCGTCGCCGCCGGCGAATCGCTCACCGAGCGTGCAGGCCTCGCGGTCACTGCGATCGATCGGCGCGTCGAGCGAGAGCTCGGTGGCCGACATCTGTTTCGCGGCGCGGACCTGCTCGGGGGTCTCTTCGAGGAGGCGGCCGATTTCGTGGTCTGTGGGATCGCGCTTCAGGACCTGCGCCAGGACGGTCTCGGCGCGCGAGAGGCGGATGAGCTGTGAGTTCTGGTTCAGCGGGATTCGAACCGAGCGGGTCTGCTCGGCGAGCGCCTTGAGGACTGCCTGCCGCACCCACCACACGGCGTACGAGATGAACTTCACACCCTGATCGGGATCGAATTTCCGGACCGCCTTGAGCAGTCCTTCGTTGCCGATCGCGACGAGCTCGGAGAGATCGAGTCCGTGTCCCTGATACTTCTTCACGTACGAGATGACGAACCGGAGATTCGCCGTGACGAGCCGCTCGGCGGCGGCTTCGTCGCCCTTTTGCGCGAGCCTGGCGAGACGTCGTTCCTCGGCCGGGTCCGTGATCAGGGGAAGCTTTTGAATGTCCTGGAGGTACTGGTCGAACGCGGTGGAAGGAGAGGAGCGGAAGAAACCCTTGGATCTCGACTCAGTCGCATGCTGCATACACACCCCGGTGCGGCGTTGGGAAGTGACATCGCGCTGTGGACCCGGAGCAGTTCGCGGACATGTCTCAGGGACGGTCAGGATATGCAGAAGTACACGCGCCGGTCAACACCCAAATCGTGTGCCAGTGCGCCGTCCGGGGCGGTTCGCGATCCGATATCATTGAAAATCAATGGTTTGCACCTGGGGAACCCAGGCATCACAAAGTTGCGCGACTCTCCGAAACTGCCTCGAGAACGGTGGAATCGGGCACCGGAATCGCGTATCCGCGGTCGGCGCCGGCCATTTCGCCGAGCGCCGCGGGGAGCGCGTATTCGACGAACCCCCCACGGGCCTTCTTGTCGCTGCGCGTCCCCTCGAGCACGGCAGCCGCCGTCATGGATTCGGGTACGGAAGCCGGGAGGCCGGCCGCGCCAACGAGCTGCGCGATCGTGCCGGCGAGTGCCGGATCCGCGACGCCCACGAGCGCGGCGATGCGTGCCTCGACCACCATGCCGACCGCGATGCACTCACCGTGCAGCATCGCGTAGCCGCTCAGCGACTCGACGGCGTGTCCGATCGTGTGGCCGAAGTTCAGCGTCTTCCGCACGCCGCCCTCGCGCTCGTCGCGCGCGACGATGGCGGCCTTGATCTCGATGTTTCTCCGCACGAGCCGGTCGGCGAGCCCGATCGCGGGACCGCCCTCGCGGAGAAGCGCGGCGAGGTTCGATGCGATCCATTCGAACTCGGCACGGCTGGCGATGACGCCGTGCTTGATCGCCTCGGCGAGCCCGTTTCGAACGTGCGAGAGCGGAAGAGTGGAGAGTGCGCGCGGATCGACGATCACGAGCGCCGGATGATGGAACGCGCCGACGAGATTCTTTCCCGCGCGGGTGTCGACGCCGGTCTTTCCCCCGATCGCGGCGTCGATCATCGCGAGCAGCGACGTGGGCATCTGCACGAACGGAATGCCGCGCATGTAGGTCGCCGCGACGAATCCCGCGAGGTCGCCGACGACTCCCCCGCCGAGCGCGATGATCGCGGAGTCGCGGCCGAAGCCTGCGTCGAGCAGTTCGTCGGTGAGTCGCGACCAGTTCTTGCGGGTCTTGCTCGCCTCGCCGGCCGGGATCGTGAGGATCGTGACGGGGGAGGGTGCGAGCGCGGCGGCGACGCGCGCGGCGTAGAGGGGGGCGACCACTTCGTCGCTGATGATCGCGAGGCGGCGGCCGGGAAGCGCCGCGTGCAATTGGGCACCGCACTGGTCGAGCAGCCCGGCGCCGATGAGGATCCGCGAGCCGTGCAGTTCGAGCGCGGCCACGATTCTACCAGGTCACTTCGCCGGCACCCGCGCGCCGGTTGGCGACGCGAGCGAGGACGAACAGCAGATCGGAGAGACGGTTGAGATAGACGATCACGACCTGCGGCACTTCGTCGGTACGCTGGAGGCGAATGATCGAGCGCTCGGCGCGGCGGCAGACGGTGCGCGCGACGTGCAGCGCGGAGGCCTTCGGCGTGCCGCCCGGGAGGATGAACGCCTTCAGGGGTTCGAGCTCTTCCTCGCCGTCGTCGATTGCCTGCTCGAGCTGGGCGATGCGCGTGTCGGAGAGGCGCGCCTTCTCGAGCTGTTCCCGGTGTTTCTGGGGTTGCGGCGTGGCGAGCAGCGCTCCGATCGCGAACAGGTCGCGCTGGACCGGCGCGAGGATCTCGTCGACGCGCGGCATCATCTCCACGGCGCGCGCCGCGCCGATCACCGCGTTGAGTTCGTCGACGTCGCCGTACGCCTCGACGCGGACGTGGTCCTTCTCGACGCGCCCGCCGCCGAAGAGTCCCGTGCGGCCGTCGTCGCCAGTCTTGGTGTAGATCTTGGTCGCCATGCGCGAAAGCTAACGCCGATCCGTTGCGCCGGCCGTCAGCTGCCGAAGACTTTCGACCAGACCGACTTGTCCTTCTGCGGCGGCGGCTGCTGCGGGTGCGGCTCGAGGCGCGGCGTATTGCTCGGCGGGCGGTACGACGTCGGGAATTGCTTGGCGAGGTGCGCCTGCAGCCGCTCGGGCGAACCCGGTGCCTTCTGCTTGGCGCACCATTCGTCGAGCGACATGCCGAACATCGCGGCGTTCGGCCGCATCATGGCGTCCTTCGCGATCGCCAGCGAGAGCAGGCCGGTGATGCTCTGGTCGAGGTCGGGGAGCAGGTCGCGGAGGTCGGGCGACGGCGCGATGACGACCTCGTCGAGGGCCGCCTCGGTTTCCTGTTCGCGAAAGAGCTGCTGAAGCGCGAGCAGCTCGAACAGCACCACGCCGGTCGAGAAGATGTCGGTGCGCCAGTCGACGTTCTCGCCGACGATCTGCTGCGGGCTCATGTAGTGCTTCTTGCCGATCGTCATGCGGCGCTCTTCGGCGGGATCGCGCATGGTGCGCGCCTTCGCGATGCCGAAGTCGGCGAGCTTCACTTGTCCGTCCCAGGTGAGGAGCACGTTGCCAGGAGAAACATCTCTGTGGACGATGTACAGCCGGTTGCCGGAGTCGTCCACGAAGTTGTGCGCGTAGTCGAGCGCGCGGCACACGCGGCTCACGATGTAGGCGGCGAGAGGCGCGAGCATCGGTTCGCCGATCGCGCGGTGGTGGTCGATGAGCGCGCGGAGCGTGACGCCGCGGATGTACTCCATGGCCATGAAGAACTGCCCGTCGACTTCCTCGAACTGGTAGATCTGCACGATGTTCCCGTGCACGAGGTTGGCGGAGAGCTTCGCCTCGTCGATGAAGAGCTGGAGCCACTCGGGCTGCGCGGCGTACTTGTCGTGGATCACCTTCAGCGCCACGCGCTTGGTGAAGCCGCGGTCGCCCATCTGTTCGGCCTCGTACACGGTCGCCATGCCGCCGCTCGCGATGCGGCGAAGCAGGCGGAACTGGCCGTGGTACTCGATGCTGCGAACGGCGTCGTCCATTCGACTCGGTCAGCCCCCCTTTTCGTCGGCAGACGGGCCGTACATTCCGGGCACGGGCACGTCGTTCAGCCGGAGGTACAAACCCAGCTGAGCGCGGTGATGGATGAGGTGGTTCATCACGAAGCTGCGCAGCACCGCGGCGCGCGGCATGGTGAAGATGGTGTGCCCGCCCGCCTTCAGCGTCCACGGCCCCGCGAGACGCTCGTCGCTCACTCCGGCGATGGCGGTGCGCGCGTCGGCCACTTTCTTGTCGAACGAGGCGAGCAGCTGTTCGCGGGACTCCATCTTCGGCGGCGCCGGCCGCGGCTGGCCGATGGGCGCAAAATCGAGCTCGTCCTTGTTCACGGTCTCGACGATCCAGGCCGGAAGATCGGCAACGTGCCACGCGAGCCAGCCGAGCGATCCCGACTTGTCATGCGGCTTGAAGTCGAGATTGGCCACGGGGACACGCTCCAGCATCTTGCGGGTACTCGCCATCTCCATGTCGAACTCGGGAAGCAGGGCGTCACGAATCGCCATCTTTCGTTCCTCCAACAGGTTGATTCGGCCTCTCACCGCGGCGAACTTTCCCCGATGCCGCACGAGATCCGGGACATCACGATAATTGGGGGAGGGCCCGCCGGGCTATTCGCCCTGTTCTACGCAGGCATGCGTGGCGCTTCCGCCCAAATCGTCGACGCGCTTCCGGAACCCGGGGGACAGCTCACCGCGTTGTACCCCGAGAAATACATCTTCGACGTGGGCGGACTCCCCAAGATACTCGCGAAGGATCTCGTCCGCTCGCTCGCGGAGCAAGCGGGGCAGTTCGGGTCGCCGGTGCACTGCAACCAGCGCGTGGTCGCGCTCGAGGAGTCGGGCGGCCATTTCACGCTCGTGACCGCGACGGACCGTTTCCCGACGCGAGCGATCGTGGTCGCGGCGGGCATCGGGGCGTTCGAGCCGCGCCGTCTTCCACAGCCCTGCGCCGACCAGTGGTACGGCCGCGGCATCTACGACCGGGTCTCCGATCCGTCGGCGTTTGCCGGGCAGCGCGTGGTGATCATCGGCGGCGGCGACTCGGCGTTCGACTGGGCGCACCAGTTGCGTGGTCGTGCCGCGAGTGTCGCGCTGGTGCACCGGAGCGACCGATATCGCGCGCACGCCTCGACGGTGGCCTACGTGCAGGCGGCCGCGGCCGCGGGCGAGACCGCGCTCCATCCGTTCCACGAACTCCACGACGTGATCGCCGAGGACGGCCGTATCGTCGCGCTCGACCTCAAGGACATCAAGGCGAAATCCACGCGGCGGATTCCGGCCGACGTGGTGCTGCCGATGCTGGGATTCGTGAGCGACATCGGGCCGCTCGCCGCGTGGGGGCTGCGGGTGGAGCAGGATGAGATCGTCGTGAACTCGCAGATGGAGACGGGACGACCGGGCGTGTATGCCGCGGGCGACATCACCACGTATCCGGGAAAGCTGAAGCTGATCGCGACGGGATTCGGCGAGGCCGCGACCGCGGTGAACCAGGCCGTGCACCACGTCTACCCCGACAAGAAGGTGAATCCGGGGCACTCGTCGAACCTCGCCATCTTCGGGCAGAAGGACGAGTGATGATTCCGCGCAGCCGTCGAGGTGGCTGGGCCCTGCTGGCGGCGGTCCTCCTCGCGGTTGCCGCGCGCACGACGCGCGCGCAGGATCTGAGCTGCGGCCCCGGCGACCTGGAGGTGATGAAGCTCACGTTCGAGGGGAACCGCGCGTTCGCGAGCGGGGTGCTTGCGGCTGGCATTGCGACGGCTCCGTCGGGGTTTCTCCGTCGCACGATTCGCATCGGCGCGCGGCACTGTCTCGACAGGAAGGAGTTCCCGCTGGACCGGCTGCGCCTGATCATCTGGTATCGCAATCACGGCTACGCGTCGGTCACGGTGGACACGGTGGTGACGTCGGCCGGGCCGGGCAAGATCGCCGTGCGGTTCTCGATTCACGAGGGCGAGCCGACGATCGTCGACTCGCTGACGATCACCGGTTTGGACTCGGTGCCCGAGCGCGCAGCGGTCGAGAAGTCGCTGCCGGCTCGCGTGGGGAAACCGTTCGACAAGTACGCGAACGACACGACCGTCCTCCTCCTGACGCAGCGTTTGCACAACGGCGGATATCCCGACGCGGAAGTGTTCCCCGGATACGACACGCATCCCGCTACCCACCGCGCGAATGTCTCGTTCACCGTGACGACGGGCACGCGCATGCACCTCGGCGCGGTCTCCCTCAAGGTGGATCCGCGGCCGGGCGCGTCGCGCGCGGTGACGGATGTCGCGATCCGGCACGTGGCGTTGTTGAAAGAGGGCGACCTCTATTCGCAGCAGGAACTCGAGCGGGCGAAGCGCGCGCTGTATCAGACCGAGGCGTTCACGCGCGTGTCGGTTGTTCCCGATTCCGCGCGCACGAAAGGCGGCTCGACGCTGCCGGTGACGCTGCAGCTCGCCGAGGGATACATGCACGAGCTGCATGCGGGCGTGGGCTACGGCACGCTCGACTGTTTCCGCACGACGGCGGACTACACGCTGTTCAGCCTCATGGGCGGCGCGACGCGGCTCGACCTGCACGGGAAACTTTCGAAGATCGGGGTCGGCGAGCCGCTCACGGGTCTCGGATCGCTCTGCCCGGTCGCACGGAGCGATCTGTACAGCAAGAATCTCAATTACTTCACCGGTGCGACGGTCTCGAGGCCGGCCGTCTTCATCGGCGTGGTACCGTCGTTCTCGCTCTACAGCGAGCGCCGCTCGGAGTTCGACGCGTTTCTGCGCACGACTCCCGTGGGAGGAAACGTGACGCTGTCGCGCCCCGCCGGCCGCATGACGGAGGCGTTCTCGTACTCGGTGGAGTACGGACGCACGGAGGCGCAGCCCGCACTCCTGTGCGCCGTGTTCAACGCCTGTGAATCCGCCGACCGCGAATCGGTGCAGCGCTTGCAGCGCCTCGCGGTCGCGAGCTTCTCCGTCACGAATGACGGCACCGACAACCCGGTGAATCCCACGCACGGATATGTGGCTCGATTCGAGTTCCGAACGGCCGGTGCGTACACGGGATCGGATCCGTCGCTGCATTTCAACAAGGTGCTCGTGGACGGCGCAGTGTACATGCCTGTCGGAACCGACATCGTGCTTGCCGCACGGCTGCGATTCGGCGCGGTGCTCGGGTCGAGCTTCGGGTTC
>JADGQS010000210.1 GCA_017881585.1 Gemmatimonadaceae bacterium | reverse complement strand
CGATTCGAGCTCGGTGCCGCAGCCACGCGCGACTCGGCGCGCATTCTGGTCGTCGTCGCCGGCGAAGACTGGATCGGCGCGATCGTCGACGGCGTCGACGAGGTGCTCACCGTCACGAGCGACCAGCTCTTGCCGCCGCCCGCGCTCTTCAAGGGACTGGCGAAATTGTATGTCCGTGCGCTCGTGCGTGCGAAGACGGAGGAGGAACCGGTGATCGTCGTCCTGGACGTCGCGCAGCTGCTGACGGCGCGTGAACGCATCGTGCTCGAACAAGCTGTGGCGGGGGCCTCATCGAATGGCTGACGAAACGCTGGCGGGACTCCGGGAGCGGTACGCCGACATCGACCGCCGTCTCGACGCGGGACTCCCGGAAGGCGATCGCGCGAACGTGAAGTCGGAGATCATCGGCCTGTTCAAGACCGTCGAGCAGGCGGTGATCGATCTTTCGGCGCTCAAGGAGGAGATTCGCGCGCTCGTGGACAAATGGAAGGCGCAGCAGGCCACGGCCGCGCCGTCGCTCGCGCCGCAGTTCTCGGGATCCAGGCCGGTCGTGCACGCCGACCACATCGGCGCGTCGACGTTCATCGAGAAGGGGTGGAGCCGCCTCTCGCTCGGCGACTACGACGGCGCGGAGGCCGCGCTCCAGAGGGCGATCGAGCTCTCGCCGGGGGATCCGCAGAGCCAGACGCTGCTCGGCTGGGCGCAGATGCTGAACGAGAAGTACGACGAGGCGCTGATGACCTTTCAGAAGGTGCTGATGCGCGAGCCGTCGAACGCGCTCGCCCGGATCAACGTGGGGTACATCTGCTTCAAGAAGGGCATATTCGGCGAGGCGATCGAGCATCTCTCGAAAGCGATCCGCCTCGACAACGACAAGAAGGCGACGCTGTACGCGCACTTCTATCTCGGCCTCGTGTACCTCGAGCGCGAGATGTACGAGGACGCGGAGAACTTCTTCCAGAAGACGCTGATGCTCGGGCCGAACCTCCTCGAGGCGTACTACGAGATGGGGCGCGCGTACTGGTTCAACGGGCAGAAGGACGAGGCGATCGACGCGTGGAGGCGCGGATTCGCGGCGAACAAGTTCAATCCGTGGGGCAAGCGGTGCGCCGAACTCCTCAAGACCGTCGAAGCGGGAGGGGAGCCGGCGAGGACTTGAGGTTCCTGTCGATCCTCCTGGGGGCGCTCGCCCAGTGGGCGCTCGCGCTCCCGGCGCAGGAACCGGTGCGGGCGCGCGCGGTCGAAATCGACTCGGGACGGTTCACCTTCGTGGCGTTCCCGCGTGACGTCGCGCTCGCGCGGTCGCTGCTCGGCGAGGCGCTCGGGCGTGACACCTTCCCGGGGCTTCCGCGGCCGAGGGCGCATGCGCGAGTCCTGGTCACCCCCGACGCGCTGCATTTTCACGACGCGATTGGTCCTGCCGCACCGGAGTGGGGCGCGGCGGTCGCCACGCCCGAGAACGGCAGGATCGTGATGCAGGGGAGCCGCGCGAGTTCGGCGGCCGGCGATCCGCGCGAGACGCTGCGGCACGAACTCGCGCACCTCGCCCTCCACGAAGCGCTCGGCGACCTTCCGCCGCGCTGGTTCGACGAGGGATATGCATCGTTCGCCGCCGCCGAGATGGCGCGCGACGACGTCCTCGCGACAAACGTCGCCTTGGCGTTCACGGGAATTCCGCCGCTCGATTCGCTCGACGCGCTGTTCCAGGGCGGCGAGTCCCGGGCGCAGACCGGCTACGCGCTGGCTCGCACGGCCGTGGCGGCGATCGCGGCGCTCGACCGGGAGCGCGGGCTCTCGCTCTTCTTTCAGTACTGGCGAGAGACCCGCTCGATGGACCAGGCGATGCGGCGGGCATATGGGGTGACCGAAGCGAGCTTCGAGACTCAATGGAAAGCACGCACGCGACGGCGTTACGGCGCTCTCGCGCTCTTCGCCGACGTTTCGTTTGCGGCGCTGCTCTTTCTCGCGGTCGTCGGACCGCTCTGGCTCATGCGCCGGCAGCGCGACCGGCGGCGGCTGGACCTCATGAGAGCGGCCGACGAGGTCCAGGAGCGGCGCGAGCGCGAAGACGTGCTGCAGGCGCTACTTTACGGACAGGCTGAGACGCCGCCCGCGCCACCTCCCGGGGATGGAACAAAACCGGGAGAATGAGATTCTCATTAACTGATGGCAAAGTGGCTCAAACTTGCTTGACACTATATTACGCAGGGTCTAAACTCAGCCGCCTATGGCAGATATGGAATCGGGGAAGAAGGGCACTTCAGCGCTCAAGTGGGGCGTGGCGGCCGTGGTCTTGGCCGCCGGCTACGCCGACCTGGCGCGCGGCGGTGCGACGGTCGCTCCGATTCTGCTCGTCATCGGTTACGGGATTCTGATACCAGTCGCGATTGTCTCGTAGGCCGTGACGGGCGAATAGCTCAGTTGGTTAGAGCACCTGCCTTACACGCAGGGTGTCGGGGGTTCGAGTCCCTCTTCGCCCACTTTGCTTGGGCCGGCGAGCCATTTGGTCTCGCGCCGGCGAACGATAGGTCACCGATCGGGAGGATGATACAGTGATGGTTCGGCAGCAGTCCCGCGTGCTCGCAGCGCTCGCGGTCACACTTCTCGGTGGATTCCCAGCCTCGTCGGTGGCGCAGTTGACGCGTCCGCCGAACCCGAACGCCCCGATGCTCGTGGTCGTGACCTTCAAGAGCAACGACAAGAAGACGGGCGTCGACTTCGCAGAGACCGTTCGCGACCGGATCACGGGCGACGTGTCCTATCGCGACCTGCAAGTGCAGTCCAAGCAGAACATCGACGCGACGCTGCAGGCCTCGGGCTACGACCTGACGGCCGCGCTCACGGAGGGCGACGCCAACCTCCTGGCGAAGCAGCTGCGTGCGGACGAATACATCGAGGGTTCGATCAACAAGAACGCCGCCGGCAACGGATTCGTATCGGAGGCGTGGATGGTGCTGACGTACGACCAGAACATGGTGCAGCCGCTCGGGACGTTCGAGGGCGCGAAAGTTGTGGACGTCGCGAGCCAGATCTCGAAGTCGTACCAGGCCGCGCACAAGGTGTACGACGAGGTGTCGAAGTGCCGCTCGGCCCGTCGCGAAAGCAAATTCGCCGACGCGATGGCCGCCGCGACCTCCGGGATCGGCAAGTACCCGAAGTCGACGCTGCTGCGCATCTGTGAGATGGCGACCATGAACGACCAGAAGAGGCCGCCGGCAGAGGTGCTCAAGATCGCGCAGGAGATCCTGGTGATCGACCCGAAGAGCAAGATGGCGCTCGAGGCCGAAATCGACGCGTACGACAAGCTCGGCGACAAGGACAAGAAGATCGCGACGCTGACGACCCTGCTCGCGGCCGATCCGACCAACGCGAAGCTGCAGCAGACGGTGGTGTACGAGCTGGCCGCGTCGGGCAAGTACGACATCGCGAAGACCATCATTGCGAAGGCTGTTGAGGACAACCCGGGCGACGTCTCGCTCGTGAAGCTCTATTGGCAGGTGTTGTACGCGGTGAAGGACAACAAGACGATGGTGAGGGTCGGCGAGGAGATGGTGAAGATGGACACCTCGTTTGCCGACACGACGTACTACGACCGCACGATCGACGCGTATCGCTCGGACAGCGCGTGGGCGAAGGCGGCGGAAACGGCGGCGCGCGCGACGCAGAGGTATCCGCGGCGCGCGGACTATTGGGTGCAGCGCGGGCAGATGGA
>JADGQS010000072.1 GCA_017881585.1 Gemmatimonadaceae bacterium | reverse complement strand
CGGCCCGATGCATGAGAGCCAGGTGATGGCGCGACTCGCCAAGGAGTACGGCTTCAGCAACGTCTCCATCGTGGCGGTGCCGTCGCCGGGCACGACGCCTCAGCCCACACAGGGCGAACTCTGGATGACGACGCCCAAGAACGTGAAGCTGTTCGACATCCACGATCTCGCGCTCGCCCTCGCCTCGACGAACGCCAACGGCGACATCTCCGCCGAGCTCGTCGACGTGGGGCCCGGGCGCGCCGCGGACTTCGAGGGCAAGGACGTCACCGGCAAGTTCGTCCTGTCGTCCGGGAATACGGGAGCCGTCTACGCGCAGGCGACGCAGCACGGCGCCATCGGCGTGCTCGCGATCAGCGCGATCGGATTTCAGCGCTCCATCGACTACCCCACGCAAATCGTCAACTCCACGGTCAACGCGAAGCCCGGGACGGTCGCCTGGTCGGTCACGCCGGCGGTCCAGCACAACCTCGCGGCGATGCTGCTGCGCGGCGACAAGATCACGATCCGGTCGGTCACCAAGAGCGTCGACGTGCCGAACAAGCTGGAGTACGTGCACGCCGAGATCCCCGGCGACGGGAGCACCACGCAGGAGGTCGCCATCAGCGGCCACCTGTACGAAGGGTTCATCAAGCAGGGCGCCAACGACGACAATTCAGGCTGCGCGCTCACCATCGAGATCGGCCGGGCGTATCTCAAGCTCATCGCCGAAGGAAAGCTTCCCCGCCCCAAACGCACCATCAACTTCCAGTGGGTGCCCGAGATCTCCGGCACGAACGCGTACCTGAACGCGAACCCGGAAAAGGCGAAGAACATCATCGGCACGCTGAACTTCGACATGGAAGCGATCCGCGTGTCGGAAAGCAGGAGTTATTGGGTGCTGCAGCGCACGCCCGACACGTTCCCGTCGTACATCAACGACATCGCGCAGAGCATGATGGAGTACATCGCCGACATCTCGCGCGAACGTATACGCTTCCGTCGCGGCGGCTATGCGCCCACGGAGCCGGTGGAATCGGCGCATGGCAGCCGCGATGCGTTCTATATCAAGATCGACAAGCACTACGGGTCCAGCGACCACGTGACGTACATGCAGCACGGAATTCCGGCCGTCATGTTCATCACGTGGCCCGACATGTGGTATCACTCGTCGGAGGACACGCCGGACAAGCAGGATCCCACGCAGTACAAGCGCGCGGCCGCGGTCGGACTCGGCGGGCTGGCCGTGCTCGCGACCGGCACCGACGAGATGGCGGCGCGCGTGCTGAACGAGAACGTGGGGCGCGGCCTTGCGCGCATGGGAGAGTCGCACACGAAAGGACTCGGCTACATGGCCGATGCCGGCGACGGCCCGACGCTCACCAGCGCGTACAAGGAAGCGCGCGTGGCGATTCAGCATCAGGCCGAGATTGAGAAGGGCGTGGTGCGTACGGCCAGTGTGCTCTGGACGAACGTCGCCGACGGAAAGAAGAAGACGGCCGCGTTCGAGCCACTGATCGATCAGCGCGCGGGCGCTCTGCTCAACGAAGTGAAGGCGGCGTATCAGCTGCAGGCACTCCAGCGAAACGTGCCGGCGACCGAACCGGTGGTCACCGCCGACGAGAAGGCGGCTGCGGCGCTGATTGTGGAACAAGTCCCCGCGGCGCCGGGCGCGGCGGGAGGGCGCGCGGGTGGTGGCGCGGGTGGCGGTGGTGGTGGCGGCGGCCGTGCCGGCGGCGGGGGCGGTCGCGGAGCGGCGGGACCGGCGGTGCCGGAAGAGTTCGGCGCCGAGTTCTCGATCCTGCTGACGAAGGGACTGACCGCGCTTCAGATTCGCGATTTCCTTTCCGGCGAGTTCACACCTCTTCCGCTCGCCGAGATCATGGCCGTACTCCGCGCACGCGAAGTGGCGGGCACGATCAAGCTCGTTCCGAAGCCGGCCGGCAAGTAGAAGTGTGAGGGAAAACGACGGGACCGATCAACGCACCGATCGGTCCCGTCGTTTCTTTTTTTCGCAGCCGGGAGCTCACCGCTGACAGCTCACGGCCGTGAGCTCCGGGCTGACAGCCGTCAGTGGCAGTACCTCGAATTGTGGTGGGCGCTTCACCCATTTGGGCGATATCGCGGGCGGTCGTTGCGGAATATCCTTTGGGAGTTCCTGAGATATCTGTCCACTTTACGGCAGAGGCGAACATCATGTTCCTGACGATCGGCGTGATACTTGTGTTGCTTTGGGCGCTCGGAGCGTTCGTAGTGCCAATCGGCGGCGGGTTGATCCATATCCTGCTGGTACTCGCGCTGATTTCGATAGTCTGGCATCTCATGAACGGCAGGCGAGTGGTATAGCACCGTCGCTGGCGAGAGCCCACCAGCACGAACACACGACGGGACCGATCAGTACACCGATCGGTCCCGTCGTGTGTCATCGCGCGACACGCCCTGAGTCGGTGATTCCGGTCGGCGCTACGGAACGGGCGGGGCGACAGGCGGAAGGTTCCCGTTGATCAGATTGAGATTCGTCTGCGTCTCCGACAGGGCGATCGGCATGCACTTGGCTCGCCCGTCGAGGAACGCGTTGTGCGATGGACCGGTCGCCGCATTCCATCGCTGAAGGTCCCACAGCCGCCTCGCTTCGAGCCAGACCGTGGCTCCACGCTCGACCTCCAGCGTCGTCCAGGCGCTGGTCAGGTCCGCCGGGGCTGTGAGCGCAGTCATCGAGTATGCGACGCGCTGCTGGTTGATCAGCACGAACGCGCCCGCGATGTCCCCATTGCGCAGCGCCGCCTCGGCGCGGAGCATCAGCATCTCGGTGCCGTGCACGAGCGGGATCGCGGAGCCGAGCGTCGTGTACTTCTTCTGGCGGAAGTAGGGCGTGGAGCCATCCTGCCCCGTCTGGATGCCGCTCGACGTCTTGATCGTGTCCCACCCTACGCGTGGATCCTTGAACACGTGTGCCCACTGGGAACCATAAAGGCTGAATTCGCGGCGGACGTACGTCTCCTGCACGAGCGAGTTGTTCTCGCGGAACGAGTTTGTCGAGAAGGGCGCGTTATACACGAAGTTCGTGGCAACATTGATGGCGTCCGTGACCGCGGCTGTCCACTTTCCCTGCCAGGCCCTCACCGACGCCCGGCCCGCATAGGACGCAGTGATGATGGACGCGGGGTCGTCCGGTGCGGCCAGCACGGCCGCTTGCTGCGCGATCCTGATCGCCTCCGTGAATTCCGAATCCGCGCGCTGGAAATACAGAACCCGGTCCTGCGCGGGTCCGCCATCGATCACCGCGTAGCAGGAGAATTCGCCGAGTGTGCGGTTGGCAAACCCTCCCAGCATGTTGGCCCGCGCGGCCCATGCGCTGTGGTCGTAATCGAACCCGCTGATGGCCTTCATTCGGGCGACGCCCGACTCGGCCTCGAAGCGGGACGTATTCATGAGCGACCAGTTGCCGTTCATGTCCGCCGGATTCATGATGCCGTGGACCCACAATTCCTCCGGCGCATAGCTGCCGCCGTGCCCGCTCTCATCGCCCGTGACCGCGGACATGCGCGTCATCTCGTCATACCCGTTGGAGAGGTCGGAGGAAATCCCGATGACGAGGGCGGGCACCGCGGCGGCAGTGTAGAGACTGGAATCCAGAATCGGCCCCGGGTTCGTGACGTCGAGGAGGCCCTTGCACGCACCTATCGTCGTCGCGCCCGCGAGGGCCATGACAAGCAGCTTTTGGGCTTTAGTCATTAGGAGTGTTCTCGTTGGCGGTCAGAAGGTCATCCGGACCGTAGTCAGGAACGTCGTGTACGGCGGCAGCTGGTAGTATTCGCGGCGTCCCAGCCCCGACCCTGCGTCCGCCTGGTCGCTGGACTCCGGATCGACCCCGTCGTACTTCGTCCACTTGAACGGATTCCTGAGCGCGACACTGACGGTCGCGGAGCGTGCACCGCCGCGCAGATACCGCTGCGGAATCCGGTACGCCAGCGAAATCGAGCGGACCTTCACGAAGTCGGTCTTCGAGTAGAAGAAATCCGAGTTCTGGACCGCCCCGTCGAGCGAACAGCGGGCGCGATCGAGCGCGTCGACGCCGCTGAGCGCCGACTGGTCGGTGGGAGTGGCCAGGCGCAACGCGGCCTGCGCGGCGTAGCACGGCTGCCAGATGTAGCGTTTCGCGCCCTGGAAGCCGACGAAGTTGGTCACGATCGCACCTGCCTGCGCCTCGACGACTACCTCCAACGTGAGGTTTCGCCAGAACTCGATCGAGGTGCTGCCACTCAGCAGGTGCGTCGGATACGCCGATCCGAGATACTGGTTGGCGGCGATGACGGGGTTGGCGATCGCGGTCGGGTTCGTGACCTTGTAGCCGAAGTAGGAGGCAACCGGATACCCCTGCGTCACGTAGCTTCCCAGCCCCGTGGAGATCGGGACGCCTCCGACGTAACCCACCTTGCTCGCCAGCGACGTGAGGTTCACGCGTGCCGACCAGTCGATCTTCGCCGAGCGGATGATGCCGGCGTTGAGCCCCACCTCAAGGCCCTTGTTGTCCAACGTGCCCACATTCATCTGTTGCGAGTTCGAGAACCCGTCCGACGGCGGAGCGACGACCCCGATCAGCGCGCGCTCGACATGCGCCGCGAAACCGGTCACTTCGAACGACAGGCGATCGTGCAGGATGCTCATGTCGAAGCCGACCTCGCTTTCGCGGGTGATCTCCGGGCCGAGGTTGGGGTTTCCGATCTGCGCGACCGACACGCCCGGCTGGCCCTGGTCGCCGGCTACCGGGGTCCACGTGCGCACCGAGGCGAATGCCCCGGGCGCCTTGCCCGACTCTCCGATCGCACCGCGCAGCTTCAGCGTGGGAACCAACTTCGTCGGCCACCACTTTTCCTCGGACAGTACGTACGCCACGCTGACCTTTGGATAAGTCTGCAGTCCGAAACTCTGGCCGAACGCACTGTTTCCGTCGACGCGCACGCCACCGGTCACGAAAAGCCGGTCCCGCCATCCGAGCATCTCCTGCAGGAAGAAGCCGCCATTCACCACGCTCTGCTCCGAGGCCGAGCCGAGCGTGATGGTCGCGAACGAGGCGAGGGTCGGCTGGCCCGGACCGGACAGGTTGGTGGCGTTGATGCTCGTGAGGCGATCACCGTCGTCGAAGGCCTGCGCGCCCCATGAGAGCGTCGAGGCAAACTTCCCCAGCAGCGAGTGCTGATACGAGCCGGCATAGTCGAGCGACACCTTCGTGTGGTTCCACTGCGTGTTGTTCAGCGAGCCGGTGGGGAGGGCGAGAAAGCCGAACGGTATGAGCGCACCGTTGTTGTTGAAGTTGTCGTCGAAACCGACGTTGAACCGGTTCGTGAGTCCCGCCACCGGATCCCACCCAACCGTGAACCCGGAGATGAAGTGGTCGCGGGTGTTCGTGATCTGTTGACTGAGGATGTAGCCGTTCGTGATGCAGGTGACGCCGGCGGGGACGCCCGCACAGTCGGTTCCCGTTCCGCCCTTGAAGTTGTTGACCGGCCCGCGCATGACGTTGAGCGTGAAGCCGTTGGTGTTGTTGCCGCTCGCAACCCAATCGATCGTGTTCCTGTCGTAGGAAAAGTTCAGGGTGAAGATGAGGTTCCGGCCCGGACTGAACGTGAAGTTCCCGCGGAAGCCGGCGGTGTTCTGCTGGCCGGGGCGAACGACGCCCTGGTCCTCGTTGTAGTGGCCGGCGAGGGAGTACGTGAGGACATCGCCGCCTCCCTTGACGTTGAGATCGAATCGCTGGACGGCGCCGTGCTGAAACCAGGTGCCGTTTGCCGGGCAGGTGGGGTCCATGAACTTCACGCCCGCCCCGGACGTGATGATCCCCGAGCAGCGATTGAGCGTGAGCCCGGTGGGGTCCGAGCTGGGGCCCACATGACCTTCGTAGTTGTAGCCTTCGCCCACCGATATTCCCCACTGCGGGGCGCCGGCGGATCCGTGTTTCGTGAAGATCTGGATGACGCCGCCTGAAGCCTGGGTGCCGTACAGCGTCGTGGCCGCCGCGCCCTTCACGATTTCCATGCGCTCGATGTCCTCAGGATCGATGTCGTTGAACGGATTGGTGGTCTGGCGGGATCCCCCCGCGAGCGGACTCTGATCGCTGAAAATACGGATGCCATCTACATAGATGATCGGATTGTTTCCCTGCGTGACACTGTTGGTGCCGCGCAGCCGGATGGTACCGCCGGCGCCCGGCTGGCCTTCATTACTGAGGACGGTTATACCCGGTGCCGAAGCGGCGAGCACCTCCTGCGTATTCGAGACCGGCAAGTCCGGCAGCGCCGCCATGTTGATCGTCGCCATGGCGTTGCCCACTTCCTTCTTCCGCGATTCCGCGGCCGTCCCGGTGACCACGATCGCGTCGAGCGAGAGCAGCGCCTCCACGAGCGCGAAGTTGGCGGTGACGCTGTCGCGCGCCACGACGGTCACAGCGAGCGTCTTCGCAGCGTACCCGATGCTCAGCACACGCACCGTGCGCGCGCCGGCAGGGACGAGGCCGAGGTGGTAAAGCCCGGTCTGATCAGTGCGCACAACGCGGGGATCGCCGACCACCGACACTTGCGCTCCCCCAACTGGTGCGCCCGTGCCTTCGGCCGTGACGATGCCACGAATCGCGCCGGTGCCCTGCGCATGCAGCGCGGCGGGTGCGAGGACGAACGCGAGCGCGGATGTGGTCACGAATGCGAGACACCGGACGACCGGCATTTTCATGGAACACTCCTCCGGACGAGTTCGAGCGTTTCCAACCTGCAATCGATATCAGCGGGTAAAACGGCGATGCCTACGGCGCGGTTCGTACCGGCGGCAGCGGCTTCGAATGGTCCTCATACGGGCGGAGCCACCAGTCGAAGAAGGTCCACGTCCGGTTCCACGAGTCGATCTGCGCCGGCGAGTCTACGCGCTCGTGTGTGACGTTGTCGACACGGCGGCTGAACGCGTGTCCGACCGATGCACCCCACGGCGCTGGATCCACGTAGACCATCGTCTCCGCGAGATCCGGTTTCAGCGCGCGCAGCTTCCAGATGAGCTGCTGGTCCTCGACATAGTTCACGTCCTGGTCGTTCGTCGCGACGTGCACCAAGATCGGGATGTGCAAGTCTTCCACGTGGTA
Source organism: Gemmatimonadaceae bacterium (assembly GCA_017881585.1). Classification (GTDB taxonomy): domain Bacteria; phylum Gemmatimonadota; class Gemmatimonadetes; order Gemmatimonadales; family Gemmatimonadaceae; genus Fen-1231. Next base: position 6,714 of record JADGQS010000072.1, on the reverse strand, counting down.
GAGCGGCGAGCGCTTGATGTACTCGTCGGGCTTCTCGAACGGCAGCCCCATGAGGGTCGACTCCGCCGCGTAGCTGCGCTGATATCCCGGCCCCTTATATGAAAGCCGGAAAACGAGGTTCGTCACGGGCACGATCGCAGCGGCTGCCTTGAACGGGGTCACTGTGCGCATGGCCAGAAGCGCCGTGATGAAGCCGCCGTGACTCCATCCCATGACGCCGAGGCGGTCCTGGTCCACGTAGGGGAGCGTCTTCAGGTAGTCCACGGCCGAACCGACGTCGTCCACCTCGCGGCCGCCGTAATCGATGGCGTCGAAGAACTCCTTGCCGTAACCGGTGCTGCCACGGTAGTCGGGCGTGATGATCACGTACCCGCGCTGGACCGCCTCCCTGACGAACGGCAACAATCCGCTGCCCCACTGGCCGTGCACGCCGCCGTGCACCCAGACGATCGCGGCGTGACCACGGGGCCCGCGCTTGACGAGTGGTTCCCACAGATACGCAGGCACCTCATGCCCGTCGAGGGTGTTCTTGTACGTGATTCTCTTGAAGCTCATCACGCCCTTGCTGTACGCGGCGTTCACACTGTCCGCGCGCTTCGTGCCCGCGATCTGCTGCTCGAAGTTCGCCTGCGGCAGGTCCTCGAACTTGATGCTCGCGTAGAGCAGCGCCGCGCGCGCGGTGTCGGTGATGACGGGGAGCGCGCGGGCGCTGTCGGCGCCGCCGCGGCCGCCGCGTCCGCGCCCGCCTTGAGCGAGCAGCACGGCGGGGAGGACGAAAAGCGCCAGCGCAGTGGCGGCGCGGAGGAATAAACGAGTTGGGCCGGGCCTGAGATGTTTGGACATGACGGCCTGACGATTTTGGAGGATTCTACGATCGCGACGTGGGATGGTAGAAACTTATAAGCCCTACTTAACAGAGGCGTGCGACATGCGCAAGTAGCCTCTCCGCGGTAGTGGGTGATACCGTAGTCGATCTCCACGATGACAGCGCCATGCGGCGCGCTGGCCGCTGCGGCGCGCGCGGCGTATACTCCCACGGCCCAATCGAAATTCCTATCCCGAACTTTCCAAAAGGGGCGGCGTGGGGCTCACCAGTGAACGTAGCTTCCGACGGACCATCCTCGCCCTGTTCTTCCTGTCGGGGGCGTGTGGACTGGTCTACGAAGTCGTCTGGATGCGGATGCTCACGCTGGTTTTCGGAGCAACGGCCTTCGCCACCAGCGCCATCCTTTCGTCCTTCTTCGCCGGCCTGGCCCTGGGCAGCCTCTATTTCGGCAAGGTCGTGGACAGGAGCCGCAACCCCCTTGCCCTCTACGCCGTGCTGGAAGCGGGGATCGGCATCTTCGCCTTTCTCATGCCCGTCCTGCTCGCCGGCCTCACCGCGGTGTACGTCGCCGTCGCGCGCTACATGGATCTGGGCTTCTACCCGCTAAGCCTGGTCCGGCTCGTCCTCTCCGTTCTAATCCTCCTCCTGCCTGCCACTTTGATGGGAGGCACCCTGCCCGTGATCGTGAAGTTCTTCGTCCGGGGGAAGGATCGGCTCGGGCTGAACGTCGGCCAGCTTTACGCCGTCAACACCTTCGGAGCCGTCCTGGGTGCGCTCGCGGCCGGGTTCTTCCTCATCCTGTTCTTCGGCGTTCGAGAGACCGCGTACTTGGCCGGCGTCGTGAACCTGGTCATCGCCGGCGTCGTGTTCGCCCTGAGCCGAGGCGTGGACATGGGGCTGGCATCGGCCGGACCGGAGGAACCTGCGGAAACGGTGGAGTCTGCAGGCACGGAGGCGGCGGGCCAAGCCCTTTCCCCAAGCTTGGCCCGATTGTCACTCTGGGCCGTAGGGCTGTCGGGCCTGGCCGCCCTGGCCTTGGAGGTGCTGTGGACGCGGGCCCTTGTGTATTTCCTGGACAACTCCACGCACGCGTTCACCACGATGCTGACCGCCTTCCTGCTAGGCATCGCCTTGGGCAGTGCCGTGGTGGCCCAGTTCGCCGACCGGCGGATCCGGTTGCTGACCGTGTTCGGGGTGGTGGAAGTGCTCATCGGGTTCTCGGCCCTTCTCGCCATCCCCATACTCACCACCTCCACGCCCGTCCTGACGGGGATGGTGGGACAGCCGCTGGATTCGATGTTGCTGTGGAAGTGGATCGGGCTGCGCTTCGTCCGGACCCTGACGGTCATGCTGGTGCCTACCGTCCTCATGGGCATGACCGTCCCGCTGGTGGCGAAGATTTACACCCGGCAGCTGACCCTCCTTGGTGGGTCCCTCGGGCGCGTGTACTCGGCGAACACCATCGGCGGGGTCATCGGCTCCGTCATTGCGGGCTTCCTGCTGATCCCCGTGCTCGGCGTACGCAACGGCATCGTGGTCATCGCCGCCCTGAGCGCCCTGATCGGAATCGTGCTCCTGCTCACCGAGCCCGCCCTGCGAGGCCGGAACGTGGCGAAGGCCGTGATCGGGGCGGGTGTCGTGCTGATCTTCGCCGCCCTGTCCCAGCTCACGGCGCACAGCCTGGTGTTGGCTTCGTACCGGGAGAGGGCGGACGGCGCGGAGGTCCTGTTCTACCAGGAAGGGATCGGGTCCACCGTGAAGGTCTTCCGGGACAAGCACGGCGAGAGGGTCCTGAGCATCGACGGCTTCCCCGTGGCGGGCACATCCCGCGCGATGCTGGACGCCCAGGAGTCGCTGGGGAACCTTCCGCTCCTGCTAAGCAACGCGCCGTCTCCCCGGGTCAACCTCATCGGATTCGGAGCGGGCGGCGCATCGTGGGAGGTGCTCCAGTACGGTGTGGCCGCGGTGGACTGTGTCGAGCTGGTGCCCGCGGTCATCGACGCGGCGCCGTGGTTCCCGGACGTGAACCACGGCGTGTTGAACGAGCCCCGGTACAACCTGATCATGGGGGACGGGCGAAACTACGCCCTGGTGACGGACAAGAAGTACGACGTGATCTCCATCGATGCCACGTCGCCAAAGATGGCCGGCAACGGGAGCCTCTACACCCTGGAGTTCTATAACCTGGTGAAGGAGAGACTGTCGGAGGATGGGCTCGCCGTTCAGTGGCTGCCGTTCCATCTCCTGTCGGACGCCGAACTGAAGATGACGGCCAGAACTTTCATGCAGGTCTTCCCGCACACCACCCTGTGGCTGTCGCCCCTGAGATACCACGGCCTCCTGGTCGGCACGCGGAAGAAGCTGCAGATCGACGTCCAGACCCTGCGGCGCAAGTTGCAGAGACCGGGGGTCCGGCAGGAGCTGGCGCGCGTGGGAGTGGTGCAGCCCCTCGATTTCCTGGCCGGGTTCGTCATGGGCGAAGACGACCTGCGCCAGTACGTCGCCGGCGCCCGCCTGAATACGGATGACCATCCGTACCTGGAGTTCACACCTGCGTGGTCCTACTTCGTCTCCCAGCGCTACGCCCTTCAGAACCTGAGCGCCTTCCAGGTGGCGAGGAAGAGCGTCTTCCCCCTCCTGGTGAACACGGGAGACACGCCAGGCGCGGTCGCCGCCCTGGCCGACAGCGTGGCCAGGCGATATGAAGCCACGCAACACAGCTTCAGCGGCGACATCCTCTTCTCTCTTGGCATGAAGGACAGGGCGTGGCGCGAATGGGCCACGGCGCTGTCCATCGATCCGGGCGACAGAAGCGCGGAGCGTGCCATGGGGCGGGCCATGGGAATGCCGGAGCAGTGAGATTGATGATGAAGACGATTCTTAAAGGTGGCTCTGGAGAACGTCTCCGCGCTCCTTACACGTCGCTCTTCGCCAGATCGCCCCTCACCCGTCGCTCGTCGCTGTAGTACGTGTAGTACGCAAGCTCATCTCTCTTTCGGCGCACGACTCGGTAATGCGGCCGTCGTCATCTGTCGGGTTGTGTAGTTCACCCGCACTCGGAAAACCCGCACACATGACACTTCGCACACCCCTCGGCGAACTCGAGCTGCGATCCGCAGTCCGGGCACGTCCCGATGAACGCCTCGCCGCCGCCACCCGACGCCTCGAACATCGCCGACTGCTCCAACGCGCCAGTCGACGAGCGCACCTTCACGGCTTCCGGCTTCAGCGTGAGTTCCGGCTGAATCGCCTGGATCTCGGCGCTGGAGGTGAGCAGCTCCTGCTGCACTCCCTGCTTCATCTTCATCCACTCTTCGAGCGCGAGGCCGATCGCGTCCGGCACGGACATGACCTTGTTCGGTCCGAGTCCGACGGCGCGATCCGATGAGATGCCGCGCAGCTGCCTGTGCAGCGCCGGAAGCGAGATTCCCGAGCGCAGCGCGAGCGACATCAGGCGCCCGATCGCCTCGGCGTCGGCCATCGCGCTTCCGCCGGCCTTGCCAAGATTGATGAACACCTCGAACGGCTGGCCCTTGTCGTCTTCGGTGATGTGCACGAACATGATGCCGAGCGGGGTCTCCTTCCTGATGGACGTCGAGCGAAGAGCGTCGGGGCGCGCGCGCTTCTGGCGGCGCTGCAGCGTCTCCGCCTCGGCGTCGAACAGCAGCGTCTTGTAGCGCTGGATCTCGGCGTCCTTCTCCGCGACCGCGCTGTGCAGGTCGGCCACCTCGACGCGAGACTCGCCGGTCTTCCCGCGCTCGGCCGCGGCGGCTTCCGTCGCGCCGGTCGAGAGCACCTGGTTGTCGCGCGAGCCGTCGCGATAGACCGTGACGCCCTTGCAGTGCGACTTGTACGCGAGCTCGTAGATCGCGCGCACGTCTTCCTGCGTGGCGGTGTGCGCGAAGTTCGTGGTCTTGGAGATGGCCGAGTCGCAGTGCTCCTGGAACGCCGCCTGCATGCGGATGTGCCATTCGGGCGCGATGGCATTGGCCGTGACGAACACGCGCTGCCACTTGCTGGGCACTTCGGGGAAGCCGATGTGGCCTTCCTTCGCAATGCGCGCCATGAGCTCGTCGCTGTACCAGCCCTCGCGCTTCGCGATGGCCGTGAAGTCTTCGTTCACGTCCGGCATCTGCACGCCGGCCTGGTTGCGCATGAACGCGACGGCGAACAGCGGCTCGAGACCGCTCGAGCAGCCGGCGATGATGGAGATCGTTCCCGTCGGCGCGACGGTGGTGACGTTGCAGTTGCGCAGCATCTGCAACGGGCGGATCCGGGCGCCCGAAGCGTCGCGTGCGCACGTGGCATCCGGCCCCCAGATGCTCTGCGCCCACTCGGGGAACGCGCCGCGATCCGTCGCGAGGCGCTCGCTTTCCTTCTTTCCCTCGACGTCGAGGAACTCCATCACCTTCTTGCCGAACGCGACTCCTTCAGGGCTGTCGTACGGAATGGCGAGGCGCACGAGCGCGTCGGCGAAGCCCATCACGCCAAGTCCGATGCGGCGGATGCGCTTCGCGAGCGCATCGATCTCCGGCAGCGGGTACTTGTTGACGTCGATGATGTTGTCGAGGAAGTGCGTGGACAGATGGATGTCCTTCGCGAACGAATCCCAGTCGACCGCGCCATCGTTGACGTAGTAGCCGACGTTGACCGAGCCGAGGTTGCACACGTCGTACGGGAGCAGCGGTTGCTCGCCGCACGGGTTCGTCGCCTCGTACGCGCCGAGGTGCGGAACCGGATTGTAGCGGTTCGCCTCGTCGATGAAGTACACGCCGGGCTCGCCCGTGCGCCACGCGCCGAGGAGCATCTTGTCCCATACGTCCTTCGCGCGCATCTGGCCCGTCACCTTCTTGCTGACGGGATCCACGAGATCGTACTCGCCGTCGGCTGCGAGCGCCTTCATGAAGGCGTCGGTGACGCCGACGGAGATGTTGAAGTTCACGATCTGCGTGAGGTCTTCCTTGCAGGCGATGAACTCCAGGATGTCCGGATGATCGACGCGCAGGATTCCCATGTTCGCGCCGCGACGCGTTCCGCCCTGCTTAACGGCGTCAGTGCTCGCGTCGTAGAGCTTCATGAAGCTCACCGGGCCGCTCGCGACGCCTGTCGTCGAGCGCACCATCGAGCCCTTCCCGCGAAGACGCGAGAACGAGAATCCGGTGCCGCCGCCGCTCTGATGGATGAGCGCCATCGACCGCAGGGTGTCGTAGATGCCGGCGTGTCCGTTGCTCAGCGCATCGTCGACCGGCAGCACGAAGCAAGCCGAAAGCTGGCCGAGGGGACGGCCGGCGTTCATGAGAGTCGGCGAATTCGGCTCGAAGCGGCGCTGGGTCATCAGCGCGTAGAACGTCGCCGCCGTTGCCGAGACCTGTTCGTCTGTCGCCCCGTATCGCCTGTCAGCCTCCGCCACCACCGTGGCCACTCGCCAGAACATGTCCTCCGGCGTCTCTACCGGCTTGCCTGTCTTGTCCTTGACGAGGTAGCGCTTCTCGAGAACGGTGCGCGCGTTGCTGCTCAGCGACGCGAGTGTGGTGGAGGGGTTAGCAGGCAGCGGCATTCCGACTTCTCCAACGGGGTGAGCTTATGAAATCTATTACGGCGGAAGCTTTGGTCGGACGATTCCGGTTGAGCCAGAGCCAAGGGGGATGAAGCTATGGGCAGTCGTGAGTCCGCGCCATAAGGACGTAACTACTTATAAATCAATCACTTGAAAGCGCAAAGTCACAGATCCGTGACGCCAGTGTCGATGAACATGGAAACACGGATTCCGGCCGCGATGACTCGATTCCAGCCGTAATGACCGGGGGACGGAACAGTACGCCCTTCGGGACCGCTTCGCCAGTGGCTTGCTCGCTCACACGTCACTCGTTAGCCGCCTTAAGCGACGA
>JADGQS010000209.1 GCA_017881585.1 Gemmatimonadaceae bacterium | reverse complement strand
CGCATCGACATCCTCGTGAACAACGCGGCGAGGGCGGAGACCACGCGCTTTCCCGATCTCACCGCCGACGAATGGCGCGAAGCGCTCGAGGTGAACCTCACCGCGCCCTTTCTGCTCACCAAGGCCGTGCTCCCCGCGATGCAGGCGCAGCAGTACGGCCGCATCGTGAATGTCTCGTCGTCGGCCGGCCGCATGGTCAGCACGCTCGGCGGCGCCCACTACACGGCGTCGAAGACCGGATTGCTCGGGCTCACGCGTGCCGCGGCGAAGGAGCTCGGGAAGTTCGGCATCACGGTGAACGCCGTGTGCCCGGGGATGATCGACACCGAGCTGACGCGCGAAAGCGCGTCGCCGGAATTCCTCGAGCGGCTCGCCGCCGGCCTTCCGGTTCCGCGGCTCGGCACCGCGCTCGAGGTGGCAGATCTCATTTGTTTCGCGGCGTCCGAGGCGGCGGGATACATCACCGGCGCCGCATTCGACATCAACGGCGGCGACCTGATGATGTAGATGAAGGAATCCACTCGAGTTCTCATCGCGCTCGGCGCGGCTGTGGCGGGCGGAACGGCGATCTCGCTTTCGGGAAGCGCGCCGCTGCTCAATGCCGTGGATGTCATCGCGCCGATCGGATCGCTCTGGGTGAACGCGATCCGCATGACCGTGATTCCGCTGGTGGTCTCGCTGCTGATCACGGGCGTCGCGTCGGCGACCGACGTGAAGTCGATCGGACGGCTCGGCGGCAGGACGCTCATGGTGTTCATCCTGCTGCTCGCCGGTGTCGCCGCCGTGGTGGTTCCGCTCGCGCCGTCGCTGTTCGCGCTGCTGCCCGCCGGTGGAGCGAAGCCCGCGCTTCCGGCCGGTGCGGCCGAGGCGGCGGGTCAGATCGCGTCGAGCGGGACGACGCAGACGTTCGGCGCGTGGCTGACGTCGCTGATACCGTCGAACCCGATCGCCGCGGCGGCGAACGGTCAGATGGTTTCGCTGATCATCTTCACGATTCTCCTGGCGCTCGCGATCGCGCGCAGCTCACCGGCCGCCCGCACTGCGCTCGTGGGTTTCTTTCAGGCGCTCGGCGATGCGATGCTCATACTCGTTCGTTGGGTCGTGCTCGCGGCACCGATCGGGATATTCGCACTGGTGCTGCCGCTCGCGGCACGCGCCGGCGCTTCGCTTGCGGGAGCGATCGGATTTTACATCGTGGCGTACATGGCCGTGTGTCTCGTCGTGACGCTGTTGCTGTATCCGGTGGTGAGGGTGTTCGCGGGAATTCCTATCGCCAAGTTCGCGCGCGCGGCGCTGCCGTCGCAGTTGATCGCGTTCAGCTCGAGTTCGAGCGTGGCGTCGCTGCCGGCGCTCGTCGAGAGCGCGGAGCGGGGGCTCGGACTGCCGAACAGCGTTGCGGGATTCGTGTTGCCGCTTTCGGTATCCGCGTTCAAGCTCGCGGCACCGGTGAGCTGGACGGTGGGCGCGCTGTTCATCGGCTGGTTCTACGGAGTGCCGCTCCATGCGCAACAACTGGCAACCGTGGCGTTCGCCGCCGTGTTTCTCGCGTTCGCGGCGCCGGGTGTGCCGCGCGGGGCATTCATTATGCTCACGCCGCTCTTTCTCGCGATCGGGCTGCCGGCGGAGGGGATCGGAATCCTGATCGCGGTGGATGCGATTCCGGATACGTTCGCCACCGTGCTGAACGTCACCGGCGATTTGGTGGCGGCAGTGCTGGTCGCGAAAGACAACTAACGGCGGGTAATCGGTCGTTGGTCGTTGGTCGTAAGTAATTGGCCCCGGTCACGAGCGCATTCACGCGCTCCGTAGCCGGGGCCGATTACCAAGAACCAATGACCAACGACCGATTACCCGCTGTTGTCAGTTTCTACTGCTCAATGACGATCAGGAATTTCGACGATCCCCAGAATGCCACCGGATCCTTGATCTTGATCGCATCCCGAATGCGCCCCTTGGCGTCCGGCTGCGTTTCGAGCGCGGCGACGTCCTGGCGGGTCACGATGCGGTAGGGCTTTGCGGCGTTCGGGAGCGGAATGCTCGCGACGCTGGTCCTGTCGATGCTCGTGAAGTCGGTCGGGTTCAGGTCGCGTGCGGCCACCTGCACCTTGCCGATCCCGAGCATGCCGCCGGTCTGCACGATGATCTTTCGCTTGAGCAAGTCATCCTTCGTGCCGATCACATAGTAGACCGTGTTCTTCTCGGTCGTGAGCACGTCGCGCTCGACCGTGACCGCGCCCTTGTCGGACGTGAGCTGGACGTTGAACGCCTTGAGCTGCGTGTTCTCCACCGTCAGCGCGTTGATCTGCGCCGTGAGATCGAGCACCTGGGCCTTCTGGCTTTCGATGATCGCCTTGAACGACGTGATCGTCGAGTCGTAGGCAGCGAGCTGTCCCTTCAAGCCGACGTTGTCCTTGTCGAGCATCGCGACCCGCTTGCGGCTTGCGGAAAGACGAGAGTCCGCCTCGTTCAGGCTCGCCGTGATTCCCTTGATGCGGACGAGCAACTGCGCCCGCTGCTGGCTCGGCGAGAGTTTCCCTTCGTTTTCGCCCGCCTCCGTGACCTTGGGCTTGGCGGTCGCGCTGGTGCGCACCTTCGACAGCTCGGTGTTCGCGTCCGCGATGAACTGCGTCGTGGCCATCACGTCCCGCAGCAACGAGTCCTTCTCGGCAGAGATCTGCTGCACCTGCACGAGGGTCTTTTCAAGCTCGGGCTTCGAGCGGTCGCACGCGGAGATCGCGACGACGGCCATCAGCAAAGCCAGTTTGCGCATGTGTTTACTCCTTTGAAGTAAGACGAGTACGGAAGCGTCCAGCGAACTTGGCTCCCTCTTGCTGACACTACCGGAGGGGGCCGGATGTTCCAGACACAATCGAATCCTAATGTTCACTGCGGACGCAGCGCCTGCGGGGCGCGGCGCACTGCGCTGGTGCTGCGTGACTTACGCGATCGGCTTGTTCGTCGCGCTGATCGTTTCGAGTCCGAGCCGCTTGAGTTCCGCGTTCAGGGCTGCGAGGTCCTTGTCGATCACCGTTTGCAGTCTGTCGGCCTGGATCTTCAGCTCCGCCTTCAGGTCGGTGAAGATCGGCGCGGCATTCCCCGTCGGCCGCGTATCGCCACGCGCGACGACGCCCATGATCGACGCGAGCCGGTTGTTCAGCTTGATCGGGAAGTTGAGCGGATCCTGCCCGCTCTGGTTGCGCACCTGGTAAATCTCTTCCTCCACTGCGCTGAGTTTCGCCGTCAGCGAATCGCCCACCGACTTGAGCTTGGCGTCGCTCGACTTTCCGAGGCGGTCGGCGACCTGCTTCTTCAGGTCTCGAATCTTGATGACGGCCGAGTTCGCTTCGTTGACCTTGTCTCGGATGGCGAGGCCGAGCGCCGTCTGCGCCTCCAGGTCGGCGTCGGTCGCCTCGTGCAGCGGGTGACGTCTAACAATGAGTGGTTGTGTAATAGATCGGCCGTCGGCCGTGAGTCGCACGGTGTACTTGCCCGGCGCCGCTTCGGGGCCGGTCTGCGAGCCGCCCCAGAGAATCATTCCAGGGAAGCTCACCGGCGGCGCGTAGCGCATGTCCCACGAGAAGGTGTTCATTCCCGCGGTCTTCGTCGGTCCTGCGTTGCCGCCTGCACCGCCGCGGCCGCGACCACCGCCGCCACCACGTCCGTCATCCGCGGCGTTGGCCAAAAGAGTGTCGGGGTACGAGCGCACGAGCGTCCCCTTCGAGTC
>JADGQS010000208.1 GCA_017881585.1 Gemmatimonadaceae bacterium | reverse complement strand
CGATCGAGACTTCGCAAATCACAGGTGAGCACGGGCGACCGGTCCGCGAAGATCCGCACGTACAACTTTCCGCAGAACCGCGTGACCGATCATCGCATCAACTACACGTCACATGATCTGCACGCCGTGTTGAATGGTGATCTTGGCGAGCTGATGGAAGCGTTCAAGCTTGCGACGGTTGAAGAGCAGTTGTCGGGCGGAGGTAGTTGAAATGCCACCGCCCGATTGTCACGTCACGATTTCCGGCAGCTGTCTCCTGACAGCTGTCAGGTGAGAGCGTTCAGTAGCGATGTTTCTCTCTCAACTGTTCGATGAGCTTGCCGCCGATCTTGCCGGCAACGGCGTTCCGCCCGCGCGCGCCGATGCCCGCGATCTGATCGCCGCGATCCTCGACAAACCGAAATTCTGGCCCACCGCCAACCAGTCGCTCGAGCTCGATCGTGCGACCGAAGAGGCGATCAGAAAAGCCGGCGCCAGGATGGTCCAGGGCATGCCGATGCAGTACGCCGTCGGCCGCGCGGCCTTCCGGCATCTCGAACTGAACGTCGACCAGCGGGTGCTGATTCCGCGACCTGAAACCGAAATGCTGGTCGAACTCGTCCTGGGATTGGCGGGCCAGGGCGGCACCGCAGTGGACGTCGGAACGGGCTCGGGTGCGATTGCGCTCGCCCTCGCGGCGGAAGGGAGGTTCGACAAGGTCATCGCCACGGACATCTCCGAGGATGCCCTCGAGGTCGCCCGGAGCAATCTCGGGGCGATCCCGCCTGAAAAACGGACACTGCTCGACTTCAGGCTGGGAAACCTGCTGGAACCGGTCGCTGGAGAGCTGGCACGGGCGATAGTTTCGAACCCGCCGTATATTTCCCCAGCGGAGAGGGGCGACCTCCCAGCTGGTGTGCGCGATTGGGAGCCCCCACTCGCCCTCTTCAGCGCAGAAGACGGCATGGCGGCGATTCGCGGCATCGTGCGCGAGGCAGCGGCCCTGCTGGAGCCCGGCGGTTTGCTGGCGGTTGAAATCGACGCCCGCCGAGCGGGGCACGCGCGAGAATGCGCGGAAACCGACTCGCGATTCCGCGATGTCGAAATACGAACGGATCTCACGGGCCGCGAGCGGTTTCTCGTAGCCAGACGAAAGGAGCGGTGATGCTGAACGAACGCGCGGTGGAGCTGGGTCGCCTCATCGGCCAGAGCACGGAGTATCAGGCCGTGAAGCGCGCGAATGCGGCGCTGAACGAGGACTCGAAGGCGATGGCGCTCCTGCAGAAGATGGAGGGCCTGCGCACGGCCGCGCAGCAGATGATCGAGGGCGGCGAACAGCCGACCGCGGAAATGGAGCAGGAACTCGACGTCCTTCTCAGCGAAGTCCAGACGAATCCCACGTACCAGCGCGTGATCGTCACGAACGAGAACTTCGACAAGGTGATGGTGCAGGTGAACCAATGGATTCTCGACGGCATGCGGAAGGGCGCCGCGAGTCCCATCATCACGCTTGGATGAGCGACAAGAAGCGCGGGCGGCTGATCGTCTTCGAAGGCGTCGAGGGTGCCGGCAAGAGCACCCAGCTCGAGCGCCTCGGTGGGCATCTCGCGCGCGCCGGCGTCTCGCATCGCGAGTTTCGCGAGCCCGGCGGCACTGCCCTCGGTGACGCGATCCGGCAACTGTTGCTGGATCCACTTTCAACGGTCTCGGCGCGCGCCGAGGCACTCCTGTTCATGGCGTCGCGCGCCGAACTCGTCTCTCGCGAACTGCGGCCCGCGCTCGAGTCGGGAACGATCGTCCTCCTCGACCGGTTCTTCCTCTCCACATACGCGTACCAGATTGCCGGCCGTGGTCTCGCGGAGAGCGACGTGCGGTCGGCGAATACGATGGCCACGGACGGGCTGGTGCCGGATCTCACGCTGCTGCTCACGCTGAGCGCCGACGTCGGCCTCGAACGGGCCGAGCGGCGCAGCGCGACGGATCGCATCGAACGATCCGGGCGCGAGTTCCACGCGCGCGTGGAGGAGGCGTTCGCCGAATTCTCGACGCGGGAATGGCAGGGCGCGCACGAGGAGTGCGGCCCGATCGTCGCCCTCGACGCGAGCGGCGCTCCGGAGGCGGTCGAGGCGCTGGTGCTCGACGTCGTGACGTCGCGATTCCACGAGCTGCGCACGGCCTTGGGAGCGGCCGCGTGACGCGCGCCCGGGCTGTTGCGGTCACCACCGTCCTGGCCGGGGCCGTGATCATCGGCGGATGGTTCATGCAGCGCGGGCTCGCGATGCGAGGCGCGCGCGGCAAGCCGATGAGCGAGGCCGAGGGCGCGAAGCTGTTCGACGCGGTGCTGCGGCGCGTGGAGGACAGCTGGGTGGACTCCGCGACGACGGAGGAGCTGTACCAGCGCGCCACGACCGGGCTCGTGCAGCAGCTCGGCGATCCGAACACCGCCTTCCTCTCGCCCGACCGCCTGCGCCGGCTGCGCGAGGTGGTAAGCGGCAGCTATCGCGGCGTCGGGATGTCGGTGGACACGCGCGACGGATGGATCACCGTGCTCGCGCCGCGGCCGGGCTCGCCCTCCGAGCGCGCCGGCATTCGCGCCGGCGACCGCCTGATCGAGCTCGATGGCCAGGCCATGAAGAGCTGGACGGTGGAGGAGGCGCGCAACGCGCTCCGTGGTCCGCTGGGGAGCACGGTGAAGCTCGTGATCGAGAGGGGCGGCGCGAGAATTCCGCTCACGCTCGAGCGCAGCGACATCCACGTCCGCTCGGTGCAGCGCATCACGATTCTCGACGACCACGCGGGATATGTGGCGATCGCGTCGTTCACGGATTCGACGAACCTCGAAGTCGCCGCCACGGTCGATTCGCTCGTGCACGCGGGGGCGACGTCGCTCACCATCGACTTGCGCAACAATCCGGGCGGCCTGCTCGCGCAGGGTGTCGCGGTCGCCGAACTCTTCCTGGATCCGGGACAGAAGGTCGTCTCGACCAAAGGACGCGTCCCGACCGCGAACGCGGCGTACAAGGCGACGAGCCCGCAACGCTGGCCGAACCTCCCGATCGTCGTCCTGGTGAACGGCGGTACCGCCAGTGCCGCCGAGATCGTCGCGGGCGCGTTGCAGGACCACGATCGCGCCATCGTGATCGGGCGGCCGTCGTACGGGAAGGGGAGCGCGCAGGCGGTGATCGGGCTTTCCAATGGGTCCGCACTCAAGCTCACGGACGCCCTTTGGTACACGCCGGCGGGGCGCAGCATAGATCGCGCCCACCCCGCCCGCACCCCGGGCAGGGCGCCCACGGACACCACGCGGCCGCGCTACAAGACCGACAGGGGTCGCGTCGTGGTGGGCGGCGGCGGTATCGTGCCGGACCTCGTGCTTGGCGACAGCGCGGTGCCGCCCGCCGAACGTGCGTGGGTGGCGGCCGTCGGGTCGCGCGTGCTGATCTTCCGCGACGCGCTCTCGACGTATGCGGCGAAGGTGGTGCGCTCGGGCGTCGTGAAGGATCCGGACTTCAAGGTGACGGCCGAGATGCGCGATGGATTCTGGCGCGAGATGAGTGCCAAGAAACTGACGGTGCCGCGCGACATCTTCGACGACGCCCGCGACGCCATCGATCGCGTGGTCGGCGCCGAGATCGCGCAGCAGGCGTTCGGCGTGGTCGGTGCGCAGCGGCGCGCCGTGCATCTCGACCCGGTGGTCGCGCAGGCGGTGCGGCTGCTCCAGGGCGTGAAGGCGCCGGCGGCGCTGTTCGATCGTGTCGCCGCGGCGAACGCGGCGCAGAAGCCGCTCGCCAAGCGGTGAGG
>JADGQS010000207.1 GCA_017881585.1 Gemmatimonadaceae bacterium | reverse complement strand
TGGTTCCTCGGACGCGGCAAGCGCCCGAGCTACAGCCGCTGGACCTACTGGGAGAAGTTCGACTACATGGGGGTCTTCTGGGGAATGGTGGTGATCGGCGGCACCGGACTTGCCCTCTGGTTCCCGGTGTTCGTCACGCACTTCCTGCCCGGCTGGGCGCTCAACGTCGCGACCATTATCCACAGCGATGAGGCGCTGCTCGCCACCGGATTCATCTTCACGGTTCACTTCTTCAACACGCATCTCCGTCCGGAGAAGTTCCCGATGGACACGGTGATCTTCACCGGCCGCATGTCGGTCGAAGAACTCCGCGAGGACAAGCCCGCCGAGTACGACGCGCTCGTCAAGAGCGGGACGCTCGAGGACCACATGGTGGAACCGTACCAGCCCATCGTGATCAGCACGTTCCGCGCGTTCGGCTGGACGGCGCTCACGCTCGGCATCCTGATCGTGGTCTGGATCGTCTACGCGATGGTCTTCGCGGGCGGTTGAGGGGCGGAGGCGGGGCGGTTGAAATTCCTATCCCGACGATGCTCAAACGGGAACGAGCGGCACCATGATCCAGAACATGCGCGCGAGGCGCGTCTGGGTCGCGAGGCTGGCACGATCCCTCGTCGATTGCGTAGTGTTCGCCATCACGGAAAACTCAGACGAGGGAAATACGATGAAGATGTTCGTGCGTGGCACGCTGTTTTTGACTTTTGTCTCGACGGCGGCGCAGGCGCAGTTCAATGCTGGGACGCAAACGTCCGAGACGAACCTGCCGTTCACGGTGACGCAGGTGGCGACGTTCAACCTGCCTTGGCGAATTGCGTTCCTTCCCGATGGGCGCATGCTCATCACGGAAAAGGTAGGTCCGCTTTGGCTGGTCACTCAACAGGGCGCGAAGACGCCAGTTGCGAACGTGCCGGCCGTGCTGTACGGGGGACAGGGTGGCATGCTCGGCGTGTACCTGTCGCCGAACTACGCGACTGACCGGAACGTTTACCTGACGTATTCGGAGCCGGGTGAGCCTGGAGGTTCGAGTCTCGCGTTGGCGCGGGCGCAGCTGTCGATCGCCGACAGCACCGCCAGTCTCGAGGGGCTCCAGGTCATATGGCGCGATGGCGAGCGCGGCCGCGGCGGACAGCTCGGCGCGGCCGTCGCGTTCTCTTCGGATAAGCAATTTCTCTTCCTGACGGTCGGCGATCGTCAGCGGATGACACCGGCGCAGGATCCCGACCAACCGTTGGGCAAGATCCTGCGCCTGACGCTCGACGGCAAACCGGCGCCGGGCAATCCGCAGGCTGGCAAGATCGGCGCGGCGAGTGTTCCCGTGATCGATCCGCCACGCAACACAGAGCTCGCCAAGACCGCGCCAGTCGTACGCACCTACACGTTTCCCGGGCCGAACCTCACCCCGTCAGAAACCTGGACCAGCGGACATCGCACGCCCTACGGCCTGGTGTTCGCGCCCGACGGTCGGCTGTGGGAACTCGAGCACGGGCCGAAGGGCAGCGACGAGCTCAACCTGATCGAACCCGGCAAGAACTACGGCTGGCCGCTCGTGTCGTACGCCACCAACTACGACGGGGTGCCTATCCCGAGTCCGGAGACGCGGCCCGATCTGACCAAGCCGGTCATCTATTGGACGCCCGTCATCGCGCCCGGAAATATCACGTTTTACAGCGGTGCGATGTTCCCGGCATGGCAGGGTTCGGCACTCATCGGCAGTTTGGCCAGCAAGACGCTTATCCGCATCACGTTCGACGGGAAGGGAGGAGCCACGCCCGCTGAACGCTGGGATGTCGGCCACCGGATTCGCGACGTGGCGGTCGGCCCGGATGGCGCGCTGTGGATGATCGAGGATAAGAATCCCGGCGGGCTGTTTCGCGTCACGCCGAAGTAGCGCGGGCAGGCGCGGGCAGGCGCGGGCTCGAACCGGCGGGACCGGCGATGATTAGGCTGCCGAGGCATATCGGCCAAGGGCCCGCCACGTCCAGGCGGCGCCCAAGGCATCAATCACACCGAATAGTATCAGCGGCCAGCGCGCCCAGCCTGCCGCAACGAAGATCAGAAAGAAGAGCGGGACCGTAAGCCGGCAGAGCACCGAGGCGCGAAAGAACGGCGTGAGCTCGGTGGCCGCGGCCGTCCAGTAGTAGACACCAAGGAGTGCGGCGAGCATTCCGACGACCCGAATCCACACCTCGGTCGTCGGCGGCAGGCCGAACGTCTGAAGGAGGACGTTGGGTATCAAGAGAAGAGTGACGGCAAGCAAGCCCAGATAGACGGCAAACACCTTTATCGATCGGGCTGCATGCGACATGGAAGCTCCTCTGGAGAGAGTCGGTACTACCGGGAAGGAGAAGTCTCACCCGAATCGGAGCGTGCAGCTCCGGTCGTCGACGGGGGTGCAGACGATCCGGTTGTCGGCGATGACCCCTGAGCGGGAGAGACGTGCGGAACCGTATCTGGTGCCGCTCCGCATCCACCTCGAGGACCTCGCCATCGATCCGCCCCCGGCCACTTCCCTATTTGCGCCGTCTGCACCAACGCAGGTTAGGCCGCTCCTGGGTGACTACTTGGCAATCCTGCCGCTCTGACCCGCGATGCACATCCAGCCCTCCTCCGGACTCTTGACCCATGTGTCCGTCCAGCGATAGCGAGTCTCGGTGGTTCCCGACTTGGTCTTTACGGTTGCTGTCCATACACCGGTAATGACGACGGTACCGCCGTGAACGCGGGGAGACAGTGCGGTGTTTGCACCGGAGACGTACTGCGCGGTGTCGTTGTTGATCGCCGCAATGAGTTGGGCCTTCGTTCGGAACTTGCCATCCGCATCTACAAAGGTGAAGTCGGGAGACAGCATGCGGCCGACGGTCGCACCATCACGCCTGATGGACGCCGCACCCCACGCATTTTCGAGGGCGTTCACGGCCTGCGCCTCAAGATTCTGTGCGGATGCGGATGCCGGGCTAAGAACAGCAAGAGCCCCCACAAGGAATGCAGTCGTGGATCGCGACAGGCAGGACTTCATATTGACCTCCGTGATGCTAGGGGTGATCACAGCGGTGGAGCTATGGGCGGCCTAACGCCAGCTTCTGCTGCGAGCGGACCGACGGATGCTGCTCCGCGCGCGGATCGGTGGTCCGTTCGGCCGCAGCAAGCATAGTTAGGCCCGCGCGAGGACGTTGCGTCAGAATAGCCTGCGGCGCAATACCATGGTGACAGCCCGCGGGCCGGTTGCCCGTATGCTCGGTGCTCCACGGTCTGGGAGCGCGCATGGGACACGAGGCGTCGGCGGCCGCGGCCCTCATGCGTGCTCGTGGCGCGGCGTGAAGCGTCGCGCCATACTTCCACGACCCCGATTCAAAATCCTATCCCGGGTTTGACTCGCCATATGGCGTCCAGATCGGTCTGGAGTTCGAGGAAAGCACCGATGGCACCGAGGAAGAACGTGATGACTCCGATGACGGTGGCCAGGATGCTCGAGGTCGACTTGGAAGCGCCTTCGGGTATGGTTTGCACCGCCTGTGCTCCATCCCGACCCACCAGGCCCTCGATCTGCTGCACGATTTCGCCCCGCACCGCTTCGGCGCCGAACGCCATTCCGTCTGCGGCGATTGCCACGATCAGAATCGGCGCCAGGGCGAACAGCGTGTAGTAGGCCAGCGCCGCACCCTTACGGGGGACATTATCATCCCACCACCCGGCGAACGCGGTGAGTGCGCGCAACAGGCCGGTTGCCCACGGCGTGGAAGCGGCGATATTCCACTGACTACGAGAACGACTCCTGATCCATTTGCCGGGCCGCCGG
>JADGQS010000206.1 GCA_017881585.1 Gemmatimonadaceae bacterium | reverse complement strand
CGCCCGCCGCGCGCATGCACTGCATCCACCATCTCGCGGTCGATCAGTTCGGCGGCCTGCCAGAGGTCGCGCGCGTCGACACTCGCCATCGAGTCGGTGGGGACGATGTGGTAGCTCGCTTCCAGGACGCCGCGCGCGAGTGCCGGCGCGAGCCGCCGCGCCACGGCGACCTGGCGATGATCGAACGCGTGCACGGCCGCCGAGGACCCCCGCTTCTCGAGCAGCCTTACGGCCGCGTCGGCGGTGCCGGGGCCCTTCAACTCGCAGTAGACCGTGAGGCGGTCGCCGATGGCTTCGATAACCTGCGCCAGGGTTGGAATCGGCTGCCCTCCCACGCGAAACGCGCTAAGCTCCTCGAGAGTCATGGATCGAATGTCGCGATGCGCCAGGGCGGGGCTGGGCGCATTGTGAGGAACCGCGTCGTGATGGACGAACAGGACGCCATCGGCGCTCAGATGGACGTCCAGCTCGATGCCGTCGGCTCCCAGCTCGACCGCCCGTGTGAACGCCGCCACCGTGTTTTCGGGGCGTTCCCGCGAGGCACCGCGATGGGCGATGATCTCGATCGGCGGCATGGCGGCTCCAGTGGGGTGTGGGGCTCCGGACGGGTCCGGCGGGCCTGCGGGGCGGGGAGATTCGCGACTCAAGTTAACGTCCGGGTGTGACCGGCGTCTCAATTGGTGACCGAATGGATGTCCAGGGCCGGATGGACGATGGGTCGGCTGACGCAGCGCTCATCGAACGATGGAAGGGTGGAGACCAGCGGGCGGCAGCCGAGATCGTGAGGCGGCACGCCCAGGCGCTCGCCCGGTTCGCCGCGAGTTCGGGCGAACGCGAGGAACTGGATGAGCTCGTGCAGGACACGTTCGTTCGCGCGTTCAATTCGCTCGAATCGTTTCGGGCGGACAGCACATTCCGGACGTGGCTGTTCACGATCCTTCGGCGGCTGGTGCTCGACCGCAAGCGCTCGGAGAAGCGGCGCCGTAATCAGGTGGAGCTCGATGAGGGACACGCCGTTCAGGCGTACGACGCGCTCGACGCGCTCGTGGCCGACGAGACGGCGGTGCGGGTCCGGCAGGCGATCGAACGTCTTTCGCCGCTGCAAAAAGAAGTGTTCGTCCTCCGCGTGACGGAGGGGATGGCATATGGAGAGATCGCGACACTGGTGGGAAGCACGGAGGGTGCGTGCCGCGTGCACTACCACAACGCGATGCGATCCGTAAAGGAGTTTCTCGATGATGCATGATTGCGCGGATGGAGACATGCGGGACCTGCTCCCCGGATATGTGCACGGTGCGTTGTCCGCGGCGGAGGGCGCGACGGTGGCCGCTCACCTCGAAACATGCGCAGACTGCGCGGCCGAGGTCGAGCTGATCGCAGCCGCATCGCGGGCATTTCCCGCTCCGGCGGTCGATCTCGGCAGGATCGTGAAGGCTCTCCCAGCGGCACCTCGCGGTGCGCGGCGGGGCGTGGCCGCCGGCCGTGCGTGGCGCGTTGCCGCCGCGATCGGAATCGTGACGATCGGCGCGTTCTCGGTCATCGCGCTGCGCGGTTACTTCAGCGCGACTCCTCGTCGGACAGCCTCGGTGCCGGCACCCGCCACTGGCGCAGCGTTGGCAACGACCGATGCTCCGCATGCACCGATCGTTGTTGATTCACCCGTTCACGTTAGCTCGCCGGCAGTGTCGTCGAAACCGCGGTCCGGAATCAGTTTCGGCGGCGGAATCTCCGATCTCACCGACGACCAGTTGAACACCCTGCTCGGCGAACTCGACGCGCTCCAGTCGCTGCCGAGCACCGAACCCGAAACACACCTCTCACCGATCGTGCCATTGGCCGACGGAGGTCACAATGCGCGTTAGACTCACGGCTCTCTTGATACTCGCCAGCGCGGCCACGCTTTCGGCGCAGGGACGCGGCGGACGGGGCATGCCTCAGGGACCCCCGCCAGCCGGCGATTCCACCCGCCCGAATCGCGCGAACCTGGAGCAGCAGGTGCGGGAACGCATCGCGCGGGTCACCAAGGAACGACTCGGCGCGACGGACCAGCAGATGACGAAACTGCAGGAGACGAACAGGAGATTCGACGAGAGGCGCCGGATCCTCGTCGACCAGGAGCGCGACGTTCGCATGTCGCTGCGCGACGAAATGCTGCGCCCGGACTCCGCCCGCCAGGGACAGGTCGCCGCATTGCTCGACCGGGTCATCAAGACCCAGCGGCAGCGCGTCGACCTTCAGGAACAGGAGCAGAAGGAACTCTCTGGATTCCTCACGCCGCTTCAGCGCGCGAAGTACTTCGCGCTCGAGCAGCAGGTTCGTCAGCGCGTGAACCAGATGCGGCAGGCGCAGATGCAGGGGCGCGGCGGACGCATGGGGCGCGGCGGACGCATGGGGCGCGGGCAGGGCCAGGCCATGCCCATGATGCAGCCGGGTCGCGGGCGCGGAGGGCGGGGGGTTCAGCCGCCGCCGCCGCAGCAGTAAGTTCACGCCAGTACGACCATCGCCGGGATGGCGGAACTGGCAGACGCACGGGACTCAAAATCCCGCGGGGTGCAAGCCCCATGAGAGTTCGATTCTCTCTCTCGGCATAAAAACGAGGGCCCTCGGTTTGAGGGCCCTCGTTTTCGTCATTCAAGTCTCGCAGCTATCATCTGACCGCTATCAGCTCAGAGCTTTGATCTGAGAACCGTCAGCTCTCATCTGTCGTTCGGTCTACTGCGGCCGCCCAATCGCCGCCCGCAGCGCCGCCAGCGCCGGCGGCGACCCCGTGAACAGATTCTCCGGATACGCCCTGTTCCGCGCCATCGCCGCGTAGATCTCCGCCTGCTCGTACTTGTTCAGTCCGAGTCCGGCGAGATACTGCAGCCGAAGATTCTTGTCGAGGTTGAGCTGCGCATCGGCGAGCCAATCCTTCAACTGCGGCGCCTGCGCCGTGTACGTCCCGAGCAGGTCGATCGCGGAGTTGATGCCGATCTCGTGCAGCGATTGGGCGACGATCGCGAACTGTGGACTGGCGAGCCGTGCCTCCATCGAATCCACGTCTATCGTCGTCGGCTCGGCCTGGCGCCCCATCAGCACCACGTCGTAGCCCGCGCCGTTGTAGTTGTTCGCCCACACGATGCCGCCCGGGAACGCCTGCAGGAAGCTCGCGATTTCGCTCTTGACCGCGGGGGCGCCGGCTTCGTAGAGCTGCACGAACACGGTGACGACGCCGCCGGGATTCAGGTGCGACTTCGCGAGTTCCCAGAACTCCTTCGTGTAGAGATTAGCGGCGCCCTTCACCCACGGATCGAACGGATCGGATGTGATGGCGTCGAACTTCTCCGTGGTGGTCCCGAGAAAGTGGCGCGCGTCGTCGATCACGACGTGCACCTTCGGATTCTTGATGACGTTGTAGTTGAACTCGCCGAAATACTTCGACGCTACTTGCGGAACGAGCGGCTCGATCTCCGCGATCGTCACGCGTTCGACCAGCGGGCTGATACTCACGGCTCCGGCGGTCACGCCGGCGCCGCATCCGATGACGAGCACCGAGCGTGGATGCAGCGGCACGAGCGTGGTGAAGTGCCCGAGCATGCGCTGCAGCCGCATATCCTGCGGCTCGCTCGAGGCCTGGACCTTCCCGGCGTTGTGATAGTTCACGACGCCATTCGAGAGCACAGAGACGGCCGGCGACGAATTCATTCCCTCGCCCACATACACGAAATCGCCGTGGTTGAAATAGCGTGGCGAGCTGAACCTGCCGTACGCGACGAGCAGCGCCGGAACCGGCGCGACGCCCCATGCGAGGAACACCGCGCAGA
>JADGQS010000205.1 GCA_017881585.1 Gemmatimonadaceae bacterium | reverse complement strand
CGCGAGGCGATCCACACCGTGTTCCTCTATCACGCGGTGGCGGCGGGAATGGACATGGGGATCGTGAACGCCGGCGCGTTGCCGCTCTACACGGATCTTCCGCCGAAACTTCTCGAGATCGTCGAAGACGTCGTCCTCAATCGCCGCCCCGACGCCACCGAACGCCTGCTCGAAGCGGCGGACTCCGTGAAGGGCGACGCCGCTCGCCAGGCGACCAACCTCGAATGGCGCGCCGGACCGGTGCACGAGCGCCTGCAGCACGCGCTCGTCCACGGCATCGCGGACTTCGTCGTCGACGACACCGAGGAAGCGCGCAAGCTCGCCGAGCGCCCGATCGAGGTGATCGAGGGTCCGCTGATGGACGGCATGAACATCGTCGGCGACCTGTTCGGGTCCGGCAAGATGTTCCTGCCGCAGGTCGTGAAGAGCGCGCGCGTGATGAAGCGCGCCGTCGCTCACCTCATTCCGTACATCGAGGCGGAAAAGGTGAAGAACGCGGACACGCGCGCAAAGGGAAAGGTCGTCATGGCGACCGTGAAGGGCGACGTGCACGACATCGGCAAGAACATCGTGGGCGTGGTCCTGCAGTGCAACAACTATGAAGTGGTGGACCTCGGCGTGATGGTCCCGTGCGCGAAGATCCTCGAGACGGCGATTCGCGAAAAGGCCGACATCATCGGCCTCTCGGGACTCATCACGCCGTCGCTCGAGGAGATGGCGTTCGTCGCGGGCGAGATGGAGCGTGCGGGCTTCACCATTCCGCTCCTCATCGGCGGCGCGACGACGAGCAAGGTGCACACGGCCGTGAAGATCGAGCCGCACTACTCGGGGCCGGTCGTGTACGTGCTCGATGCATCGCGCGCGGTGGGCGTCGCGAGTGCATTGCTCTCCGATGTCCAGCGCGACTCGTTCGTGAAGGACTTGCGCGAGGAATATCGCGAGGTTCGCGAGCGGCGCGCCGAGCGGCGGCGCGAGACGAAGACGCAAACGCTGGAGCAGGCGCGCGCGAACAAGGTGACGGTGGACTGGAGCACGGTCGTGCCGCCGAAACCGAGCTTCACCGGTGTTCGCACGTACGACGAACACGAGTTTCCCCTCGGCGATCTCGTGCCGCGCATCGACTGGACGCCGTTCTTCCAGACGTGGGAGCTGGCGGGGCACTATCCGGACATCCTCGAAGATCCCCTCGTGGGACCGAGCGCGCGCAGCCTGTTCAGCGACGCGCAGGCGATGCTGCGGAAGATCGTGGAGGAACGCTGGCTGAAGGTGAGGGCGGTGGTCGGGTTCTTCCCGGCGAACTCGAATGGGGCGGAAGATATCGAGATATGGACCGACGAACGGCGATCGAAGATCGAAGATGGAAGATCGAGGACTGAAAAACCCTTGGCGGTCATCCACACGATCCGGCAGCAGATGGTGAAGCCGGACGGGCGGCCAAACGTCGCGCTCGCGGATTTCGTCGCGCCGTGCTCGACCGGGCTCACCGATTGGATGGGGATGTTCGCCGTGACGACGGGCATCGGAGTCGACGAGAAAGTCGCCGAATTCGGGGCCGTGCACGACGACTACAGCTCGATCATGGTGAAAGCGCTCGCAGACCGCCTCGCCGAGGCACTGGCCGAGCGGCTGCACGAGCGCGTGCGGCGGGAGTTCTGGGGCTACGCGGCCGACGAGCACCTCGACAACTCCGCCATCATCCGCGAGCAGTATCAGGGCATCCGGCCTGCACCGGGGTATCCGGCCTGCCCCGACCACACCGAAAAGAAGACCCTCTTCGAGCTGCTCGGCGCCACCGAACGCGCGGGGATCGAGCTGACCGAGAGCTTTGCCATGTTCCCGACGGCGGCCGTGAGCGGCTATTTCTTCTGGAACCCCCAGTCCCGGTACTTCGGGGTGGGCAAGATCGAGCGCGACCAAGTGGAGGACTACGCTCGGCGCAAGGGGATGGAGCTGAAGGAAGTCGAGCGCTGGCTAGCGCCGATCCTCGCCTACGACCGATAATTAGGGTATGTCAATTCCGAAACATCCGGCAGCCCAGGGCAATCTGTTCGGGGCGCCGTCGAAGGGGTTCGAGTCGCCGGCGCTCTGACCATGCCGGCAACCATCCACGCCCCGCTCAGCGTCCTCAGCGACGAAGAGAGTGCATTCCGCGACGCCGTGGCGTCGTTCGTCGATGGTGAAATCCGCCCGCGCGTCGCCGCCATGGAGCGGGCCGCGAAGCTCGATCCCGACCTGATCCCGAAATACTTCGAGCTCGGGATGATGGGGATCCAGGTGCCCGAGAAATACGGCGGCGGCGGCGGATCCCTCATGATGGTCACGCTCGCCGTCGAGGAGATCAGCAAGGTGGACGCGGCCGCAGCGATCGTGGTCGACGTGCAGAACACACTCGTGCTCTATCCGATCCTCGCGTACGGCACGGAAACGCAGCGCGAACAGTACCTGCCGCGCCTGTGCGAAAACACGGTCGGCGCCTACGCGCTCACCGAGGCAGGCTCGGGATCGGATGCCTTCGGTCTCGCGACGCGCGCCGAGAAGAAGGGCGACACGTGGATCCTCACCGGCCGGAAGCTCTGGATCACCAACGGCGCCGAAGCCGGCGTGTTCATCGTCTTCGCGAACGCGGATCCGTCCAAGGGCTACAAGGGAATCACGGCATTCATCGTCGAGAAGACGTTCCCGGGATTCAGCGTCGGGAAGAAGGAAGACAAGATGGGCATCCGCGCGTCGAGCACCACGGAAATCATCCTCGACAGCGTCGAGGTTCCCGCCGGCAATGTGCTCGGCCCGGTCGGCACGGGTTACAAGATCGCCATGGAGACGCTGAACGAGGGACGCATCGGCATCGGCGCGCAGATGATCGGCAACGCGGAGGGCGCGCTCGCCGCGGCCATCGCGTACGTGAAGGAGCGCAAGCAGTTCGGAAAGGCGCTCGCGGAATTCCAGGGCGTGCAGTTCCAGCTCGCGCAGGTCGCGACGGAACTCGAGGCGGCGCGCCTGATGGTCTACAACGCCACGCGACTCAAGGAGGGCGGCCACGATATCGCCAAGGAAGCGGCGATGGCGAAACTCTACGCGTCGCAGGTGTGCGAACGCGTCACGTCGCTCGCGCTGGAGTTGTTCGGGGGGAACGGGTATACGAAGGATTTTCCGGTGGAGAAATTCTACCGGGATGCGAAGATCGGGAAGATTTACGAGGGGACGTCCAACATGCAGCTCGCCACGATTGCGAAGGCGCTGCTCAAATAGCTGGCGGCTGTCGACCAGGGACGGGCGACGGTACAAACAGGAACGAGCGACGGGTGAGGGGCGATCTGGCGAAAAGCGACGGGTGAGAAGCGAGGAGAACGTCTCTTCGCACCTCACCCGTTGCTCTTCCCCAAGTCGCCCCTCACCCGTCGCTCGTCCCAGTTCGTTGGATGACGTCTAGTCCAACAACAAGATCGTGCCTTCGCCGTCGATCACGGTCTCGCCGCGCTGATTCTTGCAGACGGTCGAGACGGTGGCGCGTTTTTTCTCGGGGAACAGCTCCTTCACTTCCACGTGCCATGTGATCGTGTCGCCGAGCTTTACGGCCTGCTTGAACTTCAGCGCCTGCGCGACCCAGATGGTGCCGGGGCCCGGCAAGTCCATTCCGATCACCGCTGAGAGAAAGCTGACCGAGAGCATGCCGTGCGCGATGCGGGTGCCGAAGCGCGTTTTCGCTGCGGCGGCCTCATCGATGTGCACGGGACTGAAATCGCCCGTGAGTTCCGCGTAGGCGTTCACGAGAGATTCCGTCATCAGCTTCGTTCGCTCGGCGGACTGCCCGAC
>JADGQS010000204.1 GCA_017881585.1 Gemmatimonadaceae bacterium | reverse complement strand
CAGGTGTGCGCCGTCGTCGTGGTCTGGACGTCGAGGTGAAGGCACGCCACGGTGCCGCGGACAGCGCGCGCCGTTTATATCATTGCCTCCGTTGAGGCTCGCGGTCTTGGGTAGTACCGGATCAACAGAAAGGTCGCGACCAGCATCCCCGCGGCGGCGGCCAGGCCGCCCTCGGGGCCCCACGGCCCGCCGGTCAGCCACACGGGGCCCCTGTCCACGAGACGATAATCCGGCGTCGGCAGCGGAAGCCCGCTCACCGGCGCGTGCAGTACGATCGCCTGCACGACGTTCCACGAGAGGTGCGCGATCCACGCCGCCCATAGGCTCCCCGTGGTCAGCCTGATCGTCGCGAGGAAGAGTCCGGCGAGCGCGACCATGCCGGTGGAAAGGATCGTCGGGTCGGGGTTCAGCAGGTGCATCATCGCGAAGATGACGCTCGTAATCGCGACGGCAGACGGCCGGCCCAGTGACTCGACCAGGGTCGTCAGCAGATAGCCACGAACGGCGAGTTCTTCGGCGAGTGCCGCCGGCGCGAGCAGGAACAGCGCGCCGCGCGCGGCCGTCCACCAGGAGATGACCTCGGCGGGCTGGCGCTCGAAGTTGAGCCGCCCCGCCAGGATCAACACGCCGCACGGCATGAGGATCGCGAGCGTGCCGGCCGCGAGGCCGATGAGCATCGGGCGGGCGCGCAGCGCCGACGGACCGAATCCGACGCGAGACCACAGGCCATCACGCGCACCGTCGACGATCCGCAGCGCGGCGTACGTCCCGATGAGAAACGCGAGCGCCTGTCCATACTCCGCGAGCGGCACCGCGTACTGCCGCGAGAGTCCGACGAGAGGCGTCCACGAGATCGCCTCATACACGACGCCCGACACGAACAGCCCGCTCGCCGTCGTGGCGAGCGCAAAGAACGCCACGCGCCATCCGGCGCGGACACGCCCGTCAGTTCTGAGAAATACTCCCATCGGTCCCGTCGCCGTTGTCTCGACACCAACAACGGACGGCTATCGACTCACCACTTTGGTCCGACAGCCCGGAACTCACGACCGCCGTTCATCAAGCCCGCTCGACACTCAGCGCGACGGCATTGCCCCCGCCCAGGCACAGCGTCGCCAGCCCCGTGCGTGCGCCGCGATCCTGCATCGCGTAGAGCAGCGTGATGAGCACCCGCGCGCCGCTCGATCCGATCGGATGTCCGAGCGCGATCGCGCCGCCGTTCACGTTCACGCGCGACCAGTCCCAGCCGAGCCCGTCGCCGTCGGCGAGCGCCTGCGCGGCGAATGCTTCGTTGGCCTCGATGAGATCGTAGTCGCCGATCTTCGCGCCGGTGAGCTTCATGAGGTTCTGCACGGCGAGAATCGGGGCGAAGAACAGGTCGCGCGGCTCGGTGCCGCCGCTCGCGTAGCCGGTGATGCGCGCGAGCACGGGGAGCCCGTGCGCCTTCGCGTACTCCTCGCTCGTCACCACGAGCGCGGAGCCGCCGTCGGAGAGACCGGGCGCATTGCCGGCCGTCACGGTGAGTTCGTCGGGCTTCATGTCCTTCGGTGCGTCCTTGGGGAACGCGGGACGCAGCTTGGCGAGCGCCTCGAGCGTGGTGTCCTTGCGCGGGCTCTCGTCGGTCGAGACGATCGTCGGTCCTTTCCGGCCCGGGATCTCGACCTTCACGATTTCCTTCTCGAACTTTCCGCCCTCGATCGCCGCGACGGCCTTCATGTGCGACTGATACGAGAACTCGTCCTGGCGCGCGCGGGTGATGCCGGCCTTCTTCGCGGTGTACTCGGCATAACCGCCCATGTGGACCTGGCCGAACGAATCCCAGAGGCCGTCCCTGATGAGGCCGTCCACCATGGTCTGATCGCCGAACTTCACGCCACCGCGAATGCCGTACACGAGGAAGGGCGCGTTCGACATCGACTCCATGCCGCCGGCCACCAGCAGCTGCGCGTCGCCGGCCTTGATGGCCTGCGCGGCGAGCATCACCGCCTGCAGTCCGGAGCCGCACACCTTGTTGATGGTGTACGCCGGAACCGTCGCCGGCACGCCGGCGCGAATCATGGCCTGCCGCGCGGGCGCCTGCCCCACGCCGGCCTGCACGACGTTCCCCATGATCACTTCGTCGATCTGCGACGCGTCGATCTTGGCGCGCTCGATAGCCGCGCGAATGGCGGCGGCTCCGAGATCAGGCGCCGCGAGCGGCGCGAGCCCACCCAGGAACCGGCCGATCGGCGTGCGGGCGCCCGAGACGATGACCGGCACATTTTTTGGGCTCGTCATTGGGCGGCTCCGACAGGTGCGGCTGTCGAGAGCGCGCGCGTACGAATCTCGTTCGTCACGCGCGCGACGAACGCGTCGAGCGCCACAACTTCCTGCTTCTTCCCCGCACCGCGCTCGCGGATGGCGACTGAATTCGCCTCCGCCTCGCGTTTTCCGATCACGGCCATATAGGGCACCTTCATTGTTTCCGCCTCGCGAATGCGATAGTTGAGCGTTTCAGAACGGTCGTCGAGATGCGCGCGAATTCCCGCGGCGCGCAGCGCGGCCGTGACCGCGGCCGCGTGCGGCGCGAGATCGTCGGCGATGGGCAGCACGCGCACCTGTTCCGGCGACAGCCAGACGGGAAACGCGCCGGCAAAATGTTCGATCAGGATCGCGATGAATCGTTCAAAGGATCCGCTGACAGCGCGGTGAATGAGAACCGGCCGGTGCGCGTGGTTGTCCTCGCCGGTGTAGCTCAGGTCGAATCGCTCGGGCTGCGAGTAGTCGAGCTGGATGGTGCCGAGCTGCCAGTGCCGGCCGATGGAGTCCATGACGTCGAAGTCGATCTTGGGTCCATAGAACGCCCCGTCGCCCTCCTTCAGCTGGTACGGCAGCCCCGTGGCGTCGAGCGCTTCGCGCAGGCCGCGCTCCGCCGCGTCCCACATTTCATCCGTGCCGACGCGCTCCGCGGGACGAGTCGCGAACTTGAGCGACGCGGTCAGCCCGAACGCGGCGTAGTACCCCAGGATGAACTGTGTCAGCCGCCTCACTTCGTCGGCGATCTGGCTTTCCATCAGGTAGATGTGGCAGTCGTCCTGGCGGAACTGGCGCACGCGCGTGAGCCCCGAGAGCGCACCGCTCACTTCGTTGCGATGCAGCACGTCGTACGTGTTGTAGCGGAGCGGCAACTCGCGGTACGAGTGCTTCTTCGACGCGAACAGCAGGTGGTGCGACGGGCAATTCATGGGCTTCAGCGCGAAGTCGTGCTCGCCTGTTTCCTTGTCGAGCACCAGGAACATGTTGTCGCGGTAGACGCCCCAGTGCCCCGAGATCTCCCAGAGCGCCTTGTTGTACAACAGCGGCGTCATGATCTCTTTGTAATCGTCGCGCTGCAGTTCACGCAGGTACTCGTTGATCGTGTTGATCAGCGTCGTGCCGCGCTCCGTCCAGAACGCCGCGCCCGGCGAGTACGGGTGGAACATGAAGAGATCGAGCGCCTTGCCGAGCACGCGGTGATCGCGGCGCTTGGACTCCTCGATCCGGTGCAGGTATGCGTCGAGGTCTTCCTGCTTGAACCAGGCGGTCGCGTAGATGCGCTGCAGCATCTGGCGGCGCTCGTCGCCGCGCCAGTATGCGCCGGCGGCGTGCAGCAGCTTGAAATGCTTGAGATACGAAGTATCCGGGACGTGCGGTCCCTTGCAGAGGTCGGTGAACGGCCCGTCGGTGTACGTCGAGATGATCTCGTCGGAGCCCTCGAAGTCCGCGAGCCGCTCGAGCTTGAGCGGATCGTCCACAAAGCGCTTCTTCGCCTCGGACTGCGACACTTCCTCGCGCACGAAGGGCAGTTTCTCCCCG
>JADGQS010000071.1 GCA_017881585.1 Gemmatimonadaceae bacterium | reverse complement strand
CGCACCGAATTCGCCAGCCCCTCGAACACCGCGTTCGACACGATCGAATGGCCGATGTTGAGTTCTTCGATTTCCGGAATCGCGGCCACGGCGCCGACGTTCTTCACGGTCAGGCCATGGCCCGCGTGGACGGCGAGTCGAAGGGCGGCGGCCTGCTTCGCGCCATCGCGAAGCGCGCCGATGGTCCGGGGGTCGTCGGGGTGATGTGCGTACGCGCCGGTGTGCAGCTCGATCGCGTCGGCGCCGAGCCAGGCCGAGCGCTCGATGATCATCGGAACGGGATCTATGAAGAGGCTCGTGCGAATGCCCGCACGTTTCAGGCGCGCGATCGCGGCGGAAAGCCCTTCGGGTTCGCGCGTGACGTCGAGTCCCCCTTCCGTCGTGATCTCCTCGCGTTTTTCCGGCACGAGCGTCACCTGGTGCGGCTTCAGCCGCTCGGCGATGCCGAGCATTTCCTCGGTGCACGCCATCTCGAGATTGAACGGCTTGCGCAGCACGCGGAGCAGGCCCTCGACGTCCGCGTCCTGGATGTGGCGCCGGTCCTCGCGCAGATGCGCCGTGATGCCGTCGGCGCCGGCGTCCTCGCAGAGCCGCGCCGCCGCCACGGGATCGGGCTCGTCGGCCTTGCGCGCCTGACGGATCGTGGCGACGTGATCGATGTTGATGCAGAGGCGAAGGAACATGTTTGGGGAATCTAATGCTTGCTGGCTTTCACGTGTCCGATTAGCTTCGCTTCATACATCGCATGGGAGCCGAGAGTGAAGCGAATCGCCCTGTTGCTCGTGCTCGCTGCCGCTTGTCGCACGGTGGCCGTCCGCGATCCCTCGCAGACCGGCGCCGCCACGCCGCGTGCCGCGGTTGACCGGTTCCTTGCGGCCGCGAAAGCCCAGGACATGCAGGCACTCGGCGCCGGCTTCGGCGGCGAGAAGGGCCTCGCGCGCGATCATGAAGATCGTGCAGTGACCGAGCGTCGGGAACTCATCATGTTACAGTGTCTGCGACACGACAAAGCGGTTATCGCGGAGCCGACGCGTGGCGAGGGTGGCCGTCAGCTATTCTTGATCGACTTCACGCAAGGATCGCAGAAGGCGACGGTGCTGTTCACGACCGTGAAGGGACCATCGGATCGCTGGTACGTTGAGATTTTCGACATCACGGTGCTGCAAAACAAGGGCTTCTGCTCCAAGTCCGGCGGCTGAACGAGTCCCGCACACGGACCTTCCCGGTTCCGTTAGTATTCAGACAGTTCGATGAGGATGCCGCCCGTGGATTTCGGATGCAGAAAGGCGATGCGCTTGCCTTCGGCGCCCAGGCGCGGAGTCTCGTCGATCAGCGTGATACCCGCCTGACGGCAGCGCGCGAGCGTCGCGTCGAGGTCGTCGACGGTGAAGCAGATGTGATGGATGCCGGGTCCTCGCTTCTCGAGAAACTTCGCGATCGGCGACCCCGCGTCCTTCGGTTCGAGGAGCTCGACCAGTGCGTCGCCGGCGATGAAGCCGGCAATGCGGGCGCCGTCGCTGTCGTCGAGCGGCGCGTCGCTCAGGCCGAGCACGTCGCGATAGAAGGGGATCAGTGCATCAATGCTCTTTATGGCGATGCCGACGTGGGCGATGCGGGTTGGAGTCATGCGGTTAATGGTAGCGACAGTCTCACTGTGGGAGAAAGCAGCACAATGGCGAATGCAATCGCGGTAACCGACGCCGATTTCGAGTCGCAGGTGGAGAAGCACGCCGGCGTCGTGGTGGTGGACTTCTGGGCAACGTGGTGCGGGCCGTGCCGAATGATCGCCCCGATCCTCGAGCAGCTCGCAGTGGAATACGAGGGGAAAGTGAAGGTCACGAAGCTCGACGTGGACAACAACCAGAAGACGGGGATGCGCTTCAACGTGCGTTCGATCCCCACGCTGCTGTTCTTCAAGGACGGCAAGCTCGTGGACCAGGTGATCGGCGCGGTCCCCAAGGCGCAGCTGGTGGCAAAGTTCAACCAGCACGCGGCGTAGGAACTTCGGCGGGGAGGTAGCGCCCTCGAACAATGCCCCTTCCCGCCGCGACGCTGCACTACCCGCACGACCGTGTGCTGCTCAACCGCACGCGCCTCGCGTACGTACACCTGCGCAACCTCCTGACCGACGCCAAGCGCGACCGCGCGGCGAAAGTCTACGGCTACGTCGCCGTCTGGCTTCCGGAGGAGCTGCTGCTGCTCTACCTCCAGGAGGGCGAAGTGGTGAACGCCACCGCGACCATCGACGGCGCCCATTTTCGCTCGCTGTCCATCGCGGAAGCCGTCGCGATGGTGCCGTCGGCGGCGGAGTTCGGGGAGATCTGCTTCTACGAGGCGGATGACGAACAGCTCGCGACGATGTACTGGTCGCAGGTGCTCGAGCCCGTTTCGTGGCCCGCCGAACTGAACGTGCACGATCCCGCCGCCGTGTTCGCGTTCCTCAGCGCCACGATGCACGACGGCGTGGTGGAAGTGCACGCCGAGGACGGGGGCGTGAGCTACGGCATCGTGCGCAACGGGAACGTCGCGCGCGGATTCTTCGCCGATCCGGGCACCGCGACCGCGGAAGCGCGCCTGGCCGCGCTGCTTGCGGGTGGCCGGATAGCAGCGCGCAAGAACGCGCGGCTCTGGCCCTTGCCGCCCCCGCTGCCGGTGCAGGCGCCGCCCGCCATGATCCAGGCGTATCGCGACCTCATGGCCGCGGTCGTGAAGCGCCTCGTGGACGGCGGGGTCGACGGCGCGCCGTCGGTGGCCGAGAGCGCGCGCAAGATGCTCGTCGAACGCCATCCGTGCCTCGACCGCTTTTCGCTCACGCATCCGCATCCCCGTGATCCGGTCACGGAAACGCCCGCGCTGAGCGCGGCGATGGGGGCGTGGATCGGCGAACTGCTTTGGACGGTCGCGCCGCAGGACGGCACCACGCCCGAGCAGCTCATCGGCGAACTGGCCCGCGACCGCCGGCACATGTTCCAGTCCGCGGGGCTCTTCGACGCGCTTCCGTGGAAGGTCGAGTGGTAGGCGGTTCCACCGGGGCGGCCACACCCGGAACGCTGTTCCTGGTGAGCACGCCGATCGGGAACATGTCGGACCTGAGCGCGCGCGCAGTGGAAACGCTGGCCGCCGTCAGCGCGGTGCTCGCCGAGGACACGCGTCATTCGCGGCCGTTGCTCGAGAAGCACGGGATCTCGACGCCGCTCGTCGCGTATCACGAACACAACGAGGCGAAGACGACGCCGGCGCTGGTCGCGCGCCTCGCGGCCGGCGAATCGTTCGCGCTGATCTCCGACGCGGGAACGCCGCTGCTCTCCGACCCCGGGGCGCGACTGGTTCGTGCCGCCATCGACGCCGGCATCGCGGTCTCGCCCGTGCCCGGCGCGTCGGCGCTGCTCGCCGCCCTCGTAGCGTCGGGGATCGTCGCCGATCGCTTCACGTTCTTCGGATTTCTCGCCCGAAAGGGAAAGGAGCGCGCGGAGACCGTTCGCGAGATCGCCGCGCTCACGCACACGGCCGTGCTGTACGAGGCGCCGGCGCGTGTGGGGGAGACGCTCGCGGCGCTCGCGGCCGCAGGCTCGGGTGCCCGCGAGGCGGTCGTCGCTCGCGAACTCACCAAGCACTTCGAGGAGTTTCGGCGGGGAACCGTTCAGTCGCTGGCGGAGTCTTACCAGGAGGTGGCGCCGCGCGGGGAAGTGGTGCTGGTCATCGCCGGCGCGGAGACGCGCGAGCCGGACGAGGCCACCCTCCGCGACCGCGCCCACGTATTGCGCGAGCAGGGCCTGAGCGCGCGGGACGTGGCGCGCGTACTCACCGAGGAGTCGCACGCCCCGCGCAATTTGGCCTACCGACTGGCTCACGAGTGACCGGAATGTTCCGACTTTTTCTATCCGCCCTCGTTCTCACTCTGTCGACGGCGCCCGCGCCGCGACTGACGATTGCCCGCCTGCAATACGACGGCGGCGGGGACTGGTACGCGAACCCGTCGAGCCTCCCCAACCTGCTCCGCGCGATCCGCGAGCGCACGTCGTTTCCGATGGAGGCCGCCGAGGCGCGTGTCACGCTGATGGACGACCGGCTCTGGGACTACCCGTTCCTGCACGTCACGGGCCACGGCAACATCAAGTTCACCGACGCCGAGGTGGTGCGGCTGCGCGAGTATCTCACGCGCGGCGGATTCCTTCACGTCGACGACAACTACGGCATCGACGAGAGCTTCCGCCGCGAGATCAAGCGGGTGTTTCCGGACCGCGAACTGGTGGACGTGCCGCTCTCGCACCCGGTTTACCACATCGTGTATGATCTTCCGAAGGGGATTCCGAAGATCCACGAGCACGACGGCCATCCGGCGCGCGGCTTCGGGATCTTTCTCGGAAACCGGCTGGCGGTGTACTACAGCTGGGAGAGCGACCTCGGAAATGGCTGGGAGGATGCGGGCACGTACAACGATCCGCCGGAACTGCACGAGGCCGCGCTGCGCATGGGCGTGAACCTGTTCGTGTACGCAATCACGAGCCGGCCGGCGTCGTGACCATCTTCGAGCTCATTGCCCGCGAGCGCGCCCGCGTCGCGCAGTTGGTGCGCGCCGAGGCGTGGACGCGCGCGATCGTCGCCCTCGTCGCCGCGCTCACGTTCGGCGCGCTCCTGCTGGGCGGATCGCGGTGGATCGCGCTGCCGCGCATCGTGCCGTTCGTGATTTGGGCCGTTGCGATCGCCGCCGCGGCATTCCTCGTTCACCGTGGCGCCGGCGCGCTGCGCCGGGTCGCCGCGAGCGCGGCGATCGCCGACGCCGTCGAGCACGAGCAGAAGATGCGGCGCGGCGCCGTGCGCGGAATCATCGAGCTCTCCGACGACACGAGCGCGTTCGTCGCGCGGGCGGCGCAGCGGCTCGGAGACCGGCTCGCGACCCGCGGAAATGCGCTCGCGCCCGAACTGCGGCGCGGGTTGCGCCGCGGTGCGCTCGCCGGAGTCGCGGTGCTCGTGCCGGTCGTCCTGATCGCGACGTTCGTCGCGGCGCGGCGGCCCGACGGATTTCGCGCGCTCGCACATCCGGTGGATGCGTGGCGTGGCGCGCTGCTGCCGCGCCTGCAGATTTCCGACGCGCCCTCGCGTGCGCTGCGCGGCTCGACGCTCAAGCTCACGGTGCGCGCGAGCGGACGCTCGACGGTATCGCTTCGCCGGCGCACGACGGGCAACGCCTGGGTCGAGACCGCGCTCGCGGTGTCGAACGGCACGGTGAGCACCGAGCTCGGCCCGCTCGACGCCGATCTCACGCTCGTCGCGAGCGACGGCCGCGCGGTGAGCGATACCGTCGTCGTCCGCGTGGTGGACCGGCCGTTCCTCGGCGATGTGGCCGTGCGCGCGACATACCCGGCGTATCTGCATCACGCGAGCGAGACGCTGCCCGGCGACGCGCCAATACGCGTGCCGAAGGGCACCGAGCTCGCGATCGAGGGACACGCATCGGAGACGCTCGCGTCGGTGTGGCTCGTGCAGGAGCGCGACAGCATCAGGCTCGCGCCCGCCGAACGGCGGTTCAGCGGCCGCTTCACTCCGGCAGCGAGCGGAAGCTGGGCATGGAGCGCGCGCGGGGCGAGCGCCGCGATCGCCGACGTGCCGCCGCCGCTCTCGGTGGAGGTCGTGCCGGATTCGGCGCCCGTTGCGGAGATCCTGCAGCCCGCGTCCGACAGCCTCGTGCTGCCGACCGCGAAGATCGAGATGCAGCTGCTCGCGAGCGACGATCACGGGCTGCAGTCGGTGACGCTCAGGACGTGGCGCGTGAGCCGCGACGGCAAGGCGCTGCCGGCGAACGCGCAGAAGCTCGCGGGCGGCGGACTGCCCGACTGGGCTGGTGTCGTCTCGCTCGACCTCGGCGCGTGGTCGCTCGATCCTGGCGACGCCGTGCACGTGCAGCTGATCGCGCGCGATGAATCCCCGGCAGGACAGGAAGGCATGAGCCGCGAGCTGATCCTGCGCGTTCCAGCGAACGACGAGCAGCGCTCGGCGGCGCGCGCCGCGGGAGATTCCGCGGCGGCACGCGCGGCATCCGCCGCGAAAGCGCAGGCCGGTCTTCAGCAGCGCACGAGCGACGCCGCGCGCGCGGCGAAAGCGTCGGGTCAGGCCGGCGGCGGCAAGCCGGGCGATCCCATGAAGTACGAGGGCGCGCAGCAGGCGAAGGCGCTGGCCGCCGAACAGAAGGAGATGGCATCGCGTGTGCAGCAGCTGCAGCAGGCGTCGAAGGCGCTCGAGGATCGCCTCCGCGCGGCCGGCGCGCTCGACACGAACCTGTCGGCCCAGCTGCGCGAGGCGCAGAAACTCCTGCGCGAGGCGCTCACGCCCGAGATGCTCGATGCGCTGAAGAAACTCGACAACTCCGCGCAGCAACTGTCGGGCGACCAGGCCAGGCAGTCGCTGCAGCAACTCGTGGAGCAGCAGAAGAAGATGCGCGAGGCGCTGGAAAAGAGCGCGGAGATTCTGAAGCGCGCCGCGCTCGAGGGCGCAATGCAGACGCTGAAGGACGAAGCGGCCGAGCTCGCGAAGGCCGAGCGTGCGCGTGGAGACAGCGCGAAGTCGCAGCAGATGCCGGACGAGGCGAGGCGCCTGCAGCAGCGCACCGACCAGCTCACCAAGGACATCGAGGCGCTGAAGAAACGGCTCCAGCAGGAGAACGCGGATCCCGCCGCCAGGAAGGCCGACGAAGCGCTGAAGGACGCCGAGCAGGCGAAAGACGCGCTCGCGCAGCAGCCGTCGACGGGCGGCGCGCAGGGCCAGCAGCAGAAGAACCAGCAGAGCGGGCAGCAAGGCGGCCAGCAGGGTGCGCAGGGCAAGCCGGGAGGCCAGCCACAGCCCGGTCAGCAGGGATCGCCGCAAGGCGGAGCGCAGGCTGCGAACCAGGCCGCCGATGCGATGGAGCGCGCGTCGCAGGCGCTTGGCGAAGGCCGCAAGCAGCAGGTGGACGAGTGGAAGCAGGAACTGACTGGCGAGCTCGACCAGTCGCTGCAGGAGATGCTGCAGCTCGCGCGCGAGCAGGACGGCCTCGCCGACAAGGCGAAGAAGAACCCGACCGATCCGAACCTTCGCGGCGAGGAGAGCGCGCTGCAGCAGGGCGTGGCCAAGGCCTCGGAGCGGCTCGGGTCGCAGGCGAAGCGTTCCGCGCTGGTGTCGCCGCGCTCGACCCGCGCGATGAGCGAGGCGGAACAGAAAGTCGCGCAAGCCGCACGGGACGCGGGCGATCCGCGCACCGCGAGCCAGGCCCCGCAGTCGATGACCGACGCGGCGAACGCGCTGCGCCAGACGGCGGCGGCGCTCGCCCGCGACCGCGAGCGCGCGGGTGCCTCGAAATCGGCGTCCGGGCTGCCCGAGCTGCTGGCGCAGCTGCAGGCGCTCGCACAGCAGCAGGGTTCGCTCAACGGTCAGATGCAGAGCCTCGTGCAGCAGGCGGGCGCGCAGCGGGGCGGCCAGGGCGTCTCGCCCGACATGCAGGCGAGCGCGCGCTCCATGGCGAAGACGCAGCGCGACGTCGCGAACCAGCTCGACGAGGTCGGCGACGCCGACGCGAGCGGGCGCGCGGCCGAGCTCGCGCGCGAGGCGCGCCAGCTCGCGCAGACGCTCGAGCAGGGCGCCGTGGATCCGACGGTGCTCGAGCGCCAGCAGCGCCTCTTCCGGCGCATGCTCGACGCCGGACACACGCTGGAGAACGACCAGAAGGAAGAATCGGGGAAGCGGGAATCGCGGCCGGGCGACCAGAACAATCCGTTCCTGCCGCAGGGTGCGGCAGCCGCGGGCAAGGCGGCGCTCAAGTATCGCGTGCCGGAGTGGAATGAGCTTCGCGGGCTCAGCGCGGACGAGCGCCGGCTCGTGATCGAGTACTTCCGCCGACTGAACGGCGACAAACCTTGAACAAGAGCGGAGAGTGGGAGCGGCGAGTGGGGAGGGTGAGTGGCGAGGCCATCAGGTCTGTCCTCATCCTCGTCGTCGGGGTCGCGCTGCAGGCGAGTCCGAAACCAGTTCTTGCCCAGGCGCAGACCGCGGCGGCGAACCGCGCGTTCGACCTCGAACAGGCGGGGCGCTTGCGCGACGCGATCGCGGCGTGGCGGCAGGTCATCGCGACGGGACTGACGGGGCAGGGCGTGCTCGGGCTCGAGCGCGTGTTCGCGCAGCTCGCGCAGGACGACTCCGTGCTGCCGACGCTCGACTCGCTGCTCGTGCAGACGCCCGCCGACAAGATCCTGCGCGCCGTGCAACTGCGCGTGCTGCGTTCGCTCGGGCGGGAGCGCGACGCGCGTGCCGCGTTCGACGAGTGGGTGAAGCTCGCGCCGCATGATCCGGTTCCGTACCGCGAGTACGCCGGGCAGCTGCTCGCCGACGGACGCGCGGC
Source organism: Gemmatimonadaceae bacterium (assembly GCA_017881585.1). Lineage (GTDB taxonomy): Bacteria > Gemmatimonadota > Gemmatimonadetes > Gemmatimonadales > Gemmatimonadaceae > Fen-1231. Next base: position 6,088 of record JADGQS010000071.1, on the reverse strand, counting down.
CGCGGCCGATACGGTCTTGCAGCAGGCCTCGGCATCGCTCGGCTCCACGAAAGCGCTGACGATCGAGGTCGCAGAGCTTCGTGCGGCACTCGGGCTCTGGGCGGCCGCGGCGGCGGCGTGGCGCGACGCGATGACGACCGAGGAATATCTCGAGCAGACGGTCGTGTATTCGCTGCAGGCCGCGCCGATCGCGCAGCGCGATTCCGTGCGCGCGGTGCTGCGCGCATCGCCCGCCGCGTCGTCGAAGAAGGTGCTCGGCACGCTCGAACTGCAGTGGGGCGCGGCGCGCGACGGATGGCGGGCGATCGCGGCGCTCACCGCCGCCGATTCGGCGTTCGACACCTGGAACGATTTCGCGCAGGAAGCCGAGCGTCAGGGTGCGTGGCTCGCCGCCCGTGATGCGTTCGCCGCGATGAATCGCCTGAGGCCGGCGCCCTCGACCGCCCTTCGCGCGGCCTCCTCGGCGATCTCCGGCGGAGAGCCGGTGTCGGCGCTCGAACTGATCGCGTCGGCTCGCTCGCAGCTGCAGCCGACCGCGATCCGCACGCAGGTCCTCCCGCTGCAGATTCGCGCGCTCACGCAGCTCGGCCGCGCCGCGGAGGCCGAGGCGCTCGTCGCGCGCGACAGCGCGATGCTCGACGCCGGGACGAGACGCGCGTATGCCCGGCAAATTGCGTGGGGGTGGATCCGCGCCGGTCAGGTCGAGAAGGCGCGCGCCTCGCTCGCCGGCGCGAGCGGCGACGACGAGGACGAAGTGGGCGCGTGGATCGCGCTGTACGACGGCGACCTGGCGAAGGCGCGCGCCGGCCTGCGCCATCCGACCGAGACCACCGCCGAGATCGTGACGGCGATGGCCCTGCTCAGCCGCACGAAGGCGGACAGTTCGCGCGCGGCGGGCGCCGCGTTCCTCGCACTCGCTCGCGGCGACAGCGCACAGGCCGCCACGCGATTCGAGCGCGCGGCCGATGAGCTGCCCGACGCCGCTCCGCTGCTGCTCGCGCTCGCCGCCCGCGTGCAGAGCGCGCGCCACCAGGACGCTCCGGCCATCGCCATCTGGCGGCGAATCCTCACGCAGTACGCCACCGCTCCCGAGGCGGCCGAGTCCGATCTCGAATGGGCGCGCACGCTTCGCCGGAAGGGAGACATCGCGGGCGCCGTCGACCATCTCGAGCATCTCATCCTCACGTATCCGCAGAGCGCTCTCGTGCCGCAGGCCCGTCGCGAACTCGAGGCGGTGCGCATGGGAAACGCGCAATGAGGAATGTCCTGCGCCCGGTGCTCGCGCTATTCACGCTTTGCACGCTGCTGTTCGCCTCGCCGCTGACGGCGCAGCACCTGCTCGTGCCGATGGATGACGCGCAGCAGAATCATCTCAAGGCGTACGGGCTCGCGTTCTTCGCCCTCAAGGCCGGCGACAGGGCCGAGTGGTTCCTGAACTACCGGGGCGGGAGCTTTCTCCTTCCCGACGACCCGGCGCTGCGCCGGAAGGCCGCGCTCGACGGCGTGACCGTCGTGCCGGTCGACGACGGTGCCGTTGCAGCGGCGCGGAAGGAAATCGCGGCCGGCAACATGGACGCCATCACGCTCGAAAAGGCGCCGCACATCGCGATCTACGCGCCGGCGAAGTCGCCGCCGTGGGACGATGCCGTCACGCTCGCGCTGCGATACGCGGGAATCGAGTACACGCAGATCTGGGACGACGAGATCCTCAAGAGCGACCTCTCGAAGTTCGACTGGATCCACCTGCACCACGAGGATTTCACCGGGCAGGAGAACAAGCTGCATCTCGGATTTCGCGACGCGCCCTGGTTCATCGAGCAGCGCGACAACGACCTGACGGCCGCGCAGCGGAACGGCTACTCCAACATTCCGGCACTCAAGAAGGCCGTCGCGGGCCGGCTGCACGATTTCGTCGAGAAGGGCGGCTTCCTGTTCGCGATGTGCGGCGCGACGGAGACGCTCGAGCTCGCGATGGCGGCGCAGAATGTCGACATCGCGGGACCGTTCTTCGACGGCACGCCGATGGATCCCGACGCGGACGCCAAGATGGACTGGGTCCGCGCATTCGCATTCCAGAACGCACACCTCGAGATGTCGCCCGGCGTGAACGCGATGAGCGACATCGACGGGCACCAGGTGAACGTGCCCACGCGGAGGCAGCCGCTCGGCCAGTTCACGCTTTTCAATTTCTCAGCAAAGTTCGATCCGGTTGCTTCGATGCTCGTGCAGAATCACCGGCAGGTGATTCCCGACTTCTACGGCGTGACGACTTCCTTCAGCAAGGCCGTGCTGAAATCCGGCGACGTGATCCTGGCGACGGAGGACGGCGCGCCCTGGGTGAAGTACCTGCACGGCGACTACGGCAAGGGCTCGTGGACCTACCTCGGCGGGCACGACCCCGAGGATCCCCAGCACAACATTGGAGCCCTGCCAACAGATCTCTCCCTGCACCCGAATTCGCCCGGGTACCGGCTCATTCTGAACAACGTGCTCTTTCCGGCCGCGAAGAAGAAGCCGCTCAAGACGTGAGCGCAGGGTGAGTTCTGCCGCGGCTCGCGAAGAAAAACGGATCGGGAGCGGACCCGCGAAGGCGATGCGCGCGACCATCGCGCTCGCGGGTGGCAACGAGGTCTGTTTCGCCTGCCAGGTCGGACCCGACGGCGTGATCATCGGCGCGCGTCCGGTCGCGCGGGGCGACGTCAGCTGCGTGCTGGCGCTTCCAGGATTCGCGCAGCGCGGCGAGATGCTCGTGCACAACCATCCCAGCGGCGTGCTCGAGCCGTCGGGCCCCGACATGGAGATCGCCGCGCGGGTGCACGGCGACGGCATCGGCTTCGGCATCATCGACAATGCGGCGAGCGAGATCTACGTCGTCGTCGAAGTTCCTCGTGCGAGAGAACGGGTGGCGATCGATCCCGCGGAGATCGGCGCCCTGCTCGGGCCCGATGGGCCGGTCGCGGCTCACCTCGGGCGCTACGAAGACCGGCCAAGCCAGCGCGAAATGGCGGAGCGCATCGCGCGGCTGTATTCGCTCGGCGGCATCGGGCTGATCGAAGCTGGCACCGGCGTCGGCAAGTCGCTGGGGTATCTCGTTCCCGCCCTGCGATGGGCCGCCGCGAACGAAGAGCGCACGATCGTCTCCACCAACACGATCACACTCCAGGAACAACTCGTCGGGAAGGACCTGCCGTTCCTCAGGGACGCGCTCACCGATCAGCCCGTGCGATTCGCGCTGCTCAAGGGATGGCGGAATTATCTCTGCCTGCAGCGGCTAGAGCAGGCACGTACCGCCGGACACACACTCTTCTCCGACGATGCCGGCGCGCAACTCGCCGCGCTCGAGGCGTGGGCGGCGCGCACGACGGACGGCTCGACCGCCGACCTTCCCGCGCCGCCGCGCCCCGACGTGTGGGATGAAGTGGCGGCCGAGCCCGACCTGTGCACGCGCCTGCGCTGTCCGCACTTCGACCGGTGCTTCGTTTTCGCCGCGCGCCGCGTGGCCGCGCAGGCCGACGTGGTGGTGGTGAACCATCACCTGCTGATGGCCGACATCGCGGTGCGTCGCGCGTCGGGGAACTGGAGCGAGTCCGCCGTGCTTCCCGCGTATTCGCGACTCGTGATCGACGAGGGACATCACCTCGAGTCGGCGGCGTCGGCGCACCTCGGACAGACGGTCACGCGCCGGGGCCTGCAGCGGCTCTTCTCCCGCCTCGAGCGCCGCGGCAAGGGGCTGCTTCCGGCGCTCGAGCGCCGGCTGGCGTCGGCCAACGATCTCCTCAGCGCTGCGAGCCTCGATCTCGTGCACGCGCGGCTCTCTCCATCCGCCGAGACGGCGCGGCGTCTGGGCGCGCAGTTGTTCGACCTGCTCGACGAGTGGCTCACCTCGAAGGCCGATTCGCAGGTTCGCCTCACCGACGCGTTCGACGACGAGCCGGTGTGGGCCGCGGGACTCGGCGCGACGCTCGATGACCTGCTTCGCGAGATCGAACTCATCGCCGACGGCCTGCGCATGGTGCGCGAGCGCCTCGAGACCGACACGCGCCGCGCCGAGGAACTCGCGCCGCTGCTGAACGAGCTGAGCGGCGTGTCGCGGCGCCTCGCGAACGCGTCGGATGCGCTGCGCAGCGCGTTGCGGCCGGGCGTGGAGGCGAGCAAACGCGTGCGCTGGATCGAAGCCGTTGGAGGTGCCCGCGAAGCGGGTACCGAGAGCCGCAACGTGAGCGTCGCCTCGGTGCCGCTCGATCTCGCGCCGATCCTCCGCGAAGACCTGTTCCGTCGCGTCGAAACCTGCGTCGTAACGAGCGCGACGCTGGCGGTCGGCGACGGGTTTGCGTTCATCGAGGGACGCCTCGGTCTCGACCAGAATGACGTCGAGCCCGTGACGGCCGTGCTGCCGTCGCCGTTCGATTATGCGCGGCAGGCCGTGCTCGCGATCCCGTCCGACTTTCCCGCTCCGAACGAGGACGGGCCGCTCCACTTCAGGAGAACGGTGCAGGCCGGCGCCGATCTCATCGAAGCGGCGGGCGGCGGCGTATTTCTCTTGTTCACGAGCCACCGCGACGTGCGCGAGGCCGCGCAGGTGCTGCGCGCACTCGGAGCCGAGGGGCGCTGGCCGCTGCTCGTCCACGGCGAGGCGTCGCGCGACGTGCTGCTGCGGCGCTTTCGTGAGCAGGGAGACGCGGTGCTCGTGGGAACGGCCTCGTTCTGGGAGGGCGTGGACGTGCCGGGACGCGCCCTGCGCGGGTTGCTGCTCTCGCGGATTCCGTTTCGCGTGCCCACGGAGCCGGTTACGGCCGCGCAGTGCGAGGCGATCGAGGCCGCGGGCGGCGACGCGTTCGCCGAGTACATGGTGCCCCATGCAGCATTGCGCCTCAAGCAGGGGTTCGGCAGGCTCATCAGGACGGCGACGGACCGGGGCGCCGTGGTGCTCTGTGACCCGAGAGTGCTTCGGAAGTCGTACGGACGCGCACTGCTGAGCGGACTGCCGCCGGCGCGGCGGCTGACTGGAGAGTGGGCGACGTTGAGGGCCGAATTGTCACGCTTCTACGCGGAATCCATTTCACACACTTCGGGGTAGATTCAGGCTATGGAACGTCCGGGAAAAATCGTCTGCGTGGGACGCAACTATCGCGAGCACGCGAAGGAGCTTGGGAACGAGGTGCCGGCCGAGCCGCTCCTGTTCTTCAAGCCGCCGTCCTGCGTGATCGCGAACGGCGCCCCGATCGAGCTGCCGGTGGATGCCGGCCGCGTGGATTTCGAGGGCGAAGTTGCCGTGGTGATCGGCGCGAAGCTGACGAAAGCGAGCGAGGCACAATGCGCGGCGGCGGTGCGGGGCATCGTCGCCGCGAACGACGTCTCGGCGCGCGAGTGGCAGAAGAACGACGGTCAGTGGGCCCGCGCGAAGGGAACCGACACCTTTCTTCCGCTGGGAGAGGAGTCGCGGAAGCCGCACGATCTCGCGGCGCTGACGCTGGTGACGCGCGTGAACGGCGTGGAACGCCAGCGGGCGACGACGGCCGACCTCGTGTTCCCCATCCCGACGCTCCTGTCGTTCATTTCGCGATATATTACGCTGTATCCGAACGATCTGGTGCTGACAGGGACGCCGGCCGGCGTGGGGCCGCTCGCAGCGAACGATGTGGTGGAGGTGGAGATCGTGGGGCATTCGCAGGTGCGCAGCCCCGTGGTGGCGCTCTCGTGAGGGTGCTGCCGCAGTGAGCGGAGAGCGTCGTCGCGCCATCAGCACGCCCGGCGAGCGGGTTGATCCCGCCCGCCGCGGGCCGGCGAGCATTCTCGTCTCGGTCGCGATCCATCTGGTCGCGATCGCGATCCTCGTGCGCATTGCCATCGTGCCGCTCAGCTGGCTCGAAGCGCCGCGGTCTGGGGAACCCGAGGCGACGCACGTAGACTACGTGCGCACGGCCGCCGATTCCGCCAAGGACCAGCGCGCCGGTGGTGACAACCGCCGCGTCACAAACACTCCCGAGGCTGCGCCGCTCGTGGCGCCGTCCGCTGTCCCGTCGGCGCTGCCGCCCGAGCCGCCGAAGACCGCGGCACCGGCCGCGCAGGCGGAGGGCGGCACGGGGCC
>JADGQS010000070.1 GCA_017881585.1 Gemmatimonadaceae bacterium | reverse complement strand
CACTTCGATTTCGTCGATTCCACCTTCAATTCTCCGCCGGGCCATGCGCTGCAGGTCTGCGAAGCGATCACCCGCCGGAAGCTGGGCGTTCAGCTCGACACAACCAACTTCACTCCTGCCACCGCGTCATCCGAGCTGCTGGCCGCGATGAAGGTCGCCGGCTTTCGCTCGCTTGGGATAACCGCCGAGAGCGCCAGCGATCCTGTTCTCGAAAAACTCGAGAAGGGCTTCAACGCAGCCAAGGTGCGAGAGGTCGCCGAGCGGGTCGAGAAGCATGGTATCAAGACGCTCTGGATTTTTCTTGTTGGCGGACCAGGAGAGACGTCCTCGACCCTGGAGGAGACTCTCGCCTTCGCGAAGTGGCGGCTGAAGAGGGGCGACGCGGTCTATCTGACGGTGGGGCTCCGCATCTACCCGGGGACGACGCTGCACCGCATCGCGATCGCGGAGGGCGTAATCCCGGCCAACAGCACGCTGCTTGATCCCGCGTTTTACTTTTCGAGCGAGCTCAGGTTCGACACCACGGTCACGCGGCTCAAGCGGTTCGCGGCAGATCATCCGCGATTCATGTTCTCGGCCGACTCGCGATCGGTGATCCTGCCATACCTCATGCGCGCGGCATCGGTTCTTCATCTCCCGAGGCCACACTGGCAATACATGGGGTTGTTTCAGCGCGTCTCGCGCGCGACGGGATAACTTGGGCCAGCACCTCGACGCGGAAGTGATAGTAGTCGGCGGCGGACCTGCCGGCGCCGCCACGGCGTGGGTGCTCGCGCGGGAAGGAGTCGATGTGCTCGTCCTCGACCGGGCGAAGTTTCCGCGCGACAAGATTTGCGCCGAATATCTGAGCCCGCAGGCCTCGAGAATCCTCTCGGACATGAACGTGCTCGAGGAAATCGAGCGAACCAATCCGGGGCATCTCGCCGGGATGAGCATTCGCGCCCCCAACGGCCACATCGCGAACGGAGAGTTTGCTGCCAATCATGGCTTCCGCGGGTTCCGCGACAAAGGGCTCGCCGTCCGGAGGACGATTCTCGACGAGATCGTACTTCGCGGGGCGCGCACCGCCGGAGCATGTGTCGAAGAATCCATGCGGGTGACGGATCTCGCGAAGAACGACTCGGCGCGGGTGACCGGTGTCAAGGCGCTCGCGGCCGATGGACAGCCGCGCACGCTTCGGGCGCGCTACGTCGTCGGGGCCGATGGGCTGCGCTCGGTCGTTGCACGCCGGCTTGGTCTGGTGAGAACGAGCCGTGTCTGGCCGCGGCGCATCGCCCTCGTCTCACATTACCGGAAGGTGCAGGGTGTCACCGACATGGGCGAGATGCACGTGGATCACGATGGATACTTGGGAATAGCGGATGTCGGCGGCGGGCAAGTGAACGTCGCGGTCGTCGTACCGATGTCGCGCGCGCGGGAGATCGGCGACGACAAGACCGAATTCCTCGAGCGATGGATCGCGTCGCGACCGCACCTGGCCGAGCGGTTCGTCGGAGCAGTGCGAACCACGCCGGTCCGCGCGACGGGTCCGTTCGCGACTTCATCTCGCCACGCGTGGTCGCCGGGAGCGGCGCTCGTCGGTGACGCCGCGGATTTCTTCGATCCTTTCACCGGCGAGGGCATTTACGCGGCCCTTCGGGGCGGAGAGCTGCTCGCGCCCTATCTGGTGGAGGCGCTGGGACGCAGCGCGAAGGAGGAGGGCCGGATTCTTTCCGGATACGACAGGGCGCGCAAGAGGGAGTTCGGCGGCAAGTGGAAGGTTGAGCGAATCGTCGGCCTGGCCATCGCGTATCCATATTTCCTGAACAATGCGGCGAAGATTCTCTCCCGGCGCAAGGACATGGCGGATTTGCTGGTTGGCGTGGCGGGAGATTTCATTCCCCCGAGCGTTGTGCTGAGCCCGCGCTTTCTTTTCAATCTCTTCATTTCTCCGGCATTCAGAACTTGAGCGTCAACCCAGACGAGTTTCGCGCGGTACTCGGCAGGTTTCCTTCCGGTGTGGCGGTAGTGACTACCAAAGGCACTGACGCTTCCGATCAAGGAATGACCGTGAGCGCATTCTGCTCGGTGAGCCTGGAGCCGCCGCTTGTCCTCGTCTGCATCGAGAAGACCGCCTCGGCGTACCAGGCGCTCACTACGGCGCCGGGATTCGCCGTCAACATTCTGTCTGCCAGACAGGAGCAGATCGCCCGCCGCTTTTCGATCACCGACATAGACAGGTTCGAAGGCGTCGGCTTCACGAGGTCGTCGAATGGATACGCGATTCTCGACGACGTACTCGGGGTGCTGGAGTGCCGCCGGTTCGCCCTGCACGATGGAGGCGACCACACTATCATCCTTGGCGAAGTGGAAGCGACGCGCGTGGAGAGCGGGTCGCCGCTCCTCTACTACCGCGGCGGTTACGCACAGTTGGAGCATTAGTACGGTGCGTGACATACTAACCCCGCCGCGAAGGAGAGGCGTCGAGATACTCGACTCGCCGGATGTCGATCCGCGAATAGTGACGCGCTCGCTCGCCGACGTGGCGCGCGCCAACGCTCTGTTCGGCGGAATGAGCTCGGCTCTGGACGAGGTGAGGGAAGCGTTGAAGGAGGTGCCGCGCGATGCAACGCTGCTCGATGTCGGCACCGGACTCGGCGACATTCCCTGCCGCGCGAGAGAGGAAGCGCGCCGGTCCGGCGTGGACCTGACCACAATCGGCCTCGATTCGGCCCCCGAGCTCGCGTCCGCCAGTCGAACGTCGGTCGACTTTTCCGTATGCGCCGACGCGCTGCGTCTCCCGTTCGCGGACAACAGCATCGACGTCGTGATGTGCTCACAGGTGTTGCATCACTTTGCCGGCCGGGAGGCGGCGGAGATGCTGCGCGAGATGGATCGCGTCGCCCGGGTCCGGGTGATCGTGAGCGACATCAGGCGGAGCTGGATCGCGGCTGTCGGCCTGTGGCTCGCCTCTTTTCCCCTTAGATTTCATGCCGTTAGCCGCCACGATGGCGTCGTCTCCGTGATGCGGGGTTTCACTACGGAGGAACTTGCGGATACAGTGCACGAGGCGATTGCGCGGAGGCCGGTGGCTCATTGCCGCCGCGCATTTCGGGTGACGACGAGCTGGGCGCCAGTGCATCGATGACCAGGGATCTCGCGCGTCCCCTCGATCTGGGGCCGATGCCGCTCGGACGCCCGATGGAGACAATCGACGAGCGACTCGTTCGCGCCCCCGTGGGAACGATGTTTGAACTAGCGAGTAACGTGGACAACTGGCCGGCACATCTCTCCCACTACAGATACGTGCGATTTCGGGAGCGATGCACCGATGGTGGTGGGCTGGTGGAGATGTCCGCCTATCGCCCGTTTCAGATCATCGATACCTCGAAGGGACCGCTCCGGGCCAATTGGCCGACGTGGTGGCTATCGGAGATGTCGGTGAACAGGGCAGAGCCGTCGATCCGCTTTCGGCACGTCGGGGGTATCACCAAGGGGATGGACGTCGAATGGACCTTCACCCCCGCGCCGGGCGGCACGCACGTGCGAATCCTGCACGTATGGGATGGGCCGCGGGTTCCGCTGGTTGGAATGTGGGCGGCGATGTACGTGATCGGTCCGGTATTCGTGCACGGCATCGCCACCCGCACACTGTCGGGACTGGCGGACGTCGCCGAGCGCGCAACGAAAAATCAGCAGTGAATTAATTGTGAATCGAGGAGACAGGTGAAGCGACGCAGAGTTGTCATAACCGGTATCGGCCCAATCACTCCGATCGGAACCACGCTGGATCCTTTCTGGTCGGGACTCGAGCGACAGCGCTCAGCGGTTCGGTCACTGACCCGGTTTGATCCTTCGGAGTTCCGCAGTCACAACGCGGCGGAGGTCAACGACTTCGTTCCGACCGACTACCTCGACAACAAGCGCGCCAGGCGGCTCGACCGGTTCGCGCAGTTCTCCGTGGTTGGCGCGCAGATGGCCCTCGCCGATGCGGATCTCGACCTCGCGAAGGAAGACCGGGAGCGCATCGGAGCCAACATGGGTACGGCTCTGGGTGGGATCGGCTACGCGGAAGGCCAGCTTGCTGTCTATCTCACACAAGGATTGCGTGCGGTGGACGCGACACTCGCGCTCGCGGTATTCGGGGGCGCCGCAAGCTGCAACATCGCGATCGAGCTCGGTGTCATGGGCCCGAACTCGACCAACGCCATGAGCTGCGCGTCGGGAACCATCGCTATCGGGGACGCGTTCAGGCAGATACGGGACGGCTACGCAGATGTGATGATCGCGGGCGGCGCCGAGGCTCCGCTTGCCCCGCTCTGCTTCGGCGCGTTCGCGCTTATTCGCGCGATGTCCACGCGCAACGAGGAGCCGGAGACGGCTTCGCGCCCGTTCGACAAGGATCGCGACGGATTCGTGATGGGCGAGGGAGCGGCGGTCCTGGTTCTCGAGGAGTACGAGAGAGCGAAATCGCGGGGTGCCAAGATCTACGCCGAGGTCGCTGGGTACGGCACGACGAACGACGCGCACCACATGACGGCTCCGCGTCCCGACGGCTCGCAGGCGGCGAGATCGATGCGGCTGGCGCTCGAAGACGCCAACGTGTCAGCCGGCGAGATCGGCTACGTCAACACTCACGGAAGCTCGACGCTGCTCAACGACACGACCGAGACGATGGCGATCAAACAGGTGCTGGGCGATCGCGCGTACAAGATTCCGATGAGTGGAACCAAGGGCTACTACGGCCACGCACTGGGCGCATCGGGCGCGATCGAGACGGCGATATGCGCGCTTGCAATCGAGCGCGAATGGCTGCCGCCAACCGTCAACCTACAGGTTGCGGACAAGGCCTGCGATCTTAACTTTCTGCCGGGAACCGGGCGGAAGGAACGCGTGGAGCACGTCCTCACGAACTCCTTCGGCTTCGGCGGAATAAATGCCGCGCTGGTATTGCGCCGGGTGATCTAGGGATCTCACGCGCCGCGGCCCCATCAATCCGGAACAGGGGGCAGCAAATGCGGGACGCGTGGCGCCACTTCGCAGCAGAATTCATCGGTACTTTCGCCTTCGTATTCGTCGGGAGCGGCGCGATCATGACCGCGCGCATGTCGCAGAGCCCGGCCGGTTTGGTCGAAGTCGCGCTCGCACACGGCCTGACCATGGCCGTCATGGTGAGCGCACTGATGCGAATCTCGGGGCACTTCAATCCCGCGGTTACGTTGGGAATTCTCGCCACGCGACGAATCGAGCCCATGATGGCCGCGCTCTACATCGTCGCACAGATCCTCGGCGCGATCGCGGCGGGGTACGCGCTCAAGGCGTCGTTCCCGGAAGCGGTATTCGTCGCCACGCGCGGCGGCGGGCAGGCTATTGCGCTCGACATCACGGGCGGCCAGGCATTCCTGCTCGAGGCGATCGCGACGTTCTTCCTCGTCTTCGTGATCTTTGGAACGGTGGTGGATCTGCGAGGCCCCAAGATCGGTGGTCTGGCGATTGGTTTTGTGATCGCGGCCGACATACTGGCAATCGGTCCGCTCACCGGCGCGTCGATGAACCCGGCGCGCTCGTTCGGGCCGGCGGTGGCCAGCGGCGTCTATGAAGCGCAATTACTGTATTGGGCCGCGCCGATCACCGGCGCGTTGATAGCGTCGCTTCTCTACGAGTTCCTGTTCATGCGTCGAGGGCGCGAGCCGGTCGACCACGGGGAGCTGAGGCCGTAAATCGGAGCTCGCACCAACTTATCCTCATCTCGGAGCAGGAGTCGCGCTTCGACGATCTGAGAGAATTGTCCATCAGGGTGTGATGGCCGCGGAGCCCGTCGGGACCCTATACAACCATGACAATCATTCTATACAACTATATTGACATCCTTTCTATATAACTATATAGTTGTATAATACTAGAAGGCACTCAGCAACTCGTATAAGAACTCCCACCGTATGCGACCATCAACCGTTCTCTGGGCGTTGGCCCTCGCGGCCGCCGCCCCGCTTGGCGCACAGGCGCCGCTCTCACTGGGCGAAGCGTTCCGGCGAGCCGATTCCGCCGCCTATTCCAATCGGACCGCCGGCGGCAACGCCCGTGCGCAGAGTGCCCAAGCCACCGCTACCCTCCAGGGGATCCTCCCCACCGTGCGGACCGAGGCTGGCTACGTGCGGACTGATAATCCGCTGGCCGCTTTCGGATTCACCCTCCAACAGCGCGGTGTCTCCCCCGCTTCCTTCAACCCCGCGAGCCTCAACTACCCCTCGCCAGCGACCAACTGGAGCGGCGGCGTGGTGGCCGAACTTCCGATCTTCAACGCTGATGCCTGGTTCGGCCGCGCGGTCGCCTCGAGCGCCGCCGCCGCCGCGAAGGCCGGCTCCGGCTGGACCCGCGAAACAACCCGCGTCGATGTAACTCGCTCCTATTTCGGTGCCGTACTCGCCCGGGAACAGGTGCGCACCCTCGAGACCTCCACCGCCGCCGGCCAGGCCCACGTACGCCAGGCCGAATCGATGGTAACCAACGGACTCGCCACCCGCTCCGACGCACTCCTCGCTTCGGTGCAGCTGGGCCAGATGGAGGCCCAGTTGATCGGCGCCCGCGGCAATGCCGGCATCGCCCGCGAGCGGCTGGCGCTCCTGCTCGGTCAGCCCGGCGACACCGCCTTCACACTGCCCGACTCGCTCCCCTCGGCGGTCCAGATCCGGAACCTGATGACCCCTTCGATACGGGACTCCGCCGCCCGGCTCGACGTGACCGCCGCGCGGCTCGGCCTCGAAGCCGCCCAGCGCGACGTGCGCCGCGCCAACGCCAGGTACATGCCGCACCTCAACGGCTTCGGCCGCTACGACTGGAACAGCCCCGACCAACTCTTCGGCGGCCCCAGCAGCTACACCGTCGGCGTCATGGCCTCATGGTCTCCCTTTGCGGGGGCGTCCGAAATCGCCGATCGCCGGGTGGCGCAAGGCCGCGCCGACGCCGCGCGTGCCATGGCCGAGGCGGCCGGAGCCGGTGCGGCGCTGGAACGGAACGCTACCCAAACCCAGCTCGCGGTGGCGATTGCCCAGCTCGGCATCGCGGAGATCTCCGTGACGCAGGGTGCCGAGGCCCACCGCATCGTGGCAAAGAAGTACACCGGTGGCCTAGCCACCATCGCGGAACTGCTCAGCGCTGCGGCCGTCGAGACCCAGACGCGACTCAGTCTCTCCGAAGCGCGATACCAAGCCATCGTGGCCAATGCGGCAGCTCGACACGCCGCCGGTGCAGACCTGATGGCCCTTACTGTTCTGGAGAATTGATATGCGGAGGTTGATTCCCGTAGTCGGCACGGTCCTGGCGACATTCCTGCTCGTCGCGTGCGGCCCGGAGGCGGCGCCGACGCCGTCTGAAAGACTTTCGCTGGGCGGTACCCGGGTGGCAGTGACCGACGCAGTCATCGTCGACGCCTTCGACGCGTCCGGCACCGCCGAACCGGTGCGACTCGCCACCCTCAGCACCAAGTTGATGGGGACGGTAACCGCAGTCTCGGTCCATGAGGGCGACCGTGTCGCGGCGGGTCAGCTGCTGGTGCGGCTCGACGCGCGGGATCTTGACGCGAAGCGTGCTCAAGTGGAGGCCGGACTTGCCGAGGCCACCGCGGTGCATCACGAAGCCACGGTGCAGGCCGCGCGGATCCGCGCCCTCTACGCCGACAGCGCCGCCACGAAGTCACAGCTCGATCAGGCGGAGATGGGCCTCGCGCGCGCCGAAGCGGCGGTGGCCACCGCTCGGGGAATGGCCGCGGAACTCGCTGCCACGGCTTCCTACGCCGAGGTGCGCGCGCCGTTCGCGGGCGTCGTGACCCGTCGCTTCGTGGACCCGGGGTCGTTCGCGGCGCCGGGCGCGCCGCTCGCGACCGTGGAGGACGCCAGCACGCTGCGTGTGACGGTGAACGCGGCGCCGGATGCGGTGCGCGGCCTCCGGCGCGGCGCGACGGTCGGCGCCACAATAGGTGACACTGCGGTCCGGGCCACGATCGAGGGCGTGGTGCCCGCGGGCGCCAATCTCTACACCGTCAATGCCATGGTACCGAACTCCGGCGGCCGCTTCCTGAGCGGAAGTGCCGCCACCCTGTCGCTCCCACGCGGAACCCGCCGCGCCATTCTGGTGCCAGCGGGCGCGGTCGTCCGCCAGGGGGATCTCACGGGCGTCCGCACCGTGACGGCAGGCCAAGCGTCACTCCGCTGGGTCAAGCTCGGCCGCACGCAGAGCGTCGTCGTCGAGGTGCTCTCCGGGTTGGCACCGGGCGACACAGTGCTGGTGGCTGGCGAGAAGCGCTGACCATGGGCATCGCCGGACGGATCGCGCAGGCGTTCCTGCGCTCGAAGCTCACGCCCTTGGTCACCATCGCCTCCCTCGCGGTTGGCGCGCTCGCCATTTTCGCGACGCCACGCGAGGAGGAGCCGCAGATCTCGGTGCCGATGATTGACGTGATGGCCGCGCTCCCCGGCGCTTCCCCCACCGAGGTGGAGAACCTCCTCACTCGCCCGATCGAGAAGTTGATGTGGGAAATCCCAGGCGTGGAGTACGTCTACTCGATGGCGGCTGAGGGTATGACGTTGGTCACGGTGCGCTTCAAGGTCGGTGAGAACCAGGACCGCGCGGTGAGCCGGGTCTTCACCAAGCTCGGCTCGGCGGCGGATCGCTCGCCTCCCGGGGCGATGCCGCCACTCGTCAAGCCGCACTCGATCGACGATGTGCCGATGCTGGCCCTCACCCTTCACGGCGGCGGCTACGGTTCCGACGCCCTCCGGGCCATGGCCGCGCACCTCGCTGACGAGCTAGCCACGATTCCCGACGTGGCCCGCATCGACCTCATTGGCGGTGAGCCATCGCAACTCCGCGTTACTCTCGACGCCGCCCGCCTGGCGGCGAGCGGCGTGACCCCCGGCGAAGTGATTCAAGCGCTCCGCGCCGCCAACGTCCGGCTTCAGGCCGGTGAGTTCGCCTCGGCCAATCAGGTTTTCCAGGTCTCTGTCGGTGCCCCGATCCGCACCGTACGCGACGCCGGCGACGTTGTCATTGCCAACCGCGGCGGACCGGTCTACCTCCGTAACGTGGCTACAGTCGTCGAGGCGCCAGCTGAGGCTATCGACTACGTGACCCACGCCGCGCGGGGCGAGAGTGGCGAGCAAGCCGTCACCATCGCCGTCGCCAAGCGGCCGGGCGTGAACGCGACCGACATCGCGAACGCCGCCCTGGCGCGGGTCGATGAAGCGAGGAGCCGGCTCCTGCCCGCCAACGTGAAAGTGGATGTCACCCGCAACTATGGCGAGACCGCCAGCGAGAAGGCCAACGAGCTGATTCTGCATCTGCTCATCGCCACGGTCTCGGTCACCATTCTGGTCGCCCTATTTCTCGGATGGCGCGAGGCGCTGGTGGTGTTGGTGGCCGTGCCGGTGACGCTGGCGCTGACGCTATTCGTGTACTACGCGATGGGGTACTCCCTCAACCGGATCACGCTGTTCGCACTCATCTTCTCGATCGGCATCCTGGTGGACGACGCCATCGTGGTGGTGGAGAACATCTACCGGCACATGCAGATGGGGGATCGCACTCCCGACGTGGCCGCGGTCGAGGGCGTTGACGAGGTCGGCAACCCGACCATCCTCGCCACGTTTACCGTCATCGCCGCCATCCTGCCGATGGCGTTCGTCTCGGGGCTCATGGGCCCCTACATGCGACCGATTCCGGTCGGCGCCTCTGCGGCGATGCTCGCTTCGCTCGCGGTGGCGTTCATCATCACGCCGTACCTCGCGCTCCGCCTGCTCAAGGGCCACGTCGCCGCCGGGCCGCACATGCCCGACCGCGCGCACGAGCCGGAGGAGGTCACGCGCTTCGCCCGGTTCTACGCCGGCGTGATGACGCCGCTGATGGACTTCCCGCGACGACGCCTCGCATTCTATGGTGGCATCGGTGTTCTCCTCCTGCTCTCGATGGGACTCGTGGCCGTCAAGCTGGTCGAGGTCAAGATGCTGCCCTTCGACAACAAGTCGGAATTCCAGGTGGTGCTCGACCTGCCGGAAGGAGCGACCCTCGAAACCTCCAACGCCGCGGCCGGGGCGGTGGCGGCGTACCTCCGCACGGTGCCGGAGGTGGTCAGCACCGAGACATATGCCGGCACGTCGGCGCCCTTCAACTTCAACGGCCTGGTGCGGCACTATTTTCTGCGTCGCGGCGCCAACGTGGCCGACGTGCAGGTCAACCTTCTCGCCAAGGGAGAGCGCCACCGCCAGAGCCATGACATCGCCGTGGCGGTCCGGCCGGCCGTGGATTCTATTGCGCGCGGCTTCGGCGCCAACGCCAAGATTGCCGAGATCCCACCTGGGCCGCCCGTGCTCTCGACACTGGTGGCGGAGATTTACGCCGCCGACGACAGCACGCGGCTCGCCGCTGCTGCGCGGGTCAAGTCGGTCATGGAGTCCACGCCGGGAGTGGTGGATGTGGATTGGACCGTGGAGGCGCCCCAGGCGCGGCGCGTTTTCCGTGTGGATAGAGTGCGCGCCGGCGAGGCGGGTGTAACCGTCGAGCAGGTGGCGCAGGTACTCACGATGGCGCTCTCGGGTGCGGACGCGGGACTTGCCAGCGCGCCGACATCACGCGAGGGCGAAGTCATCGTGGCGCGGCTCGACCTGGCCACTCGAAGCGGCGTCGAAGCGCTCCTTGCCGTGCCGGTGGCCACGACGCGGGGTCCGACCCCACTGGCGAGGTTTGTCACAGTGGATTCCACCACACGTGCACCGCTCCGGATGCGGAAGAACCTCCGTCCGGTCATCTATGTGACCGGCGACGTCGCTGGCTCCATTGAGTCGCCGGTGTACGCCATCCTCGCGATGAACCACGCGCTCGACACCGTGCGGGTGGAAGGTGCGGCCATCGCGCGCTACAACGCGGCGGTGCCGGACCGGCTGGACGAAACGGCGCTCAAATGGGATGGCGAATGGCAGGTTACCATCGAGGTCTTCCGCGACCTGGGTCTCGCCTTCGCCGCCGTGCTGGTCCTCATCTACGTGCTGGTGGTGGGGTGGTTCCAGTCCTTCAAGGTACCGTTCGTCATCATGGCGCCGATCCCGCTCACTCTCATCGGCATCCTGCCGGGGCATGCCCTCACCGGTGCTTTCTTCACCGCCACATCGATGATCGGAATGATCGCCTTGGCGGGAATCATCGTGCGTAACTCCATCCTGCTGGTGGACTTCATCCAGCTGGCCGAGGCGCGCGGACGGCCGCTCCGCGAAGCGGTGCTCGAGGCGGGGGCGGTGCGGTTCCGCCCGATCGCGCTCACTGCCGCCGCGGTGGTCATCGGCGGGCTCGTGATGGTGCTCGACCCGATTTTCCAGGGGCTCGCGGTGGCAATGATCAGCGGCGCCATCGTGGCCACCCTGCTCACTATGGTGGTGGTGCCGCTCCTCTACTGGGAGCTTCGGCGCCGGGAGGGAACGACAACGTGAAGATGCTCGTGCTGACCTACAGCGGTGCGGATCCCGACCGGGTGAGCGCCCTGCTCGACGAGGCCGGCGTGCCGGGGCACACCTGCCTCGAGGGCGCCCGCGGCCACGGGCTTACCGGTCCGCGGGCCGGCACCCGCGCCTGGCCCGGCGATGTAACCGTTTGCTTCTCCGTGGTGGACGATGTAGTGGCGGAAGTCGCCGTCACACGTTGCCGCGCGGCGCAACTGCCCCCTGGCGAGCGGCTGCACATGGCCGTCCTGCCTGTCGACTCGTTCTTCTAACATTGGAGATTAAGAATGTGCAATGACGCGCTTATCCGGCGGATCGCCGGACTCTTCGTGATGGCATCGGTGGCGCTGGGGGTCTGGGTGAACCCCGCGTGGTTCATCTTCACCGTGTTCGTGGGCTTCAATCTCTTCCAGTCAAGCCTCACCGGGTTCTGCCCGCTGGAACGGATCCTCGGCCGGGCGCGCCTCTTCGGGTGTGAGCCGCGGCGGGGCTGAGGGCTACTTCCGGCGCCGGAGGAGCTTCCGCTTGCGGTCGAGCTCCTGCTCCAGCCCGCCGCAGACGAGCTCGCACATCCTGAAGACCTGTGGGTCGGAGATGCGGTACCAGCTGGTCGTGCCCTCCTTGCGGCGGTCCACATACCCCTGCTGGAGGAGCACCTGCAGATGCTTCGAGACGTTGGCCTGGCCGCCGCCGGTGCGCTCGGCCAGCTCCCCGACCGAGCACTCGCCGCGCCGGAGCGCCTCGAGGAGGAGGAGCCGCATCGGCTCGCCCAGCGCCTTGAACCGCTCGGCGATGGCGGACGCGTTGGTGCCACTTAGTTCGATCATGCGAGCCCCGAGTAATCACTATACAACTACATAGTAAGTACAACTACCTAGTAATATAAGAATATCTGTCCGTCGGCGCCATCCCCACCGCCGAGCGGATTCCAGTACGTCAGCTTGTGACGCCAGTGGCGTCCGCCGGGAAGAACCGCTGACGGGCCCAAAGAGATACGTACACGAGGCCGATCAGCGCCGGGACCTCTATGAGGGGACCCACTACCGCGGCAAGGGCCTCGCCCGAGCCGATGCCGAAGGTCGCGACGGCCACCGCGATGGCGAGCTCGAAGTTGTTGCCGGCCGCCGTGAACGAGAGGGAGGCGGTTGCCTCGTAGTTGAAACCCAGACGACGCGAGAGCCAGAAGGCGAGCCCGAACATCACCGCGAAGTAGACGAGCAGCGGCAACGCGATCCGAAGCACGTCCAGCGGAAGCTCGAGGATGCGGTGTCCCTGCATCGCGAACATCAGCACGATCGTGTAGAGGAGCCCAAGGAGTGCCGTGGGTCCGAACTTCGGCATGAAAATGTCGTCATACCACACGGCGCCCTTCTGCGCGACGAGCACCTTCCGCGTAAGGAAGCCTGCGACGAGCGGAACACCGAGAAAGATCACAACGCTCCTGGCGATCTGGCCCATTGATACATGCAGCGTCGTGGTGTCGGCGCCGAACCACTGCGGCACGACCGTGAGAAAGAGCCAGCCGAGTACGGAGTAGGTCAGGATCTGAAAGATGGAGTTGAGCGCGACCAGCACCGCAGCCAGCTCCCCGGACCCGCGGGCGAGAGAGTTCCATATCAGCACCATGGCGATGCACCGCGCGAGACCGATCAACACGAGTCCGTTCCGGTACGCCGGCATGTCCGGCAGGAAAAGCCAGGCGAGGCCGAGCATGACGAGTGGGCCGAGGACCCAGTTCAAGAGAAGCGAGGTGCTCAGCAGCTTCGTATCCCGGACGTGCGCCCCGATGGTGTCATAGCGCACCTTGGCGAGCACGGGGTACATCATCCACAGCAGGCCGACAGCAATGGGAACAGATACGCCGTCCAGCTGCACACGGTCGAGCGCCGCGCCGAGATCCGGGTATACTCTTCCGAGGAGAATCCCGATGGCCATCGCCGCGAAGATCCAGAATGGCAGAAAGCGATCGAGCGTCGAAAGGCGCTTGAGGATGGGCGCGTCGGCCCCGGGTATCGAAAGATGCGCGGGCTGCGAAGCGGTCGTCATTCAGGATGCCCGAGCCTTCGCGCGCGCCTCGGCCTCGACGCGCTCCCGATCCAGCGACTCGATGCCACGGAAACAAGTGCGCACGCAGTTGAGGAGGTTCCGGTGCACGGCGTGTTCCGCCTTCGCGAGGTTGAGAGGTGGGTTCCGCTCAACTTCTGGCCAAAGTTCGACCCTGCACAGCCGGACGGAGCCGACCGCTGACCAATAGGTAGAGCAGCGCCAGCACGGCCTGCACGAGCATCAGCAGTCCCGCCAGCACCGGGGCCATCTCCATATCGGCGGTGTTGATGTTGTGGATGATGCCCTGAATCGATCCGCCAGCGCCGATGCATGCGGATAGCCCTTCGCCGGCGAATAGCGCACCCGTGGCGAGGGCTCCCCAGCGATCGAGATCCCCGCGCAGGTACAGAATCGTGTACGCGCCCTGAATGAGGAGCGATCCGCCGATGAACGGCACGATGATCGGAACGTGCTGCCACATCGTCGCCCAGGTAGCGATCAGCACCAGACCGCCGGCGCAGTTTGCGATCGACGCAAGCATCACGAGCAGTCGCAACATCAGCATTCTCCGTGAGGGTAGCGGCTTCAAGATAGGGGGGCAGTGGTCATTCCCCGCTCTCGACCGGTGCCCCCGCAGCCTGCCACGCCCGCCAACCGCCCGCCATCGACGCGACCTTGGTATATCCCATTTTCTGTAGATTGTCCGCCGACAGCGCGGCGCGAAAACCGCCGCCGCAATAGAGAATCAATTCGACGTTCTTGTCGGGAACGCGCTGCTCAATGTCGCGCTCGATCACGCCCTTCCCTATGTGCTCGGCGCCGCGGGCGTGTCCCGCCTCCCATTCGCTCTCCTCGCGCACGTCGATGAGCTTCGCCTTCCCACTCTCGAGCTTGCGACGCGCTTCATCCACGTCGACCTCGCGAACGCGCGAGATCGCGTCGTCGACGAGCTTGAGGAATGCGGGGGAATGCCTCACAGGCCCACCGGGGCGCGCTTGCTGCTCAGCT
>JADGQS010000069.1 GCA_017881585.1 Gemmatimonadaceae bacterium | reverse complement strand
GCAGGCGAAGAACGCCACGAGGAGCGTGGCGGCGAGCAGGCCGGCCAGTCGTCTGCCCACTATCGCACGACGAGCCGCAACGAATCGAGGAGCACGTCCCTCGTCGCGACGATCCACGTCGCTCCCGACTTCCGCGCGGTCACGTTGGCTGCGCGAATGCCGACGGGCGAGACACTCGCGACCGTCGTGTCGCGAGAGACGAACGTCGCGATGGGCGTTCCGGTAAGCGGATTCGTCGTCGCAGCCGTGAGGGCCACGATCTCATGGTTCAGCGCGTCGAAACCGTCGACCCACACCGACCACGTACCGCCGGCCGAGAGCGTATCGCACGCGTGCGTATCGGGGCAGCGGAGCAGGATCCGCACCACCCGCTGGGTCAGGACCACCGTCTTGGATCCGACATGGCGGTACTGGTGGGTTCTGATGGTGACGATGCAGGCGCATGAGTTGTTCCACTGTGTGACCGTGGTGTCGATGGCGCCGATCCCGGCGATCACCGTGACGGTCTTCGTCGCCGGCCAGAGCGGCGGTGGAATTGTCGGGCCTGCCTCGAACGATGCAGCACCTACGGGCATGAACGACAAACTGTCCGACGAGTCGAAGCGCACGGCCGTGTCCGGAAACGCGGGCACGATCACGGCGCCGAAATGTGCTATTTCCGCGTAGCTGAAAAGTGAATCGGGGCCCGTGACCGTGACCGAAACGGCGTGCGCCGGATCGTACGGATTCGTGGCCAGATACGGGTCGCCGCAGGCGAACGACGCCACGAGGATCGCCACGCCGAACGCTGCAACGAATCGCCGTTCGACGGCGGAAGACCGGGGAACTCGCTCACGTGGAGCGCGGGCAACCGGCCTCATCTGAATTCGAACCTCAATCCGCCGGCGAGACCAGGCCCACTTCCGCCCGGTCCAGTCGGGGCCGTGATGATGGGCCGGAACCAGAACTCGTGCACCGCCGCCAACCGGGATGCGTGAATTCTCTCCTGCCATTCGGCCTCGATCGCGGCCGCCAGCCAGAGCGCGACGGTCGCCGTCGCGACGGTGCTCGCGTTGTTGCGCTGGCTCACCGCCGTCGTGAAATAGCGCGGCGCGATGCCCGAGCGCTCCGCCTGATAGCGGGCGTACCAGCTGTTCGCCGACTGCAGGAAGCTGTACGAGGTGAACGCGAGCGTCGCCGTGAGGGCGCCGGTCGAGAGCCCGATGAGGTGCGACCACGTCTTGTACTGGCCGTAGCCCGGGATCAGGAGGCCGCGCAGGAAGGTCGCGCCGGGACGGTACGCAAAGCACCGCACCCCGCCTCGCGTGTGGTCCAGCAGCGCGCCCGCCGCGCGCATCCCCGTGTACGCCTGATTCCCCACCGGCGCACCGCCGGGATTCTCGCCCCCGCTGAGCGCGCACGGATCCAGCGCGGTCAGTTCGTTCGCGACGAGCGCCGCGGAGGGCAGATCGTCGTCCGCCTGGAACGTGCTCGCCATCGACATGAGCGCGATGCGCCGGTCGTTCACGGAAATCTTGTCGTCGGTCAGCCGTTCCAGGAATATCCCCGTGGCCTCCGCGTCGCGGCCTTCGCCCTGTCGACGAAGCGCCGTCTTGAGCCCGGTGTCGGACGGCGCCGGCACCCGTACGATCACTCGACGCGCCGAGGCAGGCGCCGCGCTCGTCGCCTTGTCGCGCGTGGCCAGCCGCTCCGCACGCCAGTGCAGGTACTCCCACCACACGGTGTGCAGGATATTGCTCGGCAGCGGGATGTGATCCGGCTCGCCGCCGGCCTTGGTCCAGATCATCAACTCGACCTGCGGCATGTCGCCCGTGGCCGTAGGCGCGATCGCGTCGTACGGGATGTACAGGCGGAGCTGGCTGGTGTTTTGCCTCGGCACGCCGCCGCGGCTCATGACCATCACCGGTGCGGTCGCGAGCATGGTCGCCTTCACGATGCGCAGGCGCGAGATGAGCACTGCGCTCACCGGGTCGCGCGTGGGATCGTAGGCGAAGTCCGTCACGAAGCGCATGCCGCGCCGGATCATCGCGGGGCGGCCCAGGTTCTTGAAGCCGCACTCCGTGAAGTTGCGCAGCACCGGCATGATCGAGATCACGAGCACCGGCCGGTCGTCCACGATCGAATCGAACGGGGCCCACGGACGCGCCACCGCGAAGCGCGCGCTGTCCGCCGACGAGATGTTCAGCGGCCTGCGGCAGTTCGCGAGCGTGGTGTCGATGATGCGGCTCGAGTCCATCGCGTCCATCGCCCGCGGCGTGCCCATCAGGAAGTCCCAGTCGCCGGCCCGCATCGTCCACGCCGCGGGCGTCTTGTCATGGCGCGGAATCGGGATGCGCCGCCATTTGCCGAATCCCGAATCGGCGGGATCGGGTGGCGTGCGCAGGAACGGCACGCTCGATGGCACGGGTGGAAAAATGGCGGTGTCGGCCACCTGCGCCTTGAGCGCACCGGCTGCGACGGCCAGCACGACGGGGATCATGCACCGACGCATGAAGGCTCCTGGCTGGTGGGGGACGCCAGCGCGAAATCGAGTTACCGGACTCGTGCGGTCTGCGTTCTGCTGCCTTCTACTTGTTATTGATCAGCTTGAGGATCGTGTCTCCGATCTTTTTCTCGAGCTCGCCTTTCGTGGAGCACGGTGTGAGGTCTCGGGTCGAGCCATCCGTCGGGTTTCCCAGCGCCTGAATCCGAGTGAAGATCTGCGCACCGCCATCCGGACCGGCCTGCACGTAACTCAGGAGATTCATGTGGATGTCCCACGTCTCGGCGTTCGGGGTTCCCATCTTGTCTCCGCAGTCCAGCACGTTCTGCATCGGAATTCCGGCGATCCGGCGCCGAATCTTGATCTCGTCGTTCCCGACCGCGCGCTTGACATCCACCGGCGCGACGGGAATCTCGAGCATCGTGTAGACGCGCGTCAGGACCTGATACGCGGAGTCCGGCGACACGGAAACGGACGTGGCGATCGCCGTATACGTGTTGGTCGTCCCGATGTTCATCGTGCTCATTTTCCCATTGCCCACCACGAGGCTCGTGGTGGATGGCGCCACGGTCGTCTCGGGAGTTCCGGATGTCGCGCTGGCACAGGCTGTTCCGAGCACGAGAAGCAGCACGGACGGCCGAAGGTGACGCATGGCTGGCACTCCGATGGAGGGGGATTGAGTAGTCATACGCCGCGCGCCTGCTCAGGTTCCGAGCGCACGGAATGGCCTCAATCCGTTCAGTATGCGGAGCGACAGCCGGTGCGGCAACCGCTCTGGACCAACGTCAGCGCCTACCGTTCCGCGGGCGGCATGGTCCGCGAGTGCGCGGTTTTTCCTCTCGTATAGCGAAGCTCGAGGCCCTTGCTCTCCGTCTGGTGCCGCTGGTCCCGCTGATTCGACGATTCGCCCGAACGCGGGCTGGCGACTTCCCGAGAGTGACGTGCATCCATATCCTTGCGTTCGCGCTGATACGCGAGGTCCAGCGGCCCGGAGTCCCATCGCAGGTTGATATCGACGGCCGGGGCCGGCTCAGGAGCCGGGGCGGCGACGACGGGCGCCGCGGCAGGGGGCGCGGCAGGGGGCGCGGCATCGGGCTGGGCGTTCGACGACGCACCAGGTGAACTGCACGCGGCGAGTGTCGCGAGAATTGTCAGGAACTGCACGGAGCGGTCGACGCGCATGAGCCCTCCCGGGCCGATAATGTGGCGGCATGCGCGGCGCGGTGAGTCCGTGCCGGGCGTGAGCCATCACTGCCATCGAGGCTAGCACGCGCAACCACGATCGGGCAATCGCTCGATGTGCGTACTCCCGTCGGCATTCCCCGATTTCACCTAGATTGATCCGCACGATGATGTCGAAATTCCGCGTGCTCATCCGAACAGCCGAAATCCTCAAGCATTCGGCTTCGGCGATCGTGAAACGTCCAGGCCCCTTCGCGCTGCGCGTGCTCAAGGGCTTCAAGGCGAACCAGGGACTCCTGCTCGCCGGCGCGGTCGCGTACTACACGCTGCTCTCCCTGATCCCGCTGCTCATCCTGCTCCTGATCGTGCTGTCGCACGTCATCGACGAGGCGAGCCTGCTCTCGACGCTCAACGAGTATCTCGATTTCCTCGCGCCCGGCGCCGGCGCCGCGATCGTCGACAACCTGCGCGTGGTGCTGGCCAACCGTGGCGTGATCGGCGGCGTGGTCACCATCACGATGATCCTCTCGAGCGCGCTCGCGTTCGCCGTGCTCGAGAACGCGATGTCGGTGATCTTCTTCCATCGCGTCAAGGTACAGCCCCGGCGGTTCATCGTCTCCGCGGTGCTCCCGTACACGTTCATCGGGTCGCTCGGCATCGGCCTGCTGATCATGACGATCGTGTCGGGCAAGCTCGCGGTGCTGGCCGCGCACAACCTCCTGCTCTCCAGCTATCTCTTGTACTTCCTGGGCGTCTTCGGCGAGATGCTGGTGCTGACGGCGTTCTATCACGTGATGCCCGTAGGCCGGCTGTCGTGGCGGCACGCGCTCATCGGCGGAGCGACGGCGACGGTGCTCTGGGAGATCTCGCGACACGTGCTGCTGTGGTACTACGGCTCGATCTCGCACATGCACGAGGTCTACGGCACGCTCACCACGGCGATCGTCGTGCTCCTGAGCGCCGAGGTCGCGGCGATCGTGCTGTTGCTGGGAGCGCAGGTGATCGCCGAGTACGAGCGGGTGCTGCTGGAGCCGGTCGACACGCCGCCGAAACCGATGACGACCAAGGCGGTCTAGCGCCAGCTCCCCTCGGTGTAGTGCCAGCCGCGCTCTTCGTAACGTCCGCATTCACCAGCGGTATTGCCCTATGTCACGCGTCGGCGCCGCGGTGCGAGAACGCGGCAATCTGCAACCGCGTGTGGAGGGTGAGTTTCTCCATGACGTTCCGTACGTGACTCTTCACAGTGTGGGTGGCGATGTTCAGCCGCGACGCGATCTCTTTGTTGCTCAACCCTTCGCCGATGAGACCGACGACCTCCCTCTCTCGCATGGTCATTCTCACGGAGTCGATGGCCATCGCCCGGCTCTTCACGACGGCCTCTTTCGCGATTTGCGAGAAGAGCGACGAGGTCATTGCGGGTGGCAGCACGCGCGCACCGTTGGCGACCGAACGAATGGTGCCGACGAGCTCCTCGAACGTCGCGTCTTTCAGTATGAAGCCGGACACTCCTGCGTTCACGAAATCGACGATGTCCTCGTGCACCGGGAGCAGATCCATGATGATCACCTTGGACTCCGGATGTTCCCGCTTCACCATCTCGGCGACGCTCAGGCTGTCGTCGTCCCAGAGCCCGACGTCGAGGAGAATCACCTCGGGATTGGCGTCTCTCAACAAGGCGGGGTCACCGCCGGACGCGGTGGCCACGACCTTGAAATCCTTGGTCTGGTTCAGCAGGGCCGCCATGCCTTCGCGGACCATCCGATTGTCTTCAATGAGCGCGACTGAGATCATGCTGGGCCAGATCCTCCGCTCGGTGAAGCCCGGGGTGTTCCCGAATCGTTCCTACCGCGTCGTTTGGCGGCGTTTAGGAAGGTACCTCCTGAGCTGACCAAGTACCAGTAATCGGCCTTCCGGCTCTCGATGGTGTGCCGCTCCCGATTTTGTCAGGGATTCCCCCTCAACAATCAAGCTTAACCTGACAGAAACCCCGTACCTGCGCTGGCGAAATTGATCGTCAAATGCACACTGAAACGGAAGCGAGGCCCACCGGCGAAGCCGGCGCGGCCGGCGCGGCGCGGCGGAAGCTGCTCTCCGTCGCCGAACATACGATAGAGATCGTTTCGGACGCTGGCGAAGGCGCGCAGAAATGCGGCCAGATCTTCGGCGCCGTCTCGGCCAAGATGGGCAACGGCGTCTGGACGGTCGAGATCATCCCGGCCGAGATCCAGCCGCCTCCGCGCGTCCCTGACGGTGCGAGCGGTTATCGCATTCGGATCGGCTCGCAACCCGTCACCAACTGGGGCGACGCGACGACGCTCGCGGTCGCGTTCAACGAGCAGGTCCTGCTCGCCAGGCATCGTCTCGACGCGCTAGCGCCCGATGCGGTCCTGCTCGTCGAGGACAAGTGGGCGACCGACGAGGACCCCGACATCCGCGCGGCGTGGGAGAGCGCGATGGCCGAACTGTCCGGACGCGAGTACCGGATCGTTCCGGTCCCTATGGAACAGCAGTGCCTGACGCTCGTGGACAATCCGCGCAAGGGCAAAAACATGTTCGCGCTCGGGATGCTCGCCTACATCTACGATCGCGACATGGACCGGGTCCGCGAGCAGATCGCCTACGCCTTCCGAAAGAAGAGTGAAGAGATCTACCGCTCGAACGTCGCCCTGCTGGAGCTGGGGTACGCGTGGGCCGGCGAGCACCTCGACTTCCGGATCGAGGTCGCGCCGGCGCCGTCGAGCGGCGCGCTCGTGGTGATGAACGGCAACGAAGCGCTCGGCCTCGGCGCCATCGCCTCGGGGATGGAGTTGTGCGCGATGTACCCCATCACCCCGGCGACATCGGTGTCGCACTATCTGAGCGAGGTGTTCGAGCGCTTCGGCGGGATCGTCCATCAGGCCGAGGACGAGATTGCCGCAGTCGGTGTCGCCATCGGTGCGTCGTATGCCGGCAAGGTCGCGTTCACCA
This sequence comes from Gemmatimonadaceae bacterium, assembly GCA_017881585.1. Classification (GTDB taxonomy): domain Bacteria; phylum Gemmatimonadota; class Gemmatimonadetes; order Gemmatimonadales; family Gemmatimonadaceae; genus Fen-1231. The sequence continues at coordinate 7,888 of JADGQS010000069.1, read as the reverse complement.
TCACGTCGGGTCCGGGCCTCGCGCTGAAGACGGAGTTCCTGGGGCTCGCCGTAATGACCGAGATGCCGCTGGTGGTCGTCAACGTGCAGCGCGGCGGTCCGAGCACGGGCCTGCCGACGAAGGTCGAGCAGTCGGATCTGCTCGCCGCCCTGTTCGGCCAGACGGGCGACGCGCCGCATGTGATCATCGCGCCGGCCACGATCGAAGAGTGCTTCCATGTGATGGTGACGGCCCGGCGGATCGCAGAAGCGTTTCGCGCCGTCGTGATCGTGCTTTCCGACGCCAACCTGGCGACGGGCGTGACGCCGTTCGCCCGACCCAAGCCCGACGTGCGCTGGCAAGCCGAACCGCTCGACCTCTCCCCGGTACCGGATGGGCAAAAGGCGTATCAGTGGGATCCGCGGACCGGCCTTTCACCGCGCGTGATTCCGGGGCGACCGGGCGGGATGTACACGGTCACGGGCCTGTCGCACGACGAAGGGAGCAAGGTCGCTTATAGCTCCGGCGTGCATCAGCACTCGTCGGCGATGCGCAGCCGGAAGCTCGCGGTGCTGCAGTCGCTCCTGTCGCCGCCGCCGGTCTACGGCGAGTCGAAGGGCGATCTCCTCATCGTCGGCTGGGGGAGCACCAAGGGCGCGATCGAGGAAGCGGTGGACCGCGCGCGCGCCGACGGGCTGCAGGTGTCGTCGACGCACCTGCGCTTCCTCTCGCCGCTCGAGCCGGGCCTCAAGAAGATCTTCAAGCGCTTCCGCAAGGTGATGACGGTCGAGATCAACTACAGCGATGAACCTGGCGAACCGTTCATCACCGACGAGAACCGGCGGCGCGGCCAGCTGAGCTTGCTGCTGCGCTCCTCCACGCTCGTGGATGTCGACTGCTGGACGCGCGTGCCGGGAGAGCCGCTGCGTCCCGGGTCGATCGTCGAGGCCATCCGCAGCCAATTGCATTACCTGCACCACTCGCCGCGCGGAGGAAACCAGTCATGACGCTGCACAGCGGTCACCTTCCCGTGCTCGAGTTGAACGCGGAAGATTACGAATACGAGATGAGCGACTACGAGGGGGCGCGGGCCCGCTGGTGTCCGGGCTGCGGCGACCACTCGATCCTCACCGCGGTCCAGCGCCTGCTCGCGGCCGAACAGCTCGCGCCGGAGAACACGGTGTTCGTCTCCGGCATCGGCTGCTCGAGCCGGCTTCCGCACTACCTGAAGACGTACGGGTTTCACGGCATTCACGGTCGCGCGCTTCCCATCGCGACCGGAATCCGGCTGCACCGACCGGACCTGACGGTGTTCGTGGTGATGGGCGACGGCGATTGCACGTCGATCGGCGCCGGCCATTGGGTGCATGCCATGCGGTACAACCTCGACCTCGTGGTGATGCTGCTGGACAATGGCATCTACGGGCTGACGAAGCAGCAGACGTCACCGACCACGCCGCAGGGCTTTCGCAGCAACACCCAGCCGCGCGGCAGCTGGCTTCCTCCACTGAACCCGCTGCAGATCGCGCTTGGCGTGACGAACGCGTCGTTCGTCGCGCAGACCGCCGAGTGGGTGCCGGCGCACCTGTACGCGACGCTCCGCGCGGCGCGGCAGCACCGGGGGCTCAGCTTCGTGCGGATTCTGCAGCGCTGTCCCATCTACTCGAGCGCCGTCTACCTCGAGGCGGTGCAACATCCTGCCAACATCCGGATGCTGGTGCACGACGACGGCGTGGTGGTGCACGAGCTCGACAAGATCTACACGAATCAGGTTGCGCACGACCCGCACGATCTCGACGCGGCGCGGCGGATCGCCGGCGCGACGGACCGCGTGAACCTGGGCGTGCTCTTCCGCGACGGCTCGAAGCCGCGCTACGAGGAGACGCGGCGCGTGCCGCCTCGCACACAGGCCGAACGGGTGGCACTCATCGACGCGGAGCTCGACCGATATGCCATCTGATCCCCGCATCGCGCTGGCGATTTCGGCACTCGCCCAGCCGATTGCCGAGTTTCGCGCGCTCGTCCAGGGCGCACTCACGCAGGTGGACGCCTTCCTCGCCGCGCAGGGTGCGACGCCCGACGATGAAGCCGAACGAGCGCGCGCGGAACTCGGCGCATTCGCCGACATGCGCATCGATGCGGCGGCGTTCGCGTCGCTGTTCCCGAAGGCTCGACGCGTCGACTCCGACGCGCTCGAGGCGTTGCGCCGCGCGACTGCGGTGTTGCGCGCCGTTGTTGCCCGCGGCGACGATCTGTTCAAGGTCGTGGTGCCGTCCGGCGCGCGCCTCGGCACGGCCGTGAACGCGGCGCTGGGCGGAGTGGGCCGGGCGTTCGGCGCGGTGATGCTGGCCGAAGTCGTGCGCGGCGGGCGGTATCACGCGGCGCAGCACGACCGGCTCCTCGACGAGGTAGAGTTTCTCGCCTGGAACAAGGTGGAACGACGCTTCGCGCCGCCGCTCATCATCGGGGTGGACGGGGCCGACCTTCACGCGGGCGCGCTCACCGACTTCGCCGACGGACGCGAGAAGCTGGTGCTGGTGGTGCGCGGCCCCTGCGGGCCTGCGCCACTCGCCCGGTGCATCACTCCCGGGACGCTCGTGCTGCAAACCACCGACGGCTCCGGACTGGATCGCGTTGCGTCGTTCGACGGCCCGGCCATCGCGGCGATGCTGCCCGAGGGTGCGGCGGCATTCCTTCACGACCCGCTCGGCGGCCGCGAGTCATGGCAGCGGCTCACCGTGACGCACCTGCCGGACGCGCCGAAGCGCCCGATCGGAGGGCTCAGTGCGTTCCAGATCGGCGAGGACCTCCGCCTCCTTGGCGATCTCGCCCGCACGCCGTTCGCCGTTCCCGCGGCCGGCGGCGCTGCGACGCCGGCAGTCGGCGCCTCCGACGCCGTCGACAAGATCGCCTCGTGGCTGCTCGGGCAGTCCGGCTTGAGCGGCCAGGCATGAGCGGCTGCCGAGGGCCGGGGCGATGACGCTGCATGCGATCCTGATTCTCGGAGGCGTGGGGCTGGTGTTCGGCGTGTTCATCGCGATCGCCAACAAGCGACTCTGGGTGTGGGAAGATCCGCGCATCGACATCGTGGCGCAGATGCTGCCGAACGCGAACTGCGGTGCGTGCGGCCACCCGGGCTGCCGTGCGTTTGCCGAAGGCACGGTGGAAGGGCGCATCTCGCCCTCGGAGTGCACGGTCGCGAACGATTCCGTGCACAACGCGATTGCCGATTTTCTCGGCGTCGACGCGGGCTCGGCGGCACGGCGCGTCGCCCGCGTGATGTGCGCGGGCGGTTCGGACGTCGCGTTCACGCAAGCCGAATACCGCGGGCTCGGCACCTGCTCCGGGGCGGCCGCCGTTGCCGGTGGCGGCAAGGGATGCGCGTGGGGATGTCTGGGCCTCGCGGACTGCGAACGCTCGTGCACCTTCGACGCGATCCGCATGACCGTTACGGGCCTGCCGGTGGTGGACGTCGCGAAGTGCACCGCGTGCGGTGACTGCGTCGACGCGTGCCCGAAAGGATTGTTCACGATCCTGCCCCTCGACGCGCACCTCCTCGTGCAGTGCCGAAACCTCATCGGCGGCGACGACGCCCTCGACCAGTGCCGCGTGGCGTGCACCGCCTGCGGCAAGTGCGTTCAGGACGCGGAGTCGGGGCTGATCAGTGTGGAGAGTGGAGTGGCCGTGGTGGACTATGAGCGCATCGCGCTCGCCGAGCCCCGCGCGGTAGAGCGGTGCCCGACCGGAGCGATCGTATGGCTGAGCGGCGCGCAGTTCGCGCGCGTGCCGGCGAATGTCGTGAGCGAGGCAGCATGAGACTGTGGACGAAGCAGAAACCCGCGTCGGGCGAGCCGCCGGCAGCGCAGTACCCCGGGACCAGGCAGGCACTCGACGGCAGCGGCGCAGTGGTGGCGATGGAGACCGCGGCAGGCGAAGCGGCCGGTGCGTATCCGATCACGCCCTCGACGCAGATGGGCGAAGGGTGGGCCGCGGCGGTGGCCGAGGGCCGCGAGAATGTCAACGGGCGCCGGCTTCTCTTCTTCGAACCCGAGGGTGAGCACGCGGCCGCCGCGGTGACGGCCGGGATGTCGATGTCCGGTCTTCGCGCGACGAACTTCTCGAGCGGGCAGGGCATCGCCTACATGCACGAGTCGCTCTACGCCGCGGTCGGCAAGCGCCTGACGTACGTGCTAAATGTCGCGGCGCGCGCGATGACCAAGCACGCGCTCAACGTGCACGCCGGCCACGACGACTATCACGCGGTCGACGACACCGGCTTCTTCCAGATCTTCGCGAGGGACGTGCAGGAGGCGGCCGACCTGAACCTCATCGCGCACCGGATTGCCGAGTTGTCGCTCAATCCCGGGATCTGTGCGCAGGACGGATTCCTCACGAGCCACGTCATCGAGAGCCTGCAGCTGCCGGAGCCGGCGCTCATCAAGACGTATCTCGGCGATCCCGCCGACCGCATCGAATCGCCGACGCCGGCGCAGCGTCTCGTGTTCGGCGAGACGCGGCGCCGCATTCCGGAAATGTTCGACCTGGATTATCCGGCGATGCTCGGCGTGGTGCAGAACCAGGAGAGCTACGCGCAGGGCGTCGCCGCCCAGCGGCCGTTCTATTTCGACCACATCGCACCGCTCACCGACCGCGCGTTCGAGGAGTACGCGCAGCTCACCGGCCGCCGCTACGCGCGAGCGAGCGGCCATCGCGTCGACGACGCGGAGTGGGTGATCGTCGGCCAGGGCTCGGTGGTTCCCAACGCGATCGCGGTGGCCGACTACCTTCGCGATGTGCGCGGGTTGAAGGTCGGCGTGCTGAACCTCACGATGTTCCGCCCGTTTCCAGCTGACATCGTTGCCGGGCTGCTCGCCGGCAAGCGCGGCGTCGTGGTGCTGGAACGCACCGACCAGCCGCTCGCGGTGGACGCGCCGATCCTCCGCGAGATCCGCGCGGCAATGTCGCAGGCCGTCGAGAACGGACGGGGCTTCGCCAGCCCTCTGCCGCACGCCGGGCTGCCGGCGATTCGTGCGGACCAGGTGCCCGAGTTCTTCTCGGGTTGTTTCGGTCTCGGCAGCCGCGACCTCCAGCCCGGTGACCTCGTCGCGGCGGTGGAGAACATGCTGCCCGACGGCGCAGGGCGCCGTCAGTTCTACCTCGGCGTCGAGTTCGTGCGCGAAGGCACGCGAATTCCAAAACTCCAGATCTGGCAGGAGAAACTCCTCGAGAGCTATCCGCACCTGAAGGAGCTATCGCTCGCGCGGGCGAAGGCCCCCAATCTGCTGCCGAAGGGATCGACCGCGATTCGCATCCATTCGGTGGGCGGCTGGGGCGCGATCACGATGGGCAAGAATCTCGCGATGACCGCGTTCGAGCTGTTCGGCCTCCAGATCAAGGCGAACCCGAAGTACGGCTCGGAGAAGAAGGGCCAGCCGACCACGTTCTACGCCGTGCTCGCACACGACCCGATCCTGCTGAACTGCGAGCTCAAAAACGTCGACGTCGTCCTGTCGCCCGACCCGAATGTGTTCCGCCACAGCGACCCGCTCGACGGACTCGCCGACGGCGGCGTGTTCGTGATCCAGAGCGACCTCGCCCCCGACGCGTTCTGGCGCACGCTGCCATCCCGCGCGCGCTCGGCGATCCTCGAACGGCACATCAAGCTCTACGTCCTCGACGCGTTCGCGATCGCGAGAGAAGAAGCCTCCGACGTCGAGATGCGGTACCGGATGCAGGGTGCGGCGTTCCTCGGTGCGTTCTTCCGCACGTCGCCGTTGATCACGAGCGAGGGGTCGACCGAGGCGAAGGTATTCGAGGGCGTACGCAAGCAATTCCAGAAGAAGTTCGGCCATCGTGGCGGGAACATCGTGGAAGACAACCTGCGCGTGATCCGCCGCGGGTACGATCAGGTGCAAGCCGTTGCGCCGGGCGCGATCGACGAGCGCGAGGAGCCGGGCGTGGTGCCGCACATCCCGTCGCTGCTCGACGTACCGGATGCCGAGCCCGGCATCGGCAATCCCGGACGGTTCTGGGAGCAGGTGTGCTCGGTCTGCGCTCTCGGCCAGGAGGGCATCGCCGATCCGTTCGCCGCCATCAGCGCGATGCCCGCGGCAACCGGTGCGGTGCGCGACATGAGCGGCGTTCGTCTCGAGGTGCCGGGATTCATCGCCGAGAAGTGCACGGGCTGCGGTCAGTGCTGGACGCAGTGTCCGGACTCGGCCATTCCGGGCCTCGTGAACAGCATCGAGGAGGTGCTGTCCGCCGCGATCGAGGTCTCGACGAACAACGCGACGCTGGACCGGCTGCGGCCGATCACGAAATCGTGGGCGAAGGAAGCGCAGCGTCTGCTCGCGAAGGACGCATCGCTCGCGGTGCCGGCGGCGTTCGCCGGCGCGTACGCGGCCGTCGCCGACAAGATGGCGTGGGAGCCCGATCGACGCGCCCAGACGGACAAGGAGTTCGCCGTCGTCCAGCAGCGCCTGTCGGAGTTCCCGCTGGTGAGGACGAAGCCGTTCTTCGACGCCGTCGAGGCGAAACAGAAGGGCGGTGGCGGGCTCCTCTCGATCACGGTGAATCCGGAAGCGTGCAAGGGCTGCAACCTGTGCGTGGCCGTGTGTCCCGACGGTGCGCTCGTGACGTTGCGGCAGGACGAGCCGGAGCTCGAGAAGCTTCGCCGCAACTGGGCGTTGTGGGAGCGCCTGCCGGACACGGCCGACCGGTTCGTCAACGTCTCGGATGTCGACGAGGGCATCGGCGTGTTGTCGTCGCTGCTGCTGAAGAAGGACATCTACCGCTCGATGGTCGGCGGCGACGGCGCGTGCATGGGGTGCGGCGAGAAGACCGCCGTGCATCTCATCGTGTCGTCGATCCACGCGTCCATGCAGCCGCGCGTCGCGAAACACGTCACGGCGCTCGACGGCCTCATCGAAGCGCTGGACGCACAGGCGCGCGAACTGCTCGCCTCGGGGGCGGATCTCGACGCAGCCGCGTCGGCCACGGGCGCCGTGGCGGTGCCCGTGGACGCGGCGAAGCACGATCGCCTCACGCAGCTCACCGACGCGCTCCACGCGCTGCGCGACCTGCGCTGGCGTTACGTCGATGGGCCAAGCGGCAACGGTCGTGCCTCGATGGGGATGGCGAACAGCACGGGCTGCTCTTCGGTCTGGGGCAGCACGTGGCCGTACAATCCGTATCCGTTCCCATGGGTCAACCACCTGTTCCAGGATTCGCCGTCGATCGCGCTCGGGCTCTTCGAAGCGCAAATGCGGAAAATGGGCGACGACGTCGCCACCGTGCGCCGGGCGGAGCTGCTGAAGGAAGGCACTTACGACGCGGCGACCCACGAGCCGGCGCTGCGGTCGCTGACATGGCAGCAGTTCACCGATGACGAGTTCGCCCTCTGCCCGCCGATCGTCTCGATGGGCGGCGACGGTGCGATGCTCGATATCGGATTCCAGAACCTCTCGCGGCTGCTCGCATCCGGCAAGCCGATCAAAGTCGTGGTGCTCGACACGCAGGTGTACTCGAATACCGGCGGACAGGCGTGCACCTCCGGCTTCACCGGTCAGGTCGCCGACATGACCGCGTACGGCAAGGCGCAGCACGGCAAGACCGAGACGCGCAAGGAACTGGCGCTCCTGGCGATCGCGCATCGCGGCGTATACGTGCACCAGTCATCTCAGGCGTCTGCGTCGCACCTCGTCGCGGGTGTGCTCAAAGGACTGCACAAGCGCCGCCCCGCCGTGTTCAACATCTACACGCCGTGCCCGGTCGAGCACGGCTTGGCCGACGACTTTTCGCAGCAGGCCGCGCGCCTTGCGCTGGAGAGCCGCGCCTTCCCGTTCCTCACGTACGACCCCGACGCCGGCGCGACATTCGCCGACTGCCTGAGTCTCGAGGGGAATCCGTC
>JADGQS010000203.1 GCA_017881585.1 Gemmatimonadaceae bacterium | reverse complement strand
GAACGGTCCCATCCACGCGTCGAAGATCGGGCGTTCGGCCTCGATGCCCTGCAGGTACACGCCGCGAATCTTGCCGCTGCCGTTGTCGACGTTGAAGTACGCCGCGAACTTCGCCTGCTCGGCCGTCGCGTGGAACGCAGTGCTGTCGCGATAACCGAAGTGCTGCTTCACATACGCGGCGGATCCCAGCAACCCCTGTTCCTCACCGGTCCACAGGCCGATGCGAATGGTGCGGCGCGGCTTCAGGTTCAGCGCCTTGAGCAGACGGATCGCCTCGAGCATCACGCCCGATCCCGCGCCGTTGTCCGTCGCGCCGGTGCCCGAGTGCCACGAATCGAAATGCGCGCCGATCATCACGACCTCGTCCTTCAGCGCCGGATCCGTTCCGGGGATTTCTCCGACGATGTTGAACGACGCCTTGTTCTCGGGGAAGAACTTGTTCTGCATGTTCAGCTCGAGCTGCACGGGAACGTTCTTCTCCACCATGCGCGCGATGCGTCCGTACGATTCCTGCGACACGTGCACGGTCGGGATCGCGGCGACGCCGCTGACTCGCGACGCGCCGTTGTTCGTGCCGATGTCACCGCCGACGTGCGCCGCATCGCCGAGGACGATCGCCGCCACGCCTTGCGACACCAGCCAGCGCAGCGTGCTCGTGTCGGCCACGCTGAGCCCGCCCCGTCCGCCACCGCGCCCGCCGCGGCCCGCCGCGACGGCTGCCATGGAGTCGCGTGTCGCCTGAGCCTTGCAGGTCGCCGACAGCTCGGGAGCCGGCGCGCCGCCGCGTCCGCCGGCGCCACCACGCCCGCCCGCGGGAGTCGGTTGCGCGGCCGCCATCGCGGCGAGCGTCGAGTCGGTGTAGCGCGTCGCGGTAGCGGCGAACTGGTTTACGGCGCGGCTGAGCGCCGGCGCCGTCACGATGAACGCGTTCTTGAGCTTGCCGGCGTACAATTGCTTGAGTTCGTCGGAGCAACCCGCCGTGATTCGAACCGCGGGTCCGGTGACGGTGCCCTTCGTGCTCGCCGACCACGCCTGCGGCACGGCCTGCACGATGAACGGTGCCGGGGTCAGCGCCATGAAGGAGAAGCGTTCGCTCTCCCAGCCGAGTCCGGCCGGCGTGTCCCACGCTTCGTCGTGAACGTTCGCGAGGCCCCACGAGTTCATCTGGCCCATCGCCCAGTCGCGCGCCCGAGTCGCGTTCGGCGACCAGGTCAGGCGCGGTCCGTACACGTCCGACAGCCAGCTCATGATTTCCATGACCTGCGAGTGATTCATCTCTTCAGTCTTGATCTTTTCGATCGTCGCCACATCCACCTTTTCCTGTGCGGCGAGCGGCATCGCGAAGCCAAGTGCCACTGCCGCGAAAGCCAGAAACCGAGCCAGTGCGCGCGTCATGAACAACTCCGAGTTTGCAGGGTCCGAGAACCGGAAGAGCAGAGTAAAGAATGGTGTCGGGCGCTCCCCGACGGAAGCAACGGCTCGATTTTCATCGTCAGGGGTAGATTCAGTCATGAACAATACCTCTCGTGCACGTCTCGTTGCGTTCGCCTTGATGGTCACGGCCTCGGCGGCGCTCGGCGCCCAACAGGCGCCAGCCGTACAACTCGCGTTCGGGTACGACTGCGGCGATCGCTTTCTCATCAAGAATGACGGCAGCCAGCCGGTGTCGCTCGAGTGGAAGACCGTCGGAAGCCAGGATCGCTCGCAACTGCACCTGAACGCGAAGGAATCGCGTGAGATCGCGTCGGCGGCGAACGACGCGGTCGAACTGTGGGTGAACGGCAAGCTCGTCGCCACCGAACCAAAGGGAAACAAGGCGTGTGGCGCGAATGCCGGCGCGAACCCATCGTCGGCCGGTCCAACGGTCGTGGTCCGGCCTCTCGATGCGCAGGCGTCGTCCGGTTCGGACGATCCGCCGTCGCGAGTGGCTCGCCTGAGCTCCATGCAGGGCGGCGTGTCGTTCCAGTCATCGGGCTCGAACGAATGGGCCGTGGCGACGCTGAACTCGAGCATCACGACGGGCGACCGCCTCGTCGCCGACGACGGTGGCCGCGCCGAACTCGAGATCGGTTCGCTCGCGATTCGATTCGGATCGTCCACCGACGTCACGGTCACGAGCCTGACCGATGGATTGCTGCAGCTCGGCGTGCCGGCCGGCACGCTGCGGCTGAGCGTGTATCGGATGAACCCCGGCGACACGATCGAAGTCGATACACCGAACGGCGCGGTGGGCGTCCTCGCGCCCGGCAATTATCGCATCGAGACCAACACCGCGGGTACGCAGACGATCGTGAGCGTCGAGCGCGGCCGCATCGACATCAGCGGGCCGAACGTGTCGCAGGTCATCGAGGCAGGCCGCACGGTGCGTCTCACTGCGGGCGACGGCGGTGGCGTGCAGATCGCGAACGTTCCACCTCCGGGTCCTGATGGATTCGATTCGTGGAGTTCGTTCCGCGATGGCGCGCTCACCAGCACTGTTTCGGCGTCCGATGCCTATGTCAATCCGGACATCCCCGGCGTGCGCGATCTCGACGCAAACGGCCGCTGGGAAGCCGACGTCGCGGTCGGGCCGATCTGGTATCCGACGGTCGTCGTCGCGGGTTGGGTGCCGTATCGCTACGGTCACTGGTCCTGGGTGGAACCGTGGGGCTGGGTGTGGATCGCCGACGAACCGTGGGGATTCGCACCGTTCCACTACGGCAGATGGGCATTCGTTCGCAATCGGTGGGGATGGGTGCCCGGTCCTCGCGGCGGACGTGCATACTATTCGCCCGCGCTCGTCGCGTTCGCCGATGGCGGCGGCTTCGGAATCGGTATCGGCTTCTCGGCGTGGTTCCCGCTCGGTCCGCATGATCCGTTCCTGCCGTGGTACCACCACGGCGACCGCTATCTCCGCGCGGTGAACGGCGCGAATGTGCGCGGCGTGAGCGACATCGGCGTCTTCGTGCATGTGCGGGACGTCGAGCACTACCACTACGCGCACCGCACGGTTGCGATGACCGTCGTGCCGACGAAAGCGTTCGCGGCCGGAAGGCCGATCGCACACGAGGTGGTGAAGGTCGCCCCGGAACGCATCGGAACGGCCCGCATCGCGCCGCACCCGGGCGTGGTGCCCACTCGCGAGGCCGCCGTCGGCGGAGCGCCGGCGCCCCGTCCGCAGGCGGCTGTAGAGCGTAACGTGGTCGATCCGGGTCTCGGGCGACGCATGCCCGCCGATCCGAATGCGGGACCGCCGGGACAGCGGAGACTGCAGCCCCCGACGAGGACATCCGTCACTCAGGTGCCGCGTCCGCTCGTAATTCGCAACCCGATTCCACCGGCGACATTGCCGTTCGAGACGCGGCAGAAGGCGATCGCCGGACATCCGGGCCGTCCGTTGGAGCCACAGCAGATTCAGAATTTGCGTGCGGGCAAACCGGCCGGACCGCAGCGAGATCCTCAGGCGGCACAGAGGCAGCCTGATCGCAAGCAGCAAGATCAGAAGAGGCCGGAACAGAAGAAGCCGGACGACAAGAAGCCGGGCTGAGAGGCCGGGCATCGTATTCGGCGACTATGTGCCACTTTTCGACCCCTCCAGGATTCCCTGACAGCGGGCCGATGAGGGAACTCCACGGCGAACCTGTCGTATATAGCATAGGTCGCGACGTCGCGAATCGTTCACCTTCGCAGTCCACCTTCATCGCTACGATCTACATGCGCCGCTTGATCGGTTTCGCAGCATTCACGTTGTTGGCGTCGGCCGCGAATGCGCAGGACACGACCGTCGTCATCGTTCGGCACCTTCCGGCTCAGCAGGACACCGGCATAGTCGTGCGCCATCTCGCGCCGCCGCTGCAACGCGCGGCGCCACCGTACGGCACGCCGCGGTACGCGCTCAGATCCACCGCGGTCGTCGCCAAGGATCCGAAGCTCGGCACGATGCTCTCGTTCGTGTTTCCCGGCGG
>JADGQS010000202.1 GCA_017881585.1 Gemmatimonadaceae bacterium | reverse complement strand
GTTTCGGCGCTACACCATCTCAGTTCCGTACTAGCGCTGCGTAGCTCCCGCGCGGACCTTTTGGCTAACCCCGCACTGGTCACAGCAATCCAACGACCCGCCTGATGTCACCCTTTGTCACCCGTTGCTTCTTCGCCGGCCTCACCATCGCCAGCTCGCAACTCGCCGCACTGCCAGTCGCCGCGCAGCGTCCAGCCACACGCGACTCGGCGCTCGTCACACGCCGCGACTCGCTCGAGCACGCCCTCGAGGCGATCGCCACAATCGAGCGCAAGGTCATGGTGCCGATGCGCGATGGTGCGCGCATGGCGACGGACGTGTACCGTCCGAAGGACGCAGGAGAAAAAGTGCCGATCATCTTCGTCCGTACGCCCTACAACTTTAACTACTGGGACGTTCGGCTCGGCGCGCCACGCGACATGACGGCGGAAATCCAGGCAGTGAAGCGCGGATACGCGTACGTCGAGATGAACGAGCGCGGTCATTTCTTCTCGGACGGCAACTACGACATCCTCGGACCGCCGCGTACGGATGGCGAAGATGCGATCAAATGGATGTCGTCCGAGCCGTGGTCGAATGGGAAAGTCGGGCTCGTCGGTTGTTCGTCCACTGCGGAGTGGCAGATGGGTGTCGCCGCAACGTCGCCGCCGGGCCTCGCCGCGATCAACCCGCAGGGTTTCGGTGCCGGAGTGGGGCGCATGGCGCCGTATTTCGAGCAGGGGAATTGGTACCGCGGCGGCGCCGTGCAGATGCTATTCATCGCATGGCTTTACGGCGAGCAGAACCAGATGCGGCCGATGTTTCCAGCGGCCACGTCGCAGGCCGACTTGATTCGCGTGTCGAGGTCGTTCGATCTTGCCGAGCAGCTCCCGCCCGTGGATTGGGCCACGGCGCTCTGGCATTTGCCCGAGATGGACATCATCAAGGCGGTTGACGGTCCGCACGGGATTTTCGCCGACACGATGCCCAATACGACGGGGGGCGCGATGATTGAGCGCGCACCGAATGATCCTGCGTGGTCTCGTGGTGGTCTCTTTCACGAGGACATGACGATCAACGTCCCCGGCCTCTGGTTCATGTCGTGGTACGACGTGTCGGTGGGACCGAACCTCGCCGCGTATAATCACGTGCGTGCGACCGCTCGTCCCGAGATCGCGAAACAGCAGTACGCTGTGATCGCGCCGACGCTGCACTGCGCGTACAAGCGTGCGACGGAGAACACAGTCGTCGGCGAGCGTTCTGTCGGGGACGCGCGCCTCGATTACGATGCGCTCACCTACGGCTGGTTCGACCACTTCCTCAAAGGTGACCAGAACCGGCTGCTCGACACGCTGCCTCGCGTGCGCTACTACACGATGGGACTCGACAAGTGGCAGACATCCGACACTTGGCCGCCGCGCGGCGCCACTCCGATGACGCTATATCTCTCGAGCGGCGGTAAGGCGAACACACTGACCGGCGACGGACGCCTCGTTGTGAACCCGATCAGCGCCGACGCGTTGGACACCCTCACGTATGACCCAACGCACCCGGTTCCGTCGCATGGCGGGAACGTCTGCTGCACCGGAACCGCCGTGCAGGGCGGTGCGTTCGATCAGCGAACGATGGAGCAGCGCCCCGACATCCTGGTTTACACCTCCGATCCGATGAAAGCAGCGACCGAAATCAGTGGTCCGGTCACAGTCACGCTGTATGTATCATCGGACCGCAAGGATACCGACTTTACCGTGAAGCTTGTCGACGTTTTCCCCGATGGGCGAGCATACAACCTGGACGAGACGATCAAACGCGTTCGTTATCGCGACGGCTACGACAAGCAGGTGTGGATGGAGTCCGGCAAAGTGTACAAGGTGATGTTCGAGCCGATGACTACGAGCAATTACTTCGACACCGGTCACCGCATTCGCGTCGAGGTCTCGAGCAGCAACTTCCCACGTTTCGACCGCAACCTGAACACGGGCGGCAAGAACTACGACGAGAGCAAGGGCCTCGTCGCACACAACGCGGTTCACCACTCGCGCATCTATCCGTCGCAGATCACGCTCACGGTGGTGAAGGCGCACTAGCGCCCCGCGCCCTCTGGATCGCCGCAAGCGCGGCCGCCGCCTCGGCCATTCGCGGATCCAGCCGTAGCGCCGCACGGAACTCCGCTTCCGCCAAATCGAGCTGGCGGCGCTGCGCGAAGAACACGCCGAGCACGAGGTGATTGCCCGGCCGATCGGCGTTGTAGCGCTGGCTCGAGACAAACTCCGCGGCCGCGGCATCGAACGCGCGCCGCTGATCGGCGCTCTTCAGTGAATCGGCAATCGGCGCAAGCAGCCAGGCCGCGCCCTGGCGCACGGCGCGAGTGCTATCGGCGAGCATCGGCACGCCTAGTGCGAGCCGCTCCGGGGCGCTGAAGCTCTCCGCGATCCGCAGCGCCGCAAGTCGAACGAGTGGCCGGCTGTCGTGCGCCCACGCGCGTGCTGCCTGGAGCGCGATCGAGCCCGGGTGCTCGGCGAGTCGGCCGAGTGCGGAGGCACGCACGAACCATGGCTCGGTGGAGTCGTTGGCCACACGGGCGAGCAAGTCGGTCGCGCTCGAGTCGTGCCGATCGTCGGCCGCGAACGCGCCGGCGAAGCGCTGAAATCCCGGCAGCGGAGTCGGATACCAGACACGGATCTGCGCGGCGGCCCAACGTGCGTCGCGATCCGTGTGGCACGCGTTGCAGGCGTTCGGGACACCGAGGGCCACAGTAAGATCCGGCCGCGGGATGCGCATGCTGTGATCCTGACGCGGATCGACCTGCATGTACGTGGTCGCGGGCATGTGGCAGGACGCGCACGTCGCGCCGGAACCGGCGGTGAGGTGATGATGGTGCGCGGTCGTGTCGTACTTCGCCGCGAGGTGGCACTGCGTGCAGACCTGATTGCCGGGGTTGCGCAATTTCGCCGTGTGCGGATCGTGACAATCGGAGCAGGTCACGCCGGCTGCGTACATCTTGCTCTGCATAAACGAGCCGTAGTTGAATACCTCGTCCTGCTGCTGGCCGTCCGGATAGTACAAGCCGGGAACGGTGAGCGGGATGTAGTAGTCGAGCAGCCGCGCGCCGGCCGTATAGCCATCGGCGATGTGCGCGCGGCGGGCGTGACACTGGGCACACGTCTCGATCTCGTGATCGGTGCGACGCGGCGCGCTGCGATAGGAAATTCCCGACGTCGAATCGGTGGCCCAATGCACGCCGCGACGCTCGGCGAGCCGCGCTTTGAGTCCATCGTCGTGCCAGACGATGGGGCGCAGCCAGGCGGGATAGCGCCCCCACGTCGCGTGCCGCGAGCCAGGACCATGGCACGCTTCGCACGCCACGTTGATTTCGGCGAACGACGTGCGGAACTGTTTGGTGCGCTCGTCGTAGCCCTTTCGGACCGCCGTCGAATGACAGTCGGCGCACATGTAATTCCAGTTGTAATAACGCCCCGTCCAGTGGAGCTCGTCCTGCGGTCCGGCGCCGTGACCAGGCGTGAGCGAGAACCAGCGTTGCCCGCCTTGGACGGCGGGGCGTGCGTCCCAAGCGACGGTGAGCGCCTGCACGCGTCCGCCGGTAAGCTCCACCAGGTACTGCTGGAGCGGATAGACGCCGAACGTCCAGCGGATCTCGTAATCGTGCAGCGCGCCGTCTTCGCCGTCGGTGTTCACGAAGTAGCGATCGCCGCGGCGGAAGAACGTCGACGTGACGGCGCCGCTCGTGAAGCGCGTGGCGTCAAACCGGCCGAGCACCGCGCCCGGCTTGGCGTCCTGCATGGCGACGGCGTGCTGCGACGATTTCCAGGCCGCGTCCTCGGCGGCGTGGCACGAGGCGCACACCGTGGCGCCGACGAACTCGGCGCGCGGCGCTCCAGCGGGCTGGGTTGCCTGTTGCCAATGCCGGCGGACGGCGAAGGCCGCCAACGCGATCGCGATCAGGGCGACGGCGGCCGCCGTG
>JADGQS010000201.1 GCA_017881585.1 Gemmatimonadaceae bacterium | reverse complement strand
GCATCGCGACCATTATGACCATTGGGCAGGCGAGTCGTCGCATCATGTCGCCAGTGCCACTATCGGGTCGACCCGCGCCGCCTTGCGCGCCGGCATGTAGCCAAAGACGAGCCCGGTAACAAACGAGCAGCCGAAAGCGAGGAGCACCGGACCAACCGAGTACTTGACCGGCGTACCGAACGCGCCAATGATCGCCGCCGCCGCAAGCCCGACCGCTACGCCGATCGCTCCTCCAAGCAACGACACCACCAACGCCTCGGTCAGGAACTGCTGCAGGATGTTCCTCATGCGCGCGCCGGTGGCCATGCGGATGCCAATTTCGCGCGTGCGCTCGGTCACACTCACCAGCATGATGTTCATCACGCCGATGCCGCCTACCAACAGCGATATCGCCGCGACCGATCCCAGCAGGACGGTGAGCGTGTTTTGCGTATCCGTGGCTGTCTCAAGGATCGAGGCCATGTTGCGGATCTGGAAGTCCGCGGTCTGGTGCCGCGATTGCAGCAGCGCCGTCACGGCGTCCTGCGTTTCGTCGATGAGTTCAACGTCGTCCACCGCCACCGTGATGGTGCGCAGGAAGCGCTGGCCGAACAGGCGCAGCCCCCCGGTCGTGAGGGGAACCATTACTACGTCGTCCTGGTCCTGGCCTTGCGGCGAGGCGCCACGCACCGACATCAGGCCGATGACCTGGAAGAGAACGTTATTGAGTACGACGTACTGGCCGACAGGATCCACGTCCTTCGGAAAAAGATTGTTCGCGACGGTCTGGCCGAGAACTACCACCGAGGCGTAGCTCTTCATGTCCGCCGTCGAGAAAAATATTCCCCTGCTGACCGGCCAGTTGCGCGCCACCGGAAATGTCGCAGAGGTTCCTGTCGCCTGGGTCTGGTAGTCGGAACTGCCAAAACGCGCGGTGACGCTCCCGCCCAGCTCGGGCACGGCCGCCAGCACGTTAGGCAACTCGGCGATCATGTCCGCGTCTTCCGGCACCAGTGATGCGACGGTCCCGCCCACGCCCCTGCGATTCGGCTGACCCGGGCGGATCAGCAGCAGGTTCGTGCCCATGGCGCTGATGCGGTCGAGCACGATCTGCTTGGCCCCGTCGCCGATGGCGAGCATCGCGATCACGGAGGCCACGCCGATCACGATGCCGAGCAGCGTAAGCACCGTGCGAAAGAGATTGCCGCGCAGCGCCCGCACCGCGGTCTTGGCCGCTTCACGCGCGCCGCCGACAAGGGACGCACCACCTTCATCCGCCGGCGCAATGTCCGCCGGCGCCGCACTGCCTGCTAACTGCGGGCCGGGATCGCTGACGATCCGCCCGTCTTTGATTTCGATGACTCTCTTCGCCTGCGCGGCAATGTCGAGAGCGTGCGTGATCAGGATAACGGTGTGTCCGCGGCGCGAAAGGTCCTGCAGCAATGCCATCACCTCGACGCCGCTTTTGCTGTCGAGCGCGCCGGTAGGCTCATCGGCCAGCACGATGCGGCCGCCGTTCATCAGCGCGCGCGCGATCGAGACGCGCTGCTGCTGCCCCCCGGAAAGCTGGCTGGGCCGGTATTGCAGCCGCTCACCCAGCCCGAGCGAGCCGAGAAGTTCTTTTGCGCGCGTATCGCGCTCTGCGGGCGGCATCCCCGAATAGATCGCCGGCACCTCGACGTTCTCGAGCGCGGACACAGTGCCGATGAGGTTGTAGCTCTGGAACACGAACCCGAACGCCTCGCGCCGCAGCCGCGCCAGTTCGTCGCGCTCGAAGCCCGAGACATCCTCGCCCATGAAGCGGTAGGTTCCGGTAGTGGGGCGGTCGAGGCATCCAAGTATGTTCATGAGCGTGGTCTTGCCAGACCCCGAGGCGCCCATGATCGCAAGAAACTCGCCCGGATAGACCTGCAGGCTGACTCCGTGAAGTATTTCGACGTCTAGCTCCCCGCTGCGGAAGGTCTTGGTCACGTCGACCAGCTCGATCAATGGCACGCCCGGTGAACTGCGCGGCGATTCGCCCGCAGCGGCGGGTTCCCCGGGGCGCGCAAGTACCCCGGAGGCCAGTTCGGATTTCACGGGCGGCCTCCTCCCTTCGTCGCGGCCGGCACCAGCGCGCTACCGGTCTGCGCCTGCACAGCCGCGGCAGGTGCCTTGGTTCCGATCACGACTTTTTCGCCTGGCTCAATGCCGGAGACGATCTGGGCGGAGACGCGGTTCATCACGCCGACTTTCACTTCACGGTCCGCGACTTTGCCGTCGGCGCCGACCACGCTCACCAGCGCGACTCCTTTGGCGAACTGGCTGCGCGGGTCGAGCCCTGATGCCCGCTCGCCTGCTCCACGGGGCCCGCGCGCGCGACCTTCGGATGCCACCGGGCGCAGCGCGGATAGCGGAACCAGCACCGCGTCCTTCGCGCTCGAGGCAACGAAGAACACCTGGGCCGTCATCTGCGTCATTAGCGCCTGGTTCGGGTTCGCCACGTCGAATAATGCGTCGTAGAGAACCACGTTGTTCACTACAGTCGGCGTGGGCGGGATCTGGCGCAGCTTCCCGTAGAAGCGGCGGTTGTCCCCGCCGAGCGTGGTGAAGTAGACGTCCATGCCGACGTGCAGCTTGGGGACGTCGGCCTCCGAAACCTGGGCCTCCACTGTCATCGTCGACAGGTCCGCGATGCGCATGATGATGGGCGCCTGCTGGTTGGCGTTCAGCGTCTGGCCCAGCTTCGCAGCCTGCGACACGACAGTTCCCGCAATCGGCGCATAGATCTTGGTGTAGCCGAGGTTCGCCTCGTCCCCGCGCAGCGTGGACCCGGTCTGCTCTATCTGCGCCTTGATCGCATCCTGCTGGGCCAGAGCCGATTTCCGCGTTGCCTCGGCAATTTGCAGCGCGTCGGCAGAAGTCGCTTCCTCGCGCGTAAGGTTCTGCTGCCGCGTGAACTGAAGATCGGCGAGCGCGAGCTGCGCCTGCTTGTCGGCAAGTTGCGCCCGCTGATTAAGCAGTTGGGCCTGATCGCCGTCGACTTTGGCTTGGTAGACCGAGGGGTCGATCTCGGCCAGGAGGTCCTTGGCCTTGACGATGGCGCCGATGTCCACGAGCAGCTTCTTCAACTGCCCGGAGACCTGCGTGCCGACGTCCACGAAATCCTTGGGCTGGAGTGTGCCGGTCGCAGTGACCGTGTCCTCGAGGTTCCCGCGCGTGGCCACCGCAGTAAGAGGGCTGTTGACCGAGCCGTCCTGGGCAAACCACGTCTGCCATGCGTAATAGCCGCCGCCCGCCAGCACCGCGCACGCGGCAAGAATGAGCGCCGGTCGTCCTAAGCGCGACACGCGCGAGCGCGCGCGTGCCGGCCTGCCGACCGACACGTCGTCTTCCACGCCCGCTGGAGTTTCGACATCTGAAGTCATGGCACGCTCTCCCTTAGCCCCGTGGCGAACGCTACGGCCGCATGGTCCGGCCGGGAGTCGCGCAATCAATGTGACGTAACAAGGCAGATCGTCTATTGAGAATTGTCAAATTGAATGACAAAACCTGCGCCGCCCAGGCGAAAGCGCAGGACGCGGATTTCGATTGCCGGTGGCCGGATTCCCGCTTGCGCCGCAACGACCGGGCTCTGACAAACGCTGTCATGCAACTCTGGCGAAAGAAATGATATGCGCCAGGAGGAGTTTCTTCCGTACGCTGGGGTACATAGATGGAAAGGAACCGCGTTGACGGTGCAGCCGGTGTGGCCGCAGGGGGGCACCGCTTTCTGTCAGGCGGTGGGCGCCAGCGCTCTAATGCGCTTGCGCGCTCGCGGGCAACAGTTCCCGCGCAGCATGGGATTCACCGTTGGCGGTCTGCACCGACATTCCGGCGCGCAGCGCCATCCTGCGCATGGGCGTATTGTCCGAGAGGAACATCACAAACACTTTTTTCGCGCCGCACATCCTGGCGCGGGAAAGAAGCCTTTCCATGAGCATGGTTCCGATCTTTTGACCACGCTTG
>JADGQS010000200.1 GCA_017881585.1 Gemmatimonadaceae bacterium | reverse complement strand
CCGTCGCGATTCGCCTTGATGGTGGCGTCGTCGTCGGTGCCGGTGATGAGATAGCCCCAGTGCGCGGGCGGAATCTTCGTTTTCGCGACCGGCTCAAAATCGAAGATGTCGAGCGCTTCGCCGGCGGCGCCGATCAAGCGCGGCTCCTGCGTGACCTGGTCGATCAGGCCGAACGCTTCGGACTGGTCGCGCGTGGTGCCGGCGAGCAGGCGCTGGAGCGATTTGTGGTCAATGCCGGCGGCGATGAAGAGCGGCGAGCCGGCGAGGAAGCTGAGGAATTTGCGGCGGGAGAATTCGTCCATGGCCGTGCGCGGATTGGAGAGAGTGGAGCGGGAACGTAGTCCGGCGGACTGAATGATGCCAGAGAATTCCCGAACGCCGGCGGACTGAATGATGCCAGAGAATTCCCCAACGCCCTCAGCCGATCACACCACGTTCGCTTCGCCGGCCGTGGCGCCGGCAAATCGATCGAGGCGGTACGGCCCGAGATCGAAGTGCGGATCGCGGCCGGCGATCACGTCGGCGGCAATGCGTCCCGCCGCCGGCGCGTGCTGGAACCCGTGGCCGCTGAAGCCCGCGATCACGTGGAGGCCGTCGAGGCCGGCCGGCCCGATGACCGGCATCGCATCCGGCGTCATCTCATAGAGCCCCGCCCACGCGCTTGCGATCGCGAGGTCCGCAAGCGCGGGCAGGCGCCGTGCGGCCACGGGTGCGATCTTCTCGAGCACGTCCCAATTCACGCGCGTGTCGAAGCCCGGCCGCTCTTCGGGATCGCCCATTCCGAACAGGAGATGCGCGCCTTCGCGGTGGAAGTAGAACGACGAGTCGAAGTCGATGACCATCACCCGATCGGCGGGCGCGGCAGGCGCTCCGTGCGGACCGCCGCGTTCCCATCCTCCGTTCACCGGCGGCTGGGCGAGGAAGATATGGCGCCGGAGCGGTTCGATCGGAATCGGGACGCCGGCCATGCGACCGACGCTTGCCGCCCATGGTCCCGCCGCGTTCACGACGGCTCCCGCGGAGATGACGCCGCGATCGGTTTCGACGGCCGTCACGCGATCTCCACTCGTGCGAACGCCGGTCACCGTCGTTTCGAGCCGGATCTCGACGCCCAAGCGCCGTGCCGCTTGTGCGAATCCCATCGTGACGCCGTTCGGATCGCAGATGCCGTCCCGCGCGCAGAACGTCGCGGCCACGACGCCGCCCGCGTCGAGCCCCGGCGCGCGCCGCGCGGCCTCCTCTGCGTCGAGCCACTCGACCTCGATGCCGAGCCGCCGCTGCATGGCGACGGCGGCGCGGAATGCCTCCACATGTCGGGGCGCCGACAGCAGGAACAGATATCCGTCGGGATGAAAATCGATCGGCGATCCGACGACGTCCTCGAAGTGCTCGAACAGCCGGATCGATTCCATCGAGAGCCGCACGTTTCCCTCGTGCGAGAACTGATGCCGCACGCCGCCGGCGTTGCGTCCGGTCGATCCGGTGCCGAGCGCCGTCTCGCGCTCGAGCAGCACGACGTTGGTGATGCCGAGCCGTGCGAGGTGGTACGCGGTGCTCGCGCCCATGCACCCGCCGCCGATGATGACGACGTCAGCGGTGGTCATCGCGAAACATCGAAGAATCCCGCAGGGCGTTCAAGAAGCCGAGCGCGCTCAGAACTTGAACGCGATGCCAACCCACGGCAGTCCCGGGAAAATCCCGGGGCTGTCGCGGCCGATGAAGTTCACGAACCCAAGATCGGTCGAGAGCTTGTCGCCGATGAACCGGATTCCATAGATGGGCAGAGCGTACCCTCCATTGCTCCCGGTGAAGATGTAGTTCTCGCTCATCAGCGCGATGCGGTGCCAAACGCGTGCGTTTCCGCCGAGCATCAGCGTCGCGTCGCCCGCGATCTTGCTCTTCGTGTAGGCATACCCGAGGCCGTACGTAAACGAGGCGTCCGGACGCCCGTTGGTTGCGGCGACGTAGTAGATCCCCGCCGAGCCGTTCGCGTGACCGGCGAAGCCGATGAGCGCGCCCGCGGAGACGTTGAACGACTCGCGCTGCACGAGCGCGACCTTCGGCGTGAGGTAGTAGACGTTGTTGCCGAAAAAGTCGCTGGTGGGAATCACCGACATCCCGCCGCCGATCATGAACCGGTCGGTCACGCCCCACGCGGCGTTGACGAAGAAGAGATACAGGTCGGAGAAGTAGCCGTTCCCCTTGCCGAGCACGCGGCCGGTGGGACCGAAGAAGAGGCGCGTGTCGTGCGGATCGGGCGACCAGTACACGCCGTCGTGCACATCCGCCTCGTTGACCACCTTGAGTTCGGTGATCGCACTGCGCGCGAGCTTCATGCGTCCGCTGCCGGTCACGAGCACCACGCTGTCGGCCGTTTGTTCGGCGAGGTGACCCACGAGCAGCGATCCGTCGTGCAATCGCACGGCGACGGTCGAATCCTTTTTCGGTGCGGTGCCGGTCTGTCCGAAGACGGGCGGGGCGAAGATGAGCACGGACAGCACGGTGAGCACGGCGAGGCAGCGTCGCATCGTGTACTTCCTGGGCTGAGGTTCTCGGGTGAGCGGCGGGGTGGACTCGACGCTCTAGTATACGCTAGCCGGCCCCACCGTGACCGGCAGGACGGGGCGACGGGCTCACGGACGCAACGAACGCCGGAGTCCTTGGACCCCGGCGTTCTGCGTCATCCTTGCATGTTCTTAGGCGGCTGTGCCGCTGGAGTGCAATTGCTCCTGAGTGCCAAGGTGACGCCCGATGGCGTTGGCGCAAGCTTCTCGCGCACCACGGTTCTTGCCCGCTCTGAGGCGGGTAGTTGCAGTGGGTCGGTGCGCGCGGCCCCTCGAACTCGGTCCCTCAAACCCGGGACTCGGACAGACGTCCGAACTACTTTGGCGACGCGGTGGCACTGCCCTCGGCCTGCACGCTCATCATACGATCACGACAGGCGCGCATCAATAAGGATTCGCCTTACCGGGCGTAGGTGAACGTCCGATTAATGCGACGCCTATTTCGTGAGCCGATGTAGACGGAGAATCCGCGCGGGAGGTCGGATCGTCCGGCTCAGGCAGCGACTACGCGACTCACTCCCGGATACGCGTCAAATCCCGTGTCGAACGTCATGATGCGGGTCACGCCTTGCCGCTCCATGGTCGCGAGGTGGATGGCGTCGCGCGCCGAGTGCTTCTTTCGACCGTGCAGGATGGTCTTCGCTCGCTCGACGTCGTCGAGAGTGACGGAAAACACTTCGTCGACGACGCCGAGGATCGCGTCGAACGCCGGCTGAATGGCGTCCCGCCGATCGATGGCTACGTAGCGATGGAGGATCTCCTGCAACACTTCGGCATTCGTCACGAGCCTCTCCCTGGCCGTGACCGCGTTCTCGATGAGGCGGCGCGCGTCGATCCTGTACCTCTCGTTGGCGCCGACGAGATACATGGGAATGTTCGAGTCGACGAAGATCACGGAGTTCGCCCTCCAAGATATCCGCGTTCGATCTCCTCGAGCATTTGGCCGATCGCCGGCGCGGGCGCCGGATAGGCGTGGCGCGTTGCTTCGCGAACGACCTGCAGTTTCTTCTCGACGTCGACGATGGGCTCGCGGCGCCGCAGCTCGCGGAGCGATTGACGCACCCAAGCGGATACGGTCATTCGTGCGCGCTTTGCGCTGCGCTGGAGCTCGCGGTATTCGGCGTCGTCGAGAATGACCTGGAGGCGTTTGCTCATGTCATGAGTATAACTCACTCATCATGATGAGTCAAATGATTCGCCGTACGCGCGAATCTTTATCGCCGCCGAAGCGGTTCAGTACCTCCACCACGGCGTCGTCGTCCCCTGCGGCATCTTCCGCAGCCCGAACTCGGCCATCTCCTTCAGCCGGTCCGCGCTCGTGCCGGGCCCGCTCCAGCAGTGCGGCTTCTGGTCGCCGTACACGAAGTATCCCTCGTAATGCGGGTTCTGCGTGGTCTTCATCCACGCTTCGAGTTCGCGCGT
>JADGQS010000199.1 GCA_017881585.1 Gemmatimonadaceae bacterium | reverse complement strand
GCGCGCGTGCGAACCCAGAACGCGCCGAGCGAGAGCCCGAGGATGAACGCCGACAGCATCAGTTCGAACGAATGCGTTGCGCTCCCGAGCACGAGCGAGAGCATGCGCACCCACGCGATCTCGTACACGAAGCTCGAGAGGGCAGTACCCGCGGCGACGATCAGCAGCACGCGCCAGAGCATCGGGAGCTCCGGCGCAGGCGGAGTGTTCTCCATCGTCTGGTGCGGCGGCGCGCCTTCGGCTTCGGGTTCATCGTTCTCGTGCACGAGCCGCACGGCGCCGAACACGGTGAGGCCGACGAGCAGGTTGATGATCGCCGCGGTCAGCAGCGTGCCCGGCAGTCCGGCCACGCCGATGAGATAGAACCCCGCGACGAGTACGCCGACCGCCGCGCCGATCGAGTTCGCGAAGTAGAGGATAGAGATCAGCCGGCCCGTGTCGCTGTGGCCGTCGCGCGACACTCGCCGGATCAGTCCCGCGCTCATGAGCGGGAACGTCGCGCCGAGCAGGACCGCCTGCGGAAGAATCAGGATGCCCGCGAGCGACCACTTCACGATCACGAGCGCCGGGCCGCCGGAAAGCGCCGGAAAGATCGTCGAATACGCGAAGCCGCTCACGCTGAGGAAGACGTAATGAAAGACGAGTCCCAGCAGGCCGACGAGTCCTTCGACCGCTGCGTACGCGATCAGCGGCTCCCGGATGCGGGAACTCCGGCGCGCGGCGAGCGCCGCGCCGATGGACATCCCGCCCAGGTAGATGACGAGGACGATGACCTGCGCGTAGGCGCTGTGGCCGACGAAGAGGCCGAGGTACCGGCTCCAGATGGACTCGTAGATGAGCCCGGCGGCGCCGGAGAAGATGAAGACCGCGACGAGCAGGATGGTCATGGACGGAGAAGCTACCGTCTAGAGAGGGGAGAGGGGAGAAGCGAGACCAGTGGGGAGTGGCGAGGGTGAGGGGGAAGTGGGGAGAAACGAGCGGGGAGTAGCGAGTGGGGAGACAAACCTCGCCGCTCCCCGCTCGCCTCTCGGTTCTCCCCACTTCCCACTCACCCTCGCCACTCCCTGCTGGTCTCGCCCCTCCCCTCTGCTCTTACAAGTGCAGTCCCCGACTCCACGTTTGATGCCGCGAACCGTTGAACGGTCTATCTGCCCTTCGTACTCGCCGGTGCCCTTCGATGTTTCGTCGCCTGCTCATAGCCGTAGGCGAGCGTGATCAGTTCTCCTTCACTCCACGCGCGGCCGAAGAACGTCATGCCGGCCGGAAGCGTGTTGTTCCGCGTGTATCCCATCGGCACGGTGATTGCGGGAAAACCCGTGGTCGGCGAGAAGAGCTGGCTGTTGTCGCCTGCCGGCGTGTTGAGATCGCCGATGAGGCGCGGCGGGTTGCTCCACGTCGGATACACGAGCGCGTCGAGCTTCAGCGAATCCATCATCGCGGTCACCGCGACGCGGAAGCGTTCGCGCATCGCTTCGCGCGCCTTGCAGCCGGGGCTGTCTTCGGGAGGCTGTGTAGCGGCCTGCGCCGTCTGCAGCCGAAGCTGAACGGATGGATGGAAGTTGCCGCCGCGGAGCACGTCGTCGACGGTTTTCACCGGCGCATTCTGTCCGCGCGCGGCCAGATAGCGCTCGAGGTCGAACTTGAACGAGTTGCAGCCGCCGCCGCCCGAGCGCGTGACGGCGCTGAGCGAGTCGATGCCCGCAGGGTCGACGATGACGGCGCCCGCCTTCTCGAGATCTTTGACGGCCTTGGCAAACACCGCGACGACCTCACTGTCCTGCGTGGGGCGGCCGTCGCGGTCGACGTGCTCGTATGCCTGGCGGAGCACGCCGATGCGCGCACCCCGAAGTCCGCCGGGGACGACGAACTTCCGGTAGTCGCTCTCGCGATGCCCGCGGCTCGCGGCGGTCACCGGATCATCGGGGTCCTCGCCGGCGACGACATTGAAGATCTCTACCACATCCGCGACGGTCCGCGCCATCGGACCGGCGATGTCGGCGTTGCTGGCCAGCGGCACGACACCGGCACGCGATGTGAGCCCCATGGTCGAGCGAATGCCGACCAGGTCGTCATGCGCCGACGGCCCGCGAATCGAGTTGCCGGTATCGGATCCGAGCCCCGACTCGCCTTCGTTCGCGGCGACCGCGGCGGCGGTGCCACCACTCGAGCCGGCGGTCACGCGATCGAGCGCGTACGGATTCTTGGTGTAGCCGGGCAGGATCGAGTTCACCGTCTCATACGGTGAGAACGCCCACTCCGCCATGTTCGATTTCGCGAGCACGATCGCGCCGGCCTGGCGAATGCGCGCGACCATCGTGGCGTCCTGCCTGGGAATCCATCCCTTGAGCGCGAGCGAGCCGGCGGTGGTCTGCAGGTCCTTCGTTTCGAAGTTGTCCTTCACGATCATCGGCACGCAGTGCAGCGGGCCGGTGAGTCCTTCCTTCGCGAACCGCCTGTCGAGCGAGTCGGCGATCACGAACGCGTTCGGGTTCAACGTGACGAGCGCGTTGATGGCCGGCCCCTGCTTGTCGTACGCGGCGATTCGCGCGAGGTACTTCCCGACGAGCGCATGGCAGGTGAGCGTCTTCGCCTTGAACGCGGCGTGCACCGCGGAGATGGTCGTCTCCTCGATGCGAAAGGAACGCGGGGAGCCCTGCGCAGTGAGGAGTGAGGGGACCAGCGTTACGGCGAAAAGGCGGAGATTGGATGGTTTCATGGGTTGAGCCAATGGGTGAACCATTCGCGAAGCCGCCCGAGGCGATCGACGAGCAGCCACGGCTCGCCCGAGCGTGAGAGTTCGTGCGACGAACGCGGATAGCGCACGAACTCCACGGGCACTCCCTGCTTCTTGAGCGCGACGAACCATTCGTCGCCCTGTCCGATGGTGACGCGATAGTCCTCTTCCGAACTCACGATGAGAGTCGGTGTGCGCACCTTGTCGACGTGGCGGATTGGCGACGTCTCGTCGTACATCTTCCAGTTCTCCCACGGCTTGCCGAGGAGCTCGGATTCGGTGAGCCCCTGCGCGGCGTCCGAACCGCCGTACCAGCTCACCCAGTCCATGTTCGCCCGATCGGCCTCGGCCGTGCGGAAGCGGCGCGTGTGAGCGGTGACCCAGCCGGTCATGAAGCCGCCGTACGAACCGCCGGTGACTCCCATGCGCGTGGAGTCGACGTCGGGGCGCTTCGCCACCAGGTCCACCGCTTTCATGAGGTCCTGGTAGTCCTCGTCGCCCCAGCGGCCGCGAATCGAATAAGTGAACTCTGCGCCGTATCCGCCCGAGCCGCGCGGGTTCGTATAGAGCACCATGAAGCCCGCACCGGTGAGATTCTGGAATTCGTCGAACCACGTTTCGAGATACTGCGAGTGCGGTCCACCGTGGATGTACAGAACGAGCGGGTATTTCTTCCCGGGCTGGTAGCCGAACGGCTTCATGAGCCACCCTTCGATCTCGCGGCCGCCCACCGAAGGATAGGTGAATTTCTCCGACTCGGCCCAGCCAACCTCGGCGTTCAATGCGTCGTTGAAGTGCGTGAGCTGGCGTTCGTTCTTTCCATCGGCGTCCACGACGTAGAGTTCCGTGGGATTCGTCGGGCCCGAGGAAACGTATGCGAGTTTCGCGTGGTGCTCATCGGAGGAAAATTCCGAGAGGCGGCGACGTCCGCCGACGATCTCCGTAATCTTCTTCGTCGCCGGCACGAGCGAGAATACGCCGGTTCGGCCTCCAATCTCGGCGGTGAAGACGATCGTTTCGTCGGGGCGCCAGAAGTAGGAGACCGGCTCATACTTCCAATCGCCCGTCAAGTTGTCTGGGGCACCGCCTGCTGCGTCGACGATGTGAAGCCGGACCGAGGAATACCGGCTGGCGCGGGTGAGATAGGAGATGCGCCGTGAATCCGGCGACCATTGCAGCGCGAACTCGTTTCCGGGGAGTCGCCCCAGCCGGCGCGGTTCGCAGCCCTGCGGGGCATCACACGGCGCCGTGGGCACCACAAAAATGTC
>JADGQS010000198.1 GCA_017881585.1 Gemmatimonadaceae bacterium | reverse complement strand
CTCGGCCGCAGCTGGGGATGCCCGGCAGTTCCACCCGGCGACATGGCGCGCATCATCGAGCTGCTCGCCGACGGCGGCCTGCTCTACGTCTACGGGGGTCAGGCACCGCGGCACGTTTAGCAAGCCTCGCTCGGCTCGCGCCGGCGTCGCGCTGCTGCTGCTTCCACTTCTGCTCGCGTCCGCCTGCTCCAGTAAAAAGGCCGAGCAGCGCGCGCGCATCGAGCGCCATTTCGCAGTCGCGAAGGTATTCGAAAGCGCGCAACCGTACTCCACGCGCACCGTCGCCGAGGCGGACATGGACGCGTTCCTCGCGAAGACCGCCGACTACAGCGCAGACTCTGAGTCGATCGCCGAGTTTTATCACGAACGGCACATGCAATTCGCATGGATACTCGGCGATTCGATTTCCGCGAGCGCCGAGGCGTTCATCGCGCTCGCGGGCGTGGATGACGCCGACGCTCGCGGCGCGACCAAGGCAACGCGAAGGCTGAGCGCGCTGTACGACCGTGGCTTTGCCGATGGAAAACATGTGACGCTATGCGACAGCTGCGCGACCGAGCTCGAGTTGCGCCTCACGGCGGAGTATTACCGGTTCGTGAACGGTCCGCATGGCGGCGATTTGAGCCATGATCTCAACACGATCATTCCCGCCGCAAAGAGAGATTACGGCCGGCTGCTCGACTCGCTGACCGCTGGGAACATGGACTTGGCTGGATACGAGCCGATACATCCGCAGTACCAGTTGCTGAAGCAACAGATTCGATCCTACGCGAAACTCACCGGCGCGCCCTGGCCGGCGTTGGAACTCCCGAGCGGAAGCAGGCGGCTCAAAGTGGGAGACAGCACCGCGGTCATCGCCGACATCGCCGCTCGTCTTCAGACCCTCGGCGACTTGAACGCCCCTCCCACCGGCGGCGAGCGCTACGACAGCATCACCGTTCTCGGCGTGAAGCGTTTTCAGACTCGTCACGGCATGCATCCCGATGGTGTCATCGGCGCGGACGTCATGCGAGCGCTGAATGTGTCGCCCGCCGCCCGGGTGCGCTCGATGCTCATCAATATGGAACGGCTGCGCTGGGTGTCGGAGGCACAGGCGCCGAACTTGCTGCTGGTGAACATCCCCGAGTTCCGGCTGCACGTGATCGAGCAGGGCCGGCAAGTCATGGACATGGACGTCGTCGTCGGGAACCGCGCCACGAGCACCGTCACCTTCAGCGACACGATGACACAGATCGTGTTCAGTCCGTCGTGGGAGGTGCCTTCGAGCATCGTGCACAAGGACATCCTCAAGGGGATGGCCCGGGATCGCAACTACCTCGCGAAGCACCACATGAAGATCACGGGGGGCCCGAGGGATGACCCGAGCGTCCGCGAGGAACCCGGCTCCACGAATCCGCTCGGCCACGTGAAGTTCCTGTTCCCGAACAGCTACAGCATCTACATGCACGACACGCCGGCCAAGAGCTTGTTCGAGCATGACTTTCGCGCCGCCAGTCACGGATGCATTCGGTTGAGTCACGCCGACGACCTCGCCGAGTATCTGCTGAGGAATGACAGTGAGTGGCCCGCGGCGCGGATTCGTGCCGCGATGACCGGCGGAGAGGAGTCATTCGTCAAGCTGACTCAGCCCTGGCCCGTGACGATCGTCTACTTCACGGCGTGGGTCGATCGCGACGGACTTCTGCAGTTTCGCGATGATGTGTATGGGCATGACGCGACGCTGGATGGAGAACTGTTCGCGGCGCCGGCCAGTTAGCGTCCCTCGAAGTAGCGACGACGCGAGCGGCCACAGACGCCTTCCGCAGCGTCCGGCCGTACACTCGGTTTCCATAACGGCTGTCTCCGACTGGTATGTAGGGCATTCTCGACCCCCTCGTGAGAAATCCGGGCTAGCCGTGTCCTTTGGCCGCGGGTACGCTTCAACGCGTGACCATATCGAGCGACCCGGTTTTCTGGCACAGGCTGCAGTTCGCCTTCACCGCCACCTACCACTACATCTTCCCGCAGCTGACGATGGGGCTCGCGCCGCTCATCGTGCTCTGGAAATGGCGTGCCATCCGCTCCGGCGACGCCAGGTACGCCGAAGCGGCGCGGTTCTGGACGAGGATCTTCGGCCTGACGTTTGCCGTTGGCGTCGTGACCGGCATCCCGTTGGAATTCCAGTTCGGCACTGACTGGGCCGGATTCTCACGGTACGCGGGTGGCGTGGTTGGGCAGACCCTCGCGATGGAAGGAATGTTCGCGTTCTTCCTGGAAAGCGCGCTGGTCGGCACCCTCGTGTTCGGCGAAGCACGGCTCAGTCGCCGCGCGCATTTCGCGGTAAGCGTCGGCGTATGCGCCGGCAGCTGGCTGTCGGCGTATTTCATCCTCGCCACCAACGCGTTCATGCAGCACCCGGTCGGCTTCGCCATCGCGCCCGACGGTTCGCTCCAGCTCGCCGACCTCGGCGGCTACCTGATGAACTCGTGGGCGTGGAGTATGCTCGCCCACAACCAGTCGGCCGCGCTGGTGTCAGGGGCGTTCGTGGTCGCGGGCACCGGCGCGTACTACCAGCTTCGCGGCGTACACAAGTGGCAGGCCCACATGTACCTGCGCTGGGGTGTCACACTCGGACTCATCGCGTCGGTGATGGTCGCCTTCCCGACCGGCGACCATCAGGCAAAGCTCGTCGCCCGGAACCAGGAAGTCGCGCTCGCCGCCATGGAAGGACGGTTCAATAGCGGACCGATGGCACCGATCACCCTCATCGGCCAGCCGAACGTCGTCGAACGAAGGCTCGACAACCCGATCGCGTTGCCCGGCGTGCTGAGCTTTCTCGCATATGGCACGTTTCACGCCAACGTCCGCGGGCTGACGGCGTTTCCCGAGGACACGTGGCCCACCAGCATCGAACCACTCTATTACGCGTTTCATATAATGGCCGGGCTCGGCACGTTCTTCATCGCGCTGATGGGGCTCGCGACGCTGGACAGTTGGCGCGGCCGGCTTGAGACACGCCGCGCCCTGCTGTGGACCCTGATGCTCGCGTTGCCGTTTCCATTCATCGCCAACGCCGCCGGCTGGATGACCGCGGAGATGGGGCGCCAGCCGTGGCTCGTCTACGGACTGTACCGCACACGCGACGGCGCCAGTGATGTGGTGAGTGCGGGCAACACGATCTTCACGCTGATCGGATTCTGCGGACTCTACCTCGTCCTCGGCTTGCTCTACCTGTACCTGGTGGGTCGCGACGTTGCTCGGGGTCCGGGACACGACGTCGGCGCGTCCGGCGAGCTCGCGGTTATCGAATGACGCGCGCCTGGTACGTCCTCTTGGCGCTCATGTTCGCGGCCTTCGCGGTGGGCGAAGGCTGGGATTTCGGCACCGGAGCGCTCCACCTCCTCGTCGCACGGTCGCCTGCGGAGCGGCGGCAGGTCGTGCGCGCGATCGCCCCCCTCTATAGCTGGAACGAGGTCTGGCTGATCGCAGCGGGCGGCGTGTTGTTCCTGGCGTTCCCCAAGGTGTTCGCCACCGCGCTGTCGGGGTACTACCTCGCCGTCTTCCTGTTGCTGTGGTGCCTGGTGCTGCGCGGCATCGCGCTGGAGGTCGTTGGTCATCTTGCGGATCCCATGTGGCAGGCGTTCTGGGATGCGGTATTCGCGGGATCGAGCGCGTTGCTGGCCTTGCTGTTCGGCGCCGCGTTCGGCAACGTGCTGCGCGGCGTGCCCCTCGGCGACGACGGCCGGATGTTCCTGCCACTGTTCACCGATTTCGGAACGCGCGGCCGAGTGGGGATTCTCGACTGGTACACGATGTCGGTCGCCCTGTTCACGCTCGTCCTGCTGGCCGCGCACGGCGCGACCGGGCTCGCGCGGCGCACGGGCGGGCCGCTCGAGCTCCGCAGCCAGCGCTACGCGAAATGGCTGTGGCCCGCGGTGGTCATACTGTTGCTCGTCGTGTCCGTGGAGACCGGCCTGGTACGGCCCGGCTTTTTCGCGTCGATCGCCCAGCGCCCGGCGGCCTGGCTGGC
>JADGQS010000197.1 GCA_017881585.1 Gemmatimonadaceae bacterium | reverse complement strand
TGTCGCCAGCAGTAGAGCGAGAGGCGTACGCATCATGGCGTTTGGCATGGGGACTCCAGGAGTAACGCGGAACCGATTGCGAGTAGCTGCGAGTAGCTGCGAGTAGCTGTGAGTCGCTGCGACGCCCCGATCGCTACCGCGGTGCCGCGGGCGGAGCGCTGATCGGCGGCTTGGGGAGCTCGTCCGGACGCTTCGTGATCGTGAGGTCTTCGAACAACAGCGATGGCACGACGAAAGAAGAGATGGCAGCTCCACCTTCGGCGGAGAGGATAAGAGCGCTGAAACCCGTCGCGGACGATCCGTGCACCACCGCCGTCGAAGCGGACGCCGCGACGATGTCCTTGAACGAGTCGACTCCCATGCCCACGAGCTGCGCGCCGCGCACGCACTCCTCATGGCCGTCGGCGTACAGCTTGTACACACCGAGGACGTTCCTTCCCTTTGCGGCGCCGCGACCCGAGGCGGCAGATATCATCTCCTGAACCATGCTCGCCGCGTCGTCCCCTCCGCCGCGCTCACCGAGCGCGCGAATGACGATCGCGAACGGCAAGCCACGGGCCTTCGCCAGCGCGAGCAGGCGCTCGCGCAACGCGGCATCGCTCTCTCCGTTTGCCGCCTCGACGATCATGTTGCTCGGCGAGACCGAGCCGCCGCGATAATTCCCCGTGCTCCGCGCGACACCAGCCACCGGCGTGCGGCCGGCGAGGAATGTCTTCAGGATGCCGCTCTCGATCACGCGTGTCGGATGCGACCGCACTCCCTGATCGTCGACCGTGTAGCCGCCGAACAGCGCGAACGGTCCGTGCTCGGCGATCGTCGGATCGTCCACCACGCTCAGGAACGACGGCAGCACGCGCGCGCCGAGCTTCTCGGCGAGCGACGCGCCGGAGCGCTGTGCCGAGGGTCCGAACATCGCTGCCATCTGTTCCATCGCCGGATTGTTCGACACGGCCTTTCGGGTCGCGGCGAGCGCGGGCGCGAACTGCTCGCTGAACAGCTCCGCCGCCGCCCGTCCCTCGAACAACACCGGGCCGTTGTAGCGATCCATCACCGCTGCGTTGCGGATCGTGTCGAGGGTCGCGTAAAGCCCACGGACCCGCTCGGCGAGCTGCTCGCGGCTGGGCAGCGCGTCCACGGACCTCGCCGAGATCCTGAACGCGTTGCTGAGCGGCATGCCGTCCGCGGCCTGTGTCGAAGCGGTCGCTGCCAGCCTGACCATCGGCCGCGACCGAACGAACGTCGTGCCCTCGCTGTTCACGTAATACGTGCGCGTGTTGCCGGCGCTCAGCGACACGCTGGACGAGTACACGCTCGGCGAGACACCGGCCTTGGAGAGATCGCGCACCAGCGCTTCGCCGGCGGCGAGATCGAACGCCGCGGGGCGCAGCTCATCCGTCGTGTGCGTGACCTCCTCTTTCCAGAAATCGGGAAGTGAATCGGCTCGCGAGTGATTCAGCAGCGCGGCCCGCTTTCCCGCCACGCCCTCGACTGCCGCCTTATAGGACGCATCAGTGGCGAGCCAGATCTGGCGGCGGATCTCCAGGTAGTCGTCGTCGAGCGGCAGTTCGGTCATGCCGATGAACGTGCGCATGCCGGCGGCCGTCAGGGCGGACATGCTGAAGAAGTTCGTGTTGTCGAACGCGTAGTCGCCCACGCGCACTTCCACGGAGAGCGTCCGGCCGCGGCCCTGATGAGAGCCGACCAGACTGCCGTAACTGGCCGACGCGCTGGAGGCCTCGTGTTCCGTTACGGTATAGGCGACGAAATAGGGGCGGTCCGCCTTTTCGATCCGCAGCTCCGTCATCGTGCGTGCCATCTCGTCGCGCGTGGCGCGGGCGACCACGTCGTCACGCGGCTGACCCTGCGCCCGCGCGGGCGCGCTCGCGACAACGCACCAGAGCAGGCCGGCTCCGGCCATGCACAGGCCGTTCATTCGTGCGCTGGTCATGGCTGCACCCTCGGCACCGGCAGGATGGGCGGCTGTTCCTGCGACTTCTCTTTGCGTTGCACTTCGACCTGCGAGATCAGGATTGCCGGCGACGACGCCGACACGGGCACCCATCCCGATTCGGCGCCGCACACGCCGTTGAACACGCGCGTGTCGTTGTCGGCGGCAACGATGCGGCTGAACACGGTGAGCGGCGTACCGACGAAGTCGACGCCGCGCACGAGCTCTTCCCTGCCATCGGGGAACACGCGGTAGACCATGACCGGCAGCACGTTGAAGGCGTTCGGAATCGTCCGTTGCGTGAGCGTGAAGCCGCCCTCGATGTCGTCGAAGATGAGGCCGTACGGCTTGTGCTGTTCCTTGATCAGGCCGATCAACAGCTTCTTGAGCGAATCGTGCGGCACCGGTGCCGACGAGGTGACCACGAGGTTCGACTGTCGCGCCACCGGCGTGAATCCCGGCTGGTTGCGGCCATGGCCGTTCGAGTGGTCGAACCCCGCGATGGGAGAACGCGACATCAGGAAGCGCCTGAACACGCCGTTCTCCACGACGTTGATCCGCGATGCTTTCACGCCCTCATCGTCGTACGCGTAGTAGCCCGCGAGCTCGACGTTGCCCAGGCGACGCTGCGTCGGATCGAAGTAGACCGAGAACGTAGCCGGCAGGACGCTCTCGCCGACCTTCCGCTTGAACGTCTGCGCTTCGTTCTCGTCCTTCTGCCGGTGTCCTTCCACGCGGTGGCCGAACACCTCGTGGAAGAAGACGCCGCTCGAGCGACCCGAGAGGATGGCCGGCGCCGTGGATGCTTCGATCACGGGTGCGTTCTTCAAAGCGTGCAGATCGACGATCATGCGATCGACCGCCTTGAGCACCGCGGCGTCGTCCGGAAGCCCGCCCGGCGTGGTCGCCGTGAACGACTCATAACGCGGCAGCACCATGCCGTCGGTGGCTTTCGACGACGCCGAGATGAAGAGGCGATAGTAGACCGACGTCGTCTGGAGCGCGGACCCGTCGCTGTTCACGTACCAGCGCGTGTCGCCTTCGGCCGAGAAGCTGGCATCGCCGTCGTAGATGTCTCCCTCGCGCGCGAACGGAGCAGTGTACTTCCGGATCTTCTGTTCCCACAGACGGCGGTCGATAGCGATGTTCGCGGGCGCCTCCGTCGCGGTCACGGCA
The DNA here is from genome assembly GCA_017881585.1 of Gemmatimonadaceae bacterium. Lineage (GTDB taxonomy): Bacteria > Gemmatimonadota > Gemmatimonadetes > Gemmatimonadales > Gemmatimonadaceae > Fen-1231. Next base: position 889 of record JADGQS010000197.1, on the reverse strand, counting down.
GGCTCGGGCGAGAAATCCGCCGACGAATCTTCCGCGGCGACCCGGGTTTGCGTGTTCGCCTGGGCGCGCGTGTACTTCTCCACCGCCCGCTTGTACTTGCCGTCTGTCTGATGCCAGAGGGCACGGCGGAGCGCGATCGCATCATCCTCGATCGGCACCGACACCGCGGAGAACGTGTCGGAGAAGTCGAACGACGGCATGCCGCCGCGTATCGGATGCGTGTTGTCGAAGCGGCTCGAGCCCACGCGCAGGTCGACGCCGAGCAACCGGTTTCGCGACTCGTTGCTCGAGTTGAGCGTGCCAAAGGCGCCCTGCACCGAAACGGAGTGCCGCTCGGTGATCTCGTAGCTCAGGAAGTAGGCAGGGAGCGGGCCCGTCTTCAATGTCGCCATCGAGCGCGCGAGCTCCAGTTGCATCGCGGTGAGCAGCGGAGATGCGGCTCGAGCCATTGACGCGTGTTCGCCCGCGATCGACTCGTTGCGCGGTGCGGCACTGTCCGCGACGAACAAGAGGAGCAGTGACGTGAGTGCGAGCGGGCGGTGAAGCATCATGCGACCTCATCCACGGGAAAGGGGCGACGCGCGCTCAGGAGGAGGCGTGCGGGTGCCTCGGCGTCGCCGACTAACATGGCATTCGGCGCACCGCGCGGCTACGCGTGGTACCGTTTAGAGGGTGGCGTGATTTGGTCGAGGGCTCTTTGACTTCTGCTGATGTCATTACGGTTACCGCCTCGCGAAATTCCCGCATCGTTGCAGATCGAGCGTCGTTGTACGTCGTCGTCGAAGGAACCGCGGAGACGGCGCCCGATGCGGTCGCGAGAGTGGAGACGAAGTTGAAGGCGGTCTCCGCGGCGCTCAAGGGATTTGGTTCCCGCCTGGAGGTTGATGCG
>JADGQS010000068.1 GCA_017881585.1 Gemmatimonadaceae bacterium | reverse complement strand
CCCGCGAGATGCACGATCGCGTCGGCGCCGCCGATGTCCGTCTGGTCTCGCGGCACGGCGATCACGCCGTGTCCGTCCAGCCGAAGCGCGCGCACGAGCGTCCTGCCGATCAGCCCGCTCGACCCCGTGACGGCTACTTTCAGCGCGTCATTCCCCGGGAAGCTCGAGGCTCCGCCACAGGTACCACGCCGCGTACGTGCGGTACGGCGCGTAGGTCTCGCCGATCTTCGTCATCTGCTTCGGCGTCGGCAGCTTCCGCATGCGACGCAGCTTCTGCACCGCCTTCTGCACGCCGAGGTCGAGTTCCGGAAAAATGTCGGGCCGGCCGAGCCGGAACATCAGCACCATCTGCGCGGTCCAGGGCCCGATGCCGCGCACGCTCACCAGCGTCTCCATCACCGACGCGTCGTCCATTTCGTGAATCTTCAGGATGGCGAGCGATCCATCGTGCGTGCGCCGCGCGAGTTCCTTGACGTACTCCACCTTCCGGCCGGAGAGCCCGGCGGCACGGAGCGTCGTATCCGGAAACTTCAGGAAGTCCGCCGGCGTGGGGCGCTTCCCTTTCTTGAGCGCAAGCACACGCGAATAGATGGTCTGCGCCGCCTTCCCGGAGAGCTGCTGTCCAACGATGCTGCGCACGACGTGATCGAAGTGCGTGCCGTCGGCGCGCGGAACCAGCTTGAATGGGCCGACCCTGTCGATGATCGCGCCGAGCGCGGGGTCCGCGCTGCGAAGATGCTTCAAAGCCTTCCGATGCATGCCCTATCCTAATGCGAGCGTCGCGCGCCCACGAGCGCGGTCCGTTTCACGACATTGCACGCAACGCCTCCGCGAGCCGGACCATCGCCAAGGTGTCCCGCTCGCAGTACGCGAGCAGATCGCGCCGCAGTTTTTCCACGGCGTCATCGCCCCCGATCCGTTCGGGGTCCAACAGCAGCTGCGCGAGCAGCGCCATCGCCGATCCGCCCTCCTTCACCTCGAGATCGTCGTAGGAGAGCGACGGCACGAGCGCGGGCAGCACTTTCTTCAGGCTGAAGCTGCCGTGAAACGCGAGGTCGTACACGTGATCGCGGACGATCGGCAGCAAGTCCACCAGCCGTTCGTTGATCCGGCGCAGCGCCGCTGCATGTTCCGGCACCGCCTCGGCGAGCTGTTCGATGCACCCCCTCTCGAACGACGCATAGTACGCCACGATTGTCTCCGCGCCTTCACAAGCGCGCACCAGCTCCTCGGCGAGCGCCGGCCTCGGATCTCCGCCTGCGGTCGCCAGGTACGCGCGTGTCCGGTTGTCGCTCCTGCCGGTCCAGTGCACGCTGAATTGCACGGGCACCTGCGTGAAGGGCGCGCATCCGGGCCATGCCGGAACGGCGAGACCGACGGTCTCGAAATCGAGCCACGCGACCGGCGCGCGCAGCGTGTCGAGTGCGGCGCCAAGCCCGTCCTCGATGATCCGCTCCCGCGCGCGCACGGAACGGATCTGCCGCTTCGCCGGCGGCATGGCCGTCATGCCTTCGTCCATCTGGTCGATCGTCTCGCGGCCAGCCGCGAGATTCTTCTCGACCGACTTCCACTGAATCCGGTACAGCGTGTGCACATGGTGCTCGGGCAGCGCGCCCCAGCATTCGCCGAATCGCGCGCACTTCTCGGGCCGCTTGCAATAGGGACCGAACGGAATCTCCGGCACGGGCCCTGCCAGCATCGCCCGCTGGGCCGCGAGCTCCCGCGGAACGTCCGCGAGCAGCGGTTCGACGTCGGCGGTCACGTCTTCGGTGACGAACAGATTCGAGAGATCCGGGTACCGGCACTCGCTGTTCAGGTGCATCACGAACGCGCGCGGCACGGACAGTCCAGCCGCACGCAGCACCCACAGCTGCATCGCCACCTCTGCGAGCTGCTCCGCCTTCACGCTCGTCGACGACTTCACCTCGATCAGGTCGAATCCGTCGTCGGTCCGCCGCAGGATGTCGGTCCTCACCACGGCGCCGCCGGCGCTGAACGTCGCCTCGTAGATCAGCGCAGCGCGGGCGTCGAGTGCGCGCTGCGTCTCGGCGAGCTTCTGCTCGCGCGCGAAATCCGGCGACTTGATGAGCACGCCGGGTCCCATCACGGCCCGGGCGCGCTCCCCGACTGCGGTGCCCTCGTTCATGCGGAAGAGCGCCTCGTCGTTCGGCGGCGACGGGTCGGGCTCGTGTTCGTCCAACCAGAGCAGCTTGTGGCAGCGCAGCCCGAGCAGATACCGCGACTTCGAGAGCGGCTTCACCGCAATCTCAGCTTTTTCCGCCACCGGAGGGCGCGGCGCCCGCCATGCTGAGCGTGGCGTCCTGAACGACGCGACCGGCGTCCGGCCCGGCGACGAACAGGTACTCGCGATTCGTCAGGTGGCTGACCGTGCCGACCTTCTCGCCCTTCGGGTTGTGGATCCCGATCTGCGCGCCCACGTACCGCCGGAAATCCACCGGCACTGCCTCCACCTCGCCGAACGTCGATTCGAGCAGCGCGACGAGATCGTCGTGCGCGAAGTAGCCCTCGTTGCTGAACGAGACGATGAGATGCTTCGCCGGAATGGTCCGCACGAGCGACTCGAACGAAGCCCACGAACGCGCTTTCGCATTGTACGCGCTCTTGGTCACCCGGCAGTCGATGCGCTTGCAGGCCACGCCGTACGTCTCCGGCGAATCGTTGCGCACCAGCGTCTCCCAGATGTGGTAGTTCGAGAAATACGAGTGCTGGTTGTACGGCGGATCGAGATACGCGATGTCCACGGGCGCCATAGCCGCCGCCAGCGCGTTCGCGTCCTCTCGCAGCGCTGCGCCGGGGCCCGGAATGAGCAATGGCATCCGCAGCTCCATCGCGTTGAACGACCGCGGCGCCCACTCCTTCAGGTATGCCATCTGCAGGCCCGTGGTCGAATCCACGCGATCCGCCGCCTCGAGGAGCGATGTCAGGAGGATCGCATGCTCGACGCGATCATCACTGATCCGGTCGATCTCCTCGCGAATGGCGTCGATGCGCCGTCCGTTGCCGGGCTGGAAGTAGCGAGAGTCCACACAGAACGTTTGCGTGAAATAGCCGTCGCGGCCCGGGAGCGCGTTCAAGTGGCCGAGCTTCGCAGCCGTGAGCGGCCCGCGATGCAGGTTCGCGTCGGCCTCGATGTACGCGATCGCGAGAACCTCCGAATACGACGCGAGATCGTTGGCGGTCACTTGAAAGTGCGCGCGTTTGAGCGCCTGCGCGACCCGTGTGGTCCCCGTGAACATGTCGCTGAACGAGCCCGCACCCGTGCGATCGCGAATCGCCTTGGCGTACGCGAGGATCCTCGGAACGAGCGTGCGCTTCGAACCGATGTACTTGATCACGAAGGCACTGTACGCGACCGCTCGAGCGCGATCAGCTCGCGGCGCAGGATCTTGCCCGATGGGGACTTCGGGATCTTCTCGATGAATTCCACCGACCGCACCTTCTTGAATGACGCCACCACGCCCGCCACGTACTCCATCAGCTCTTCGGAAGTTACATCGTGTCGCGTGACGACGAACGCCTTGGGAACTTCGCCGGCCTCCGCGTCGGCCATCGGAATGACCGCACAATCCGCCACCGCGGGATGTGTGAGCAGCACGCCTTCGAGTTCCGCCGGCGCGACCTGAAAGCCCTTGTACTTGATGAACTCCTTGAGGCGGTCGACGATGTAGAAGAATCCGTCCGCGTCGGCATACCCGACATCACCGGTGTGCAGCCACCCGTCGTCGTCGACCGCCTGCGCCGTCGCATCCGGGTTGTTCAGGTATCCCAGCATGATCTGCGGCCCGCGGATCAACAGCTCGCCCTGTTCGCCTGGGGCGACGTCCTTCGTCGTCTCGAGGTTGACGATGCGGCACTCGGTGTTCGGCACGAGCAGGCCGCACGACCCATGCCGCACGAACGCGGGATCCTCGGGCGTGAAGTGCGTGACCGGACTCGTCTCGGTCATCCCGTATCCCTGCTTCACCACGCAGCCGATTCTCGCGGCGCAGCTCACCTCCAGCTCGCGGCCCATGGGTGCCGCGCCAGAGGTCACGAACTTCAGTCGCGACAAGTCGAACTGATCCACGATCGGATGTTTCGCCAGCGCGAGCGCGATCGGCGGAACCAGGAACGCCCGCTTCACTCCGTACGTCGAGGTGAGCCGCAGGTACTGCTCGAGGTCGAACTGCGGCATCGTCACCACGCACCCGCCCTTTCGCAGGACTCCACAGAGCACGACCGTCATGCCGTAGATGTGGAAGAACGGCAGCACCCCCACGAGATGGTCGCCCGGCTCGGTGCTGTCGCTGAATTCGATCTGCGCCAGGTTCGCCACGAGGTTGCGGTGCGTCAGCATCACGCCCTTCGGGAGGCCGGTCGTGCCGCTCGAATACGGGAGCGCGACGACGTCACGCGACGGGTTCACCGGCTGCGGCGGCGCCACGTGAGCGTTCGCACCGGACGCACCGGACGCGAAGGCCGCGAACGCCGTGCACCCGGGCGCGTCGGCCCAGGCGACCACTTCCTTGATGCCCGCCGCGGCGGCCGCCGCGCGCGCCTTCTCGGCGAGCTGCGGGGCCGTCACGATGATCGTTGCTCCGGAATCCTTCAGCTGGCGCGCGAGCTCCTCGGCGCCGTACATCGGATTGGCCGTCGTGTTGGTGCCGCCGAGTTCCGCGACGGCGAAGAAGACGGCGGCGTACTCCGGAACGTTCGGGCTATACAGGCAGAGCACGTCACCCCGTCCGAAGCCCCGGGCCCTCAGCGCCGCCCGGCAATGTTCGATCAGCGTGCGCAGCCCGCCGTACGTCAGCACGCGGCCGCTGGACCCGTCAATGAGCGCCGGCTCGTTCCACCATCCGCCCGCATGTTCGAAGACGAACTCGCCGAGCGTGACGTCGGGGATCGGTACATCGGGAAAGGGGCTGCGCAAGATCATCAGCGCGCTCGTATCCTGAGGGTTTCCGGGGATCGCGAATTCGAGTGTTATAGCTCCGAGTCCGGCTGACTGCAATCCTGCGGGGCGTATCGCGAGTTCGAGCGCGCTCCTTACATTCAGGCGCATCTCAGGAGTGGCACCATGTTCTCGGGTGAACAAATCGCGGCGCTCTTCGCCGAACTCGGAGTCACGCACGTCGTCACCGTCCCCGACAGCACCATCGGGAAGTGGGGCGCCGCGATCGCGCGGGCGAGCGACATGCACCTCGTTCGCGTCTGCCGCGAGGGCGAGGCGTGGGCCGTCGCCGCTGGGCTCCACTTCGGCGGCGCGCGTCCGCTCGTGCTCATCCAGTGCACGGGGCTGTTCGAGTCGGGCGACTCCCTGCGCAACGTGCTGCACGACTGGAAGCTCCCGATCTTCAGCGTCATCGGATACCGCAGCTTCCTCAACCAGGAGACGCTCCCGGGAGACAGCTGCCTCGTGTTCACCGAACCGGTGCTCGACGCGTGGAAGATCGAGTACAAGCTGATCACGAGCGACTCGCAGATCGGCACGATCCGCGAGCATTATCTGGCGTGTCTCGCGGCCGGCAAGCCGGGCGCCGTGCTCATCGCGGAGGGCAAGGCATGAGTGGCCACGCCGCGATGGACCCGGGCGGAGCCCTCGCCGTGCTGCGCGAGCATCGCGCGAGCGGTGACGTCGTCGTCACGTCGATGGGCTCGGCGCGCGAGTGGATGGCGATGGGACCGCTCGACCCGCTCGACTTCGTGTTCGTGCCGTCCAGCATGGGACAGGCGCCGTCGCTCGCGCTGGGCATCGCGCTCGCGCAGCCCGCGCGTCGGGTGTTCGCGTGCAACGGCGACGGCTCGATGCTCATGAATCTCGGCGCCCTGGTGACGATCAGCGCCGAATCACCGCGGAATCTCGTCCTGATCGTGTTCGAAAACGGCGTGTACGAAGTGACCGGCGCGCAGCCCACTCCCGGCAGCGCGCTCGGCCGGCCCGACCGGCGCGGAGTGGACTTCGCGGAAATCGCACGTGCGTGCGGCTGGACCTCGGTGTTTCGTTATCGCGAACTCGAGGAGTGGCGCAACGCGGCGAGCGAGTCGATCGGCGCTGCCGGACCGGTCTTCATTGCCCTCGAGGTGGCGCCGGTGCCGGGCGCCGTCGGCCCGAGGTCACCAGGACCAACCGTGGAACGAGCACGGAAATTCCGCGAAGCCCTTCGCCAAACCAATCGGTAAGAAGGCCGTCGTCTGAGAGCTATCCGCTGACCGCTGTCAGGTGACAGCGTCGCCTCCTATTTCCCAGCGGACTCGTCCTCGCCGCTATTTCACCTGGAGTTTGCCACGCAGCCGGATGTCCTTCGACGACCGGCCGATCATCACGCGAAACGTGCCGCGCTCGACGACGCTCCGCAACTTCGCGTCGAGCAGGCCGAGCGTTGCGCTCGAGAGCGTGAACGACACGTTTTTCGATTCGCCGGCCGCGAGGTGAATGCGCTTGAACCCCTTGAGCGCGATCAGCGGAGTGGCCACCGATGTGACTTCCTGGCGCAGATACAGTTCGACGACTTCGTCGCCCGCCATCGCGCCGGAATTCTGCACCGTGCAGTGCACCGTCGCGGTGCCGCCAGGAACGATCTCCGACGGTTCGATGGACAGCCCGCCGTATTCGAACGTCGTATAGCTCAGCCCGAAGCCGAACGGAAACGCCGCTTGTCCGGTTCCGTCGAGATAGTCGTCGCCGCGCCCGGTCGGCTTGTGGTTGTACGTGAGCGGGAGCTGGCCTTCCGACATCGGGAAGGTGATCGGAAGGCGTCCACCCGGATTGTGGTCGCCGAACAGCACGTCCGCGACGGCCTCGCCGCCCGCCTCACCGGGATACCAGACGTCCACCACGGCCCCCACGCGGTCGATCCAGTCGCGCATCGTCACGGCGCTCCCGCCGACGATCGCCACCACAACCGGCTTTCCGGTCGCCGCAACGGCTTCAATGAGCTCCTCCTGATGGCCCGGCAACTTCAGCGATGACCGGTCGCGGAACTCACCTTCCTCGATTCCGGCCACGATCACCACCGCATCGCTGCCACGCGCGATTTGCACGGCGCTGTCGATCTTCGCGCGCCAGTCGGTCGGCACGGCGTGATTCCACACGAGCTTCACCCGCGCATTCCCCGTGCTCTCGAAATATTCGAGACGCAGGTCGTACTCGCGGCCGGCTTCGAGCCGCACGTCCTTGAGCAACGAGCCGTACGACTTCTTCTGCCAGTCGTCGATCAGCAGCGAGTCGTCGAGATAGAGTCGGTACCCGTCGTTTCCTTCCACCCCGAGTCGCACGGTCTCTGTCGCAGGCGCGATGAGCTTGCCCGTCCACCGCACGGAATACCAGTCGAACGGAATTCCGCGCGCCGGTGAGTTGAGCGTCCACCCGAAATCCACGCGGGCGTCTTGCCGCGTCAGCCGTGGCTCTCCTTCCAGCTTGTTGTTGTCGAAATACTCGGCGGCCAATCCCGGCGTGCGCTTGCCGTCGGTGACCGTCACGAGATTCGCGGCCGGTACCGGCACGTACTCGACGGCAAAGCGACCCGGCCCCGGCGCATAACGAACGTCGGCGCCCGCTCCGAGTTTCCTGCGGATGCCCTGGACGATCGAGATCTTGCCGTTGCCTTCGCCGCTGTAGCCGCCGAGCCGTGCTTCATCGGCGTCGGTGCCAATTAAGGCGAGCGACGTGAGGCTCTTCTTCAATGGAAGAGTTCCGGCGTCGTTCTTGAGCAGCGTGATCGACGCGCGTGCCGACTCGAGCGCGAGCGCGCGGTTCTCCCGCGAACCCCCGCTGCGTGCCGCCTCGTCGGCGTCGACGTACGGATGCTCGAACAGGCCAAGCTCGAACTTCAGCCGCAACACCCGGCTCACCGCGCGATCGATGGCGCGCTGGTCGATCATCCCGCGTTCGAACGCCGGCCAGAACTGCGTGTACTGCTGCACGGACGACTGGAAGATCACGTCGAGTCCCGCTTCGATCGCCTGCTTGGTGGACACGAGATTGTTCGGACTCGTGAAGTGCAGCACCTGCGCGCCGCCGGTCCCCGCCTGATCGCCGATCGCGATGCCGCCGAAGCTCCAGTCGTCGCGCAGCACTTTCGTGAGCAGCCACTCGTTCGCCATCGCCGGCTGTCCGTTCACCGAGTTGTACGACACCATGACGGAGCGCGCGCCGGCCTGCTGGATGGCGGCCTTGAACGGCGGGAAGAACACTTCGTCGAGCAGGCGTTCGTCGAAGTCGATCGGATAGCTGTCGCGCCCGCCCTCGCCGACGTTCGCGACGAAGTGCTTCGGCGTCGTCACCACACCCATCTGCTCGAAGGGCCGCACGAACGCGAGCGTCATCGCCGTGGTCAGCCACGGGTCCTCGCCGTACGTCTCCTCCACCCGTCCCCATCGCGGGTCGTTCGCGATGTTGATCACCGGCGAGAGCACCTGCCGAACGCCACGCGTGCGCGATTCGGTCGCGATCGCCGTCGCGACGGCACCCATGAGCGAGGTATCCCATGTTGCGGCGAGCGCAATCGCCGCGGGAAACATGGTCCCGCCATTTCCGTAGAGACCGTGCACCGCCTCTTCGAACGGGATGATCGGGATGCCGAGGCGCGTGCGCTCGATGAAATAGCGCTGGATCGAGTTCAGCTTCTCGGCCATTCGCCGCGCGGCCGTGCCAGGATCGTTTCCACGTGCCACGTCGCCCCGCTCGCGCACCTGAAGCCCGAACACTCCGTGCTGATAGACGGTGGTGTCGCTGTCGAGGTCGCCCGGCACCATCCACAGCTGCCAGAACTTTTCCTCGAGCGTCATGCGGCCGAGCAAGTCGCGGACGCGCGCGTCGGCGGAGAGTGCGGGATCCTTATACATCGGACCGGCGGCGCGCGGCGCGGTGGCACAGCTCAGCAACGGGATGCACAGGAAAAGGAGCGCGCGGCGCATGAGAAACCTTAAGCCACTCCCCCGCTGCGCGCATCTGTGGTATCTCTCGGGCACGGCAGGATTCCCGTTGAAGGGGCACCCGTTCACGCACCAGGAGTTTGCATGACTCGCACGAGCAATCGGTTCGGCGCACTCATTCCTCTCGCGCTCGCCGCGGTCGCCGCGCTCGCGGCGTTGGCGCCGCAGGCTGGCCGCGCGCAGACCGCTTCGAAGATCCCTGAGCGCGCCGTCCGCCACGACATCCCACTCACGAACATGATCCGGCGCGCCTTCGACGCCGGCACGCGCGACTCCACCGGACGCCCGGGCCGCAACTACTGGCAGCTCTGGATGGACTACACGATCAACGCGCGCTTCGAGCCGACCACGTCGATGATCACCGGCCGCGAGACCGCGGTCATTCACAACCAAAGCGACTCCGCGATGCGCACGATCGTCATGCGCCTCGACCAGAACCTGTTCGCGCCAAACGTCGCGCGTGCAGAGGCCGTCACGGAGATCACGGAAGGGATGAAACTTTCGAAGCTCACGGTGAACGGTGAAGCCGTGGATCTCAGCCCGCCGCCGACGGGCCGCGGCGGCGGGCGCGGCGCCGCGCCGCCCGTCGTGCGTCTCGCCGCAACGGGCGTCAACACCACCTCCGCGCGCATCACGCTTCCGAATCCAATCGCCGCGAAAGGAAGCGCGACGATCGAAGCCGAGTGGAGCTTCCGCGTTCCGCGCGCCGACAACGTGCGCGGCATCCGCATGGGCCGCTGGGCCGACACGCTCTATCAGGTCGCACAGTGGTATCCGCGAGTCGCCGTGTTCGACGACCTTCGCCAGGGCGGATGGGACACCGACCCGTACCTCGGGCCCTCGGAGTTCTACAACAATTTCGGGCACTTCGACGTGAAGATCGACATGCCCGCGGGATGGATCGTCGGATCGACGGGCGTACTGCAAAATCCGCAGGAAGTTCTCTCGGCCGCGGCGCGAGAGCGCCTCTCGCACGTGCTCGAGTCCGACACCACGCGCACGATCGTCGGCGCGAACGAACGCGGACCCGGCGTCGCGACCGCCGCTGGCGATCGCCTCGTCTGGCACTTCGTCGCCGACACCGTGGCCGACGTCGCATGGGCGACGTCCAATCAGTTCGTGTGGGACGCGACGCGCGCGACGATTCCCGGCAGGGGTCCGATCCCGGTGAACATGATGTACCTCCCGGGCCACGCAACGCAGTACGCGAACGGCGGGCCGACCACGCGGCACGCCCTCGAGTTCTACTCGAAACTCTGGATGCCGTACGCGTTCCCCGTGCTCACGATGGTGGACGGCCCCGAGGGCGGCATGGAATATCCGATGTTCATCATGTCGAGCGTGGGCGCGTCGGATCACGAGACCGGGCACCAGTGGTGGCCGATGATGGTCGGCACGAACGAAACGTGGTACGGCTTCATGGACGAGGGATTCAACCAGTATATGAACTCGCTCTCGCGCTTCGATTCTCAGCATCAGCCGGCGAACCTCGACGGCCCGGGACAGTCGTACGGACGCACGAGCGGCAACGAGCAGGAGGCGCCGCTCATGTGGGACGCGAACTATGGCGGCCCGATGTACTCGTTCCAGGCATACTCGAAAGCGCCGATGATGCTCTCGATGCTCGGCGGCGTCGTCGGCGACACCGCCGTGTGGAAGGCGATGAGCGACTACGCCGAGACGTGGCGATTCAGGCATCCGTCGCCGTGGGACTACGCCTTCTTCATGAGCAACGCGCTCAAGGACAAACAGAAGGACCTGGGCTGGTTCTGGTACTACTGGCTCTTCACCACGGAATCGGTGGACGGTTCGATCAGCGGCATGACGACGGCCGGCGGCAAGACCACCGTGACCGTGCGGCAGGACGGGCAGATGCCGGCGCCCGTCGTGCTGAAGGTGCAGTTCGAACCGAAGGGCCGACCGATCCGGCCCATGCCCAACAGCAAGATGATCGACAGCGTGACGGCGATCGTGACCTGGCCGGTGGACGTGTGGTTCAGCGGGAGCAAGACGTTCAAGGCCGAGCTGAACTTCGGCCCGCGAAAGATCGTGCGCGTAAAGCTGGATCCCGGCTGCCGGTTCCCGGATCGAGACACGGCCGACAACGCCTGGCCGCGCGATACGGTGGTTGCGGCGCCCGCCGCCGGACGCGCTGGTGGTGGTGGCGGCCGGGGCGGAAACTCGTGTGCGCCCTGAACGCCCGGAGGCCTAGAACGTTTCGGGATCGCCGAGCTTCGCGCCGCTGAGATCGTCGGGAAGGAGATCGAGGTTGGCGCGCGGCGTCTGCGTGAGCCGCAGCGGCCAGTGCGTGCCGTACACGAATCTTCGCGAGCCGATCGTGCGGAACAATTTCGCGAGATGGTCCTCGGGCGGTCCCCAGATCCAGGAGATGTCCCAGAGCACTCGCTCCTGCTCCGCGGGAGTCAGGCCCCAATGGACCTCCTCGATCATGTCGCGGCCGGCGGCGGTCACGACGAGTCGCACGCCGCTTCCCGCTCGCGCGAGTGAACGGATCGCCGCTGCGCTGAGATCGCCGGCCACATCGAGAGGGTGACGCTGGCGAAGATCCTCAAACCTCACCGTCAGCACGAGTGGCAGCTTCGATTCGCCGCATGCGATCGCGAGCTCGGCCATCGCGGTATCGTGCGGGCCGAGTTGCCACTGCGGTGGATACGCGCGCACGGCGACCGCACCTGAGTCGCGAGCATCCTTCAGTGCCTGCTCCCATCGCGGCCAGTCGGGCCTGATCGCCGGAACAGCTCTCAGGCGCTGTGCGTGCGGTTTCAGGGCGGCGAACAGCTCGGCGTTGCCGGCCGCCGGATCGCGATGAAACGCCGAGGGAAGATGTCCGACCCACGCGCGTTCGGTCTTCTCGCGATCGAGCACGCGCACGAGAACATCCGGATCCGGATGCGGCACGGCCCGGAACGGGTACGGCCCCACCAGTGCGTTGACGTCGATCATGCCGCACCATCGAACGAACCGGCACGGAAGATCCGCGCCGCGTTGCGCCAGCGAATGTCCTTCATGTCATCCGCGCTGAGCAGGCCGGTCGTCTCGAGCGCGCGCAGTTTCGCGAGCCCGGTGCACATCGTGACGTCGCTTCCCCAAAGCAGCCGGCGCGCGCCGACGGCCTTGATCGCGTCGTCGAGCATTCCGCGGTCGACACCGCTGCCGGAGAGATCGGGATGGATGTTCGGCGAATCCCGGAGCGCGTGGAACGTGTGCGCGTAGTCGCCGCCGCCGCCGATGTGCGCGAGGATGAAGATCACCTTCGGGTGCCGCGCGGCGAGACGCGCGAGATCCGCGCCGTCGGAGATCTCCTGATTCGGCCACTCGCGGCGGCGGTGCTGCCAGATATGATGAAGAACCGGCAGGCCGTGCATCGCGGCGAGTGTGCAGACCGGATCGAGCAGCCGATCGTCGGCGCGGCGGCTCGCGAGCAGCTTCACGCCGATCGCCCCCGCCGCGACGCAGCGCTCGATTTCCTCGAGCGCGTGCCCGGTGTGATTGGGATTCACGGTCACCATCATCCGCACGCGCTTGCCTTCGCCCCTGCACATCGCGAGCATCGCGTCGTTTCCGGCCGTCACGTCATCAGGCGACGGGAAGTACGTCGGCGACATGAAACCGTACGTGCCGAGCATCGACGCGACGTGACAGGTGACGCCGATCTTTTCGCCGGCGCGGAAACGGGCGGCGTTCACATCCTGCCAGTCGCTCCGCCCGCAGAACGCGTGAAGGAAGTGCGCATGACAGTCGATGAGCGGTTCGTTCACTCGTCCTCCTGCTCCTGCCGCATCGCGACGAACGCGTTGCTCGCGGCCGCCTCGATGTCCACGAGCGCGTCTTCGTCGTGCGAGAGCGCGGCGAAGTTGTAGGCGCCGCGCTTGAACAGCGCGCCGTGTTCCGCGGCGAGTGACACGAATCGCTGCTCCGCCTCGGGCGATTCGAACTTCATGAACCACATCGGATCGATCCCGTGCATGCTGATGCCGGCGAGCCCGCTCGCCTTCAACGCGCCCGAAACGAGTTTGCGCATCTCGCCGCCGATGCGTGCCAGCTCGTCGCTCACTTCGACGTTCTCGTGCCAGTCGAGCACACCCATCGCCGCGGCGAGCGCCGATCCTTCACTCGCGAGCGTCGACGAGATCCACGTGCGCTTGAGGCAGTCCATCAGCTCGGCGCGGCCGCAGACCGCCGCGAGCGGAAAGCCGTTCGCGAGCGCCTTGCCGAACGCCGCGAGATCGGGTGTCACACCCGAGACTTGCTGATATCCGCCGGTGGCGAGGCGGAACCCCGTCTTCATTTCGTCGAAGATCAGTGCGGCGCCGCTCGCATCGCACAGCGCTCGTGCTCGCGCGATCCATTCGGGTGACGCCATGCACTCGATCACGGGTTCGATGGCGATCGCGGCGAGCTGGTCGCCGGCGTCGCGCGCCGCGTTCTCCAGCGCCGGTATGTCATTGAACGGCACCGGGCGGTAATCGCGTTTCACGTTCCCGGGAACGCCGGGCTGCACCGAGCACCAGTCGTGCCATCCGAAGTAGCCGCTCCCGATGACCACGTCGCGCCCCGTGTAGGTGCGTGCGATGCGCACCGCAGCGCTCATCGCTTCGGCGCCCGTCTTCAGGAACTGCACGCGCTCCGCGCACGGCACCACGTTGCAGAACCGCTCGGCGACTTCCACTTCGAGCACGTGCGAGAGGCCCGACACCGTTCCCTGCGCGACGGTATCCAGGACGGCTCGTGTGATCTTGGGCTCGCCGTATCCGATCGCGACCGCGCCGAGCGCCATCGTGCAGTCGACGAGTTCGCGGCCATCGGTGGTTGCGATGCGGCAGCCGGAGGCGTGGACGAAGTGCGTGGGACCTGAGGGTTCTGAAGTTCCATAGAGTGCCTCCGGCCGCTTGCTCCCCGTCGAGGCGCCGGTCGGCAGGAGCTCGGCTGCGCGCGCGGCCCATTCGTTTTCTGGCTCCATCGTGCTATCGCCGGCTCCCGGTCCAGATGGCGATAACACCGCACGCGTTGTCCGATACCTGAAGACTGATCGGCATATTCCCGCCACGAGCGTATACCTCGATCGCCGTGATGTCGCTGGGATCGACGAACTGGTTGATGTCCACAGTGAGAGCGTCGCTGGTCGTGTCACTCCCTGACCTGCGCGCAGGAGGTCGGCTCAGCGACTGCCCGTTCGTTGTCATGACATTGCAGCCAACGGGTGGGCAAAGCGGCTGTCCGTCAAGCAGTACCTTCATGAAGCACGAGCCGCCGGTTCCTTTCGCGACCATGCCACCCCGCTCTGTGTGCATAAGGCTCACGCCGAGCACTCCCTGCAGCAGGTCGGACGCGCGTGACGGGTGCCGCTTCTCGATTTCCTCCGGCCCGATGAACGTGGCGCTCAGCGCGCCTTTCTGTCGCATGAGCCACCGGTCATAGAACCCCGCCAGCTGCAGCCGGCCCTTGACCGCCTCGCCCGTGACCGTCACACCGGCGAGTTCCTGGGCGAGCCGCGGAAGCATGACCGTCAGCACGGTGGCAGTGTCGAGCAGTTCGAGCTTCCCGAACCAAGGCTTGTATCCTATGCGTCGGACCTCAACCGTCAGCGTCTGGTGCCGGCTGGCGCCCATACTCAGTTGGCCTCGTTCATCGGCGATACTTGCAGTGCCGCCCTGAACAGACACCCACGCGAACGGCACCGGCACGCTGTCGCTGCCGATCACCTTGAGCACGGTCATCTGCGCGAACGCGCCCGCCGGCGCGAGGACTCCGAGCGCCAGCGTCAAGAACACCGCTCTCATCGCGGAAATGCGGTGCACGCTGCCTCCAGTCTCGTCGTCCGTTTCCATGGGTCAAAGAGAGATCATTGGCGTTCGTGATTCAAGGCCCGGACGATTCGTCGAACTACGGAGGGCCGGCGCGAGTCGC
>JADGQS010000196.1 GCA_017881585.1 Gemmatimonadaceae bacterium | reverse complement strand
ATGTTCACGAGGTTGTTCGAGCGGGTGGCGAAATTGGCGCGCGAAGGAGGTTCGGACTGAACGCTGTCACCTGACAGCGGTCGACTGACAGCTATCAGAGAACGGCCGGAGCGACCAAATTGCGCGGATGGCAACTGAACACGACTCGAACGATTCCTCGCTCTCGCGCCGGGCCTTCCTCGCCGCGAGCGGTGCGGCCGCGGTGGGCGCGCCATTTCTCAGACTCGAGTCCCAGGTCAACGTGAGCGATTCCGTCATGAACTCCCCGGCCGCAGACGATCCGCGTTCCCTTTCGCTCGTCGATCTCGCTGCCGCGATCCGCACCGGCAAGGTTTCGAGCGAGACGGCGGTGCGCGCATATCTCGATCGCATCGACGTCGTGAATCCGCAGCTCAACGCGGTCGTCCAGCTGCGCCGCGAGGCCGCGATCGCCGAAGCTCGCGCGGCGGACAAAGTGCCGCACGAGAAACGCGGCCTGCTCCACGGCGTCCCCGTCACGATCAAGGATTCGCTCGACACCGCCGGCATCATTTCCACGGGCGGCACCAAGGGCCGCGCCAACTTCATCCCGCCGCACGACGCCACCGTCGTCGCGCGGCTCCGCGCCGCGGGCGCCATCATCCTCGGCAAGACCAACACGCCCGATCTCACCATGGCGTTCGAGACGAACAATCTCGTCTACGGCCGCACGAACAATCCGTTCGACATCGCGCGCACGCCGGGCGGCAGCAGCGGTGGCGCGGCCGCGATCGTCGCGGCCGGCGGATCACCGCTCGATATCGGCAGCGACACGGGCGGCAGCATCCGCGTGCCGTCGCACTTCTGCGGGATCGCGGGGATCAAGCCGACCGCCGGCCGCGTCTCCCGCGCGGGGCACATCATCGATTTCACCGGCCCCGCGGAATCGCTCACGCACATCGGCCCGCTCGCGCGGCACGTCGACGATCTCGCGTTCGCACTCTCGATCATCGCCGGCCCGGACAACATCGACCCGCACGTCGTGGCCGCGCCGCTCGGCGATCACAAGAAGATCCCGGTGCACAACTTGCGCGTCGCCTATTTCATCGACCTCGGGTCGCTCAAGCCCACCGCCGAGACCGCGAGCGCGGTCGAGCGCGCCCTGAAGATCCTCGAGAAGGCCGGCTGCAAGCACACGGCTGTCCAGATTCCGGGCGCGGACGAGATTTATGGAGTGTATACCGGTCTGATCTGGGGAGATGGCGGCGCCGGCATGGCGCGCATCCTCGCGCGGTGGGGGACCACGGAATCGCCGCTCTTCGATCGCATCAAGGCCGCAACGAACCTCTCGTCCGGCGACTACTCGGCGCAGTACGAGAAGTTCGACAACTGGCGCTCGACGCTCCTGCGTCTCTTCGCCGAGTTCGACGTCCTGATGTGCCCCGTGAACGGCGGCCCCGCCCCGCTGCACGGGACGTTTTCACGTCCGGCCGCCGCGTACACGCAGCTCTTTGATCTCACCGGCTGGCCCAGTACTGTCATCCGCGCCGGCACGTCGCCCGAGGGCCTGCCGCTGGGAATCCAGTGCGTGGCACACCCGTGGCGGGAGGATCTCTCGCTTGGCGTTGCTCGGTACCTGGAAGCCGCTTTCGGCCCCTTCCCCGGCCCGAGTTTGACAGGGCGCTCTTGAACCCCGTAACTTCGCGCAACCAAGGCAGTTGCATCTCTTCCATCCTCCATCTTCGATCTTCCATCGCCGGTCTTCCGTGAACACCGCAGACTTTCTCGCCACCGTCCCCCTCTTCAAGTCTCTTGACGGCACAGAGCTCGCCCATTTCGGGCAGCTGGTGCGCGAGAAGAGCTACCCGAAGGGGAGCGTCATTCTCTTCGAGGATGATCCCGGCGACGCGCTGTTCATCGTCCGCGCGGGCCGCGTCAAGGTCGTGCTCGTCGCCGAGGATGGCCGCGAAGTCATTCTCGGAATCCTCAGCGTCGGCGAGCATTTCGGCGAACTCGCTCTCATCGACGACCAGCCGCGATCCGCGCACGTCATCGCGATGGAGGATTCCGCGCTGCTCGTGCTGCGCCGCGAGGACTTCCGGAAGCGTGTCGAAGCGAACCCGTCCGTCGCCTGGTCGCTGCTGTCGGAACTCTCGCGCCGGCTCCGCCGTGCGGACGGGCAGATCGGGTCGCTCGTCCTCCTCGACGTCCCCGGCCGCATCGCCCGCATGTTGGTCGACACGGCCGACGAGGGCGGCGGGCCGCTGATCGAGAAGGCCCTCACACACCAGACCATCGCGCACGTCATCGGTGCGAGCCGTGAAACGGTCTCGCGCGCGATGCGCGAATTCCAGGACTCCGGCTGGATCTCCACCGAGCGCCGCCGCATCCGCATCACGAACCGCGCCGCGCTCGTGAAGCGCTCGCGGCGGCGCATCTGAAATGCCAGACGGCAGACGGCGGACTGCAGACGGCGGACTGCAGTCGGTAGGTCTCGATCTTCCATCCTCCATCTTCGATCGCCGTTGGAAGTGACGCACATCACATCACGCTCGTGACCGCCCGCCTTTCCAGTCGGAGCCCGCTCGTGCTATCGTGCCTTGTGTCGAGAGAAACCAGATGAGCCTGCGGGTGCAGTTTTGGGGCACGCGGGGCTCGATCCCAAGCCCAGGCCCCCTCACCGTGCGCTACGGCGGCAACACGCCGTGCGTGGAGGTGCGGACGGCCGGCGGCTGGCTGGTCATTCTCGACGCGGGGACCGGGATCCGCGAACTCGGGCGCGCGCTGATCGAGCGGGCGAACGGGGGACCGATTCAGGGAGACATCTTCCTTACGCACGCCCATTGGGATCACATTCAGGGGATCCCGTTTTTCGCGCCGATCTTCCAGCGGGGTAATCATTTCACGATCTGGGGCTCGAAGTCGCTCGAGACCAGCATCGACCGGGTGGTGCGGGACCAGATGTCCCCGGTAGTTTTTCCGGTGACGTTCGAAGAGTTGGATGCGACGATCGACTTCCGCCATCTCGCCGAGGGCGAATGTTGCGCGGGGACGGGATACGAAGTGACGGCGATGGAGGTACGGCACCCCGGCGGCGCTCTCGGGTATCGCTTTACAGAGACGCGGGGCAAGCCCGCGCTGGTGTACGTGTCGGACAACGAGCTCGGTCCGGCTACGGGCAAGTTCAGCACGCCAGACGGATGGCATGAGAAGTTCGTCGAGTTCTGCCGCGGCGCGAAGGTGCTGGTGCACGACACGACGTACACGACGGAAGAATACGATCACCATCGCGGCTGGGGACATTCGACGTTCCACGAAGGAGTCGAGCTGGCGCTCGCCGCGGGGGTGGAGACGCTGGTGCTGTTCCACCACGAGCCGCGGCGCAGCGACGAGGAGCTGGACCAGCGGACCGAGGAATGCCGGGCATTGGTGAAGGAACGCGGCGGCACGCTGCAGGTGGTCGCCGCCGCGGAAGGACTCACGCTGACCGTTTAATCTCCCGAGGAGGAGACTTTATGAAGCTTCACCGGTTTCTTGCTGCCGCCGCGGGCGTCGCGTTCGCCGCCTCGAGCGTGTTCGCACAGTCCAAGCCGACTGTGGCGATCTTGTACTTCGGCAACGGCGCGATCGGCAAGGCGCACGACGAGCTGGCACCGCTCTCGAAGGGGATTTGCGACGTGCTGATCACGGAGATGGCTGACAACCCGGGCATCGTCGTGGTCGAGCGCGACCAGCTGGAGAGCATCTTGAAGGAGCAAAAGCTCTCGTCCGACAAGATGACCGACCCGGAGACCGCGGTGAAGGTCGGCAAGCTGCTCGGCGCGCACCACATGATCACCGGCGGGTTCGTCACCGATCCATCGGGTACCATGGTGCTCAATCTCCGCTCGTTCAACGTCGAGACCAGCAAGATCGAGTTCACCACGAACGCAACCGACAAGACCGCCAACCTCCTCGCGCTCATCCACAAGGTGGCCGTGAAGACGAACGCCGGCCTCAAGCTTCCAGACATCCCGAAGCAAGTGGGCGAGGCTCGCGCCGCCAAGGACGAGAAGATTCCCTTCACGAGCGTGATGCTCTACTC
>JADGQS010000195.1 GCA_017881585.1 Gemmatimonadaceae bacterium | reverse complement strand
CTCCTTCGAGAAATCGAAGCCGCTGATCTCAGCTCCCTCGATGTCGAGGAAGTAGGGACGGTGCTCGAGGTGAAAGACGGCGTCGCCCGCATCTATGGCCTCCAGAAAGCCATGGCCGGCGAAATGCTCGAGGTCACCTCCTCGGAAACCGGCGAGAAGATCACCGCGCTCGCCCTCAACCTCGAAGAAGACAACATCGGCGCCGTCATCCTCGGCGACTACCTCCAGCTCAAGGAAGGCGACGAAGTCCGCCGCACCGCCCGCGTGCTCGAGGTGCCGGTCGGACACGAGCTCGTGGGGAGGGTGGTTGACTCACTGGGCCGTCCAATAGATGGGCTCGGTCCGATCAACGCCCAGCACACGCGCAAGGTGGAAAGCGAGGCGCCCGGAATCATCGTCCGCCAGCCCGTCAAGGAGCCGCTCCAGACGGGCATCAAGGCGATCGACTCGATGATCCCGATCGGGCGCGGCCAGCGCGAGCTCATCATCGGCGACCGCGGCACGGGCAAGACCGCCATCGCCATCGATACGATCATCAACCAGAAGGGCACCGGCGTCATCTGCGTGTACGTCGGCATCGGACAGAAGGCGTCCACCGTCGCGAGCGTCGTCGAGAAGCTGAAGGCATCGGGCGCTATGGAGTACTCGATCGTCGTCTGCGCCTCCGCCAGCGACCCGGCGCCAATGCAGTACATCGCGCCGTACACGGGCGCGGCGATGGCCGAGTTCTTCATGTACAACGAAGGGAAGGCGACACTCTGCGTGTACGACGACCTCTCCAAGCAGGCCGCCGCGTACCGCCAGCTCTCGCTCGTCCTTCGCCGCCCGCCGGGCCGCGAAGCGTTCCCGGGCGACGTGTTCTATCTCCACTCGCGTCTCCTCGAGCGTGCGGCGAAGCTCTCCGAGGATCCGTCGATCGTCGACGGCAAGACGATATTCAAGGCGGGCGGATCGATGACGGCGCTGCCGATCATCGAGACGCAGGCCGGTGACGTGTCGGCGTACATCCCGACGAACGTCATCTCGATCACCGACGGACAGATCTTCCTCGAAGCCGACCTGTTCTATTCGGGTGTGCGGCCAGCGGTCAACGTCGGCATCTCCGTCTCGCGCGTCGGCGGTTCGGCGCAGACGAAGGCGATGAAGGGCGTAGCCGGCCGGCTCCGCCTCGACCTCGCGCAGTACCGCGAGCTCGAAGCGTTCTCGGCGTTCGCGTCGGACCTCGACGCCGCCACCAAGCGCCAGCTCGAACGCGGCGCGCGCACGGTGGAGGCGCTGAAGCAGGGCCAGTACATGCCGATGGCGATGGAGGACCAGGTCATGATCCTCTACGCCGTCACGAACGGATTCCTCGACGACGTGGCCACCGAAAAGGTGCGCGCCTGGGAGAAGGGCTTTCACGAGTACATGAAGGCGCAGTTCCCGCAGGTCGGCGACAATATCAGAAACGAAAAGAAGATTTCCGACGCGACCGAGGCGGAGCTGAAGCGCGGAATCGAGCAGTACAAGAAGAGCATCGCCTAGCACATGGCCAAGGGCAGCGAGTTAAAAGGACGCATCAAGTCCGTCGAGAACACGCGCAAGATCACGCGCACACTGGAAATGATCGCGACCTCGAAAATGAAGCGGTCACAGGACCGCGTGATCGCGGCGCGTCCGTACGCGCGCGCCCTCGCGGACGTCATCTCGAGCCTGTACAGCAAGGACCTCGAGGGTGACTTCCCGCTCCTTCGCCAGCCGAAGATCGTGAAGAACGCCGCGGTGCTCCTGCTCACGTCGAACCGCGGAATGGCCGGCGGGTTCAACGCGAACCTCATCAAGGAAGCGCGCGCGCTCATCGCGCGACTCGAGGGCGAAGGCACGACCGTCGAGCTGCACGTGAGCGGCCGCAAGGGCGGCGGCTATTTCCGGTATGTCGCGCGCGCGATGGCGACGTCGCGCACCGACATCGGCGACAAGCCGACCGCATCGGACGCCGCCTCGCTGGTGGATGCGCTCATGACGCAGTACGCGAAGGGCGAGATCGACGCCGTCTACGTGGTGTGCGCCCAGTACAAGTCTGCACTCTCGTCGCCGCCGGTGGCCGAGCGCGTGCTCCCGGTCGCACCGCCCGCGAGCGCCGCGGGCCAGAAGAATTTTCTGCTCTTTCCGGACGCGGGCGCGATTCTCAGCGAACTGTTGCCGGCGTACGTGCGCAACGCGGTGTACAAGGCGCTCGTCGAGACGGTCGCGGCGGAGCAGGCCGCGCGCCGCACGGCGATGAAGGCCGCGACGGACAACGCCGGCGAAATGCTCAACCTTTTGCGCCGCACGTACAACCGGGCGCGGCAGGCGAACATCACGCAGGAGATTGCGGAGATCGTGGGGGGCGCGGCGGCGCTCGAGTAAGAAACGGCAACTGCGGGTAATCGGTCGTTGGTCATTGGTTCTTGGTATTTGGCCAACCAACGTGCGGACGACCGAGATGTAAGGGCCAAGTACCAACGACCAACCACCAATTACCGATTACTCGCTTTTTATGACTACAGCCACGGCAACAAACGTTGGTAAGATCGTCCAGGTAATCGGCCCGGTACTGGACGTTCAGTTCATGGCCGAGCACCTCCCCGAGATCTACAATGCGCTCGAGATCAAGGGCACGACCGATGCCGGCACTCCGATCCGCGTGATCGTCGAGGTGCAGCAGCACATCGGCCGCAACCAGGTGCGCACCGTCGCCATGAGCTCCACCGACGGCGTCGTGCGCGGCATGGATGCGGTCGACACCGGATCCGCGATCACGGTGCCCGTGGGCGCAGCGGCCCTGGGCCGGATCCTCAACGTGCTCGGCGAGCCTGTGGACAACGGCGCGCCGATCCCCGCGACCGCCGAGCGCTGGCCGATCCACCGCAAGCGCCCCGATTTCGTGAACCTCGAGCCCAAGACGGAAGTCTTCGAGACGGGCATCAAGGTCATCGACCTGATCGCGCCGTTCGTGAAGGGCGGAAAGGTCGGGCTCTTCGGTGGCGCCGGCGTGGGCAAGACGGTCGTCATCATGGAGCTCATCAACAACGTGCAGAAGGGACATGGCGGCAAGTCCGTCTTCTGCGGCGTGGGTGAGCGCACGCGCGAAGGAAACGATCTCTATCTCGAAATGAAGGAATCGGGCGTGCTCGCGTCGACGGCGCTCATCTACGGCCAGATGAACGAGCCGCCGGGTGCGCGCCTCCGCGTGGGTCTCTCCGGACTCACGGTGGCCGAGTACTTCCGCGATCGCGAAAACGCCGACGTGCTGGTCTTCATCGACAATATCTTCCGCTTCACGCAGGCGGGCTCGGAAGTTTCGGCACTGCTCGGCCGCATGCCGAGCGCCGTCGGATACCAGCCCACGCTCGCGACCGAGATGGGCGATCTGCAGGAGCGCATCACGTCGACGCGCAACGGCTCGATCACGTCGGTGCAGGCGATCTACGTTCCGGCCGACGACATCACCGATCCGGCGCCGGCGACCGCGTTCGCGCACTTGGACGCGACCGTCGTGCTCTCGCGCGCGATCACGGAGCTCGGCATCTACCCCGCGGTGGACCCGCTCGATTCGGCCTCGCGCATCCTCGATCCGCAATACCTCGGCGCGCGGCACTACGCCGCCGCGACCGCGACCCAGCGCATCCTGCAGCGCTACAAGGAACTGCAGGACATCATCGCGATTCTCGGCATGGACGAGCTCAGCGAAGACGACAAGAAAATTGTCGGACGCGCACGGCGCATTCAGCGCTTCATGTCGCAGCCGTTCGCGGTGGCCGAGCAGTTCACGGGCATCCCGGGCAAGTACGTGAAGCTCGAGGAAACCATTTCGAGCTTCGAGCGTCTCGTGGCCGGCGAGTTCGATCACCTGCCGGAGCAGGCGTTCTTCATGGCCGGCGGCATCGACGACGTGGTCGAGAACGCCAAGAAGTTCCAGAGCTGAGCGGGGGATTCATGCTTCACATCTCGGTCATCTCGCCGGAAGCGATGCTCTTCGAGGGCGACGCGCAGTCCGTGGTCGCGCCGGCGTTCGATGGTGAGGTGGGGATCCTCACCGG